>JANMJR010000467.1:0-2332 GCA_031371465.1 Pseudomonadota bacterium
TCGCGCCACACGTAGGCCACGGCCCCGCCTTTCTCCGGTGAGCGCGACCAAATGACTGGACCACCGAGAATGTGGCGGTAGTATTGGTTGGGTCGCGGTGGCGGTGGTGCGACTTGAAAGCTCTGTATCGCGTCGTTTGCAATGCAGGTCTGCGTCGAAGATGGCACGCAGGCGCCGGTTGAACGCTGGGTATCGAGGACGTACATCAAACCTTGTTTACCGCCACCGATTAATCGATGGGCGCCGGGAATCATCAGTGGCCCGGAGCCGCCCAAATCAAGATCATTTATTTCCAAGCCGTCGGCGCCGGCGATGTTCCAATTCGCAGGGCGGAACCAGCCGGTGAGCTTGAGTCCTTTGCTTGGGTCCAACTGGATCATGGCTTCGTTGGTGTCAAAAATTTCGCGACTCTCCGATACGTTCGTTTGGCATACGTCCGGACCGCGACACACGCCGGAATTTCCGATGCCTTTGCACAGGCATCCGCCCTCGGTTTTGCATTGGGAACAGGCGTTGTCGTTGGGCGGGATCATGCAACCTTTTTTTATGACGTGTTGCTTATTGCCGGTGAAAAAATAGACCAGCCCATGTTCGTCGACTACCGGCCCGCGCCCGGATTGCCAAATGCCGCCGCCAGGGCCGAGCAAGATACAATTCGAATCCATAAAATCGACTTTCGATAGGGCTTTGACGCGGCTGACACAGGTAGTGCAATAAACCCCGGGCGAGCGCTTTAAATCCCCTTGATCAAAAGCAAATACCCAACCTTCGAAAAAATCGCCGCCAAAAGCGACAACAATTTTTCCCTTGGCAATGGCGAGTGCGGCCCGTTGCACTGCAATGCGGGTAGCGGTCGGCTCGAACTTAATCGCCGCGTCGCCAATTCGCTGCGCGCCTTCGATCAACACGGAAGCGTGTACCCGGCCGTCGCCTAGGTTAAGCGCCTGGAGGATGTATTTCACGCGATCGCCCTGCCGCAGGCCGGCGACGACGTAAACAGCATTGCGCCCCCGGTCTATCACTGGCGTACTGTAAATGCCGATGGGCTCAGCGGCTGCGCCGTCGGGCAATTCAACCAGGGTATTGCGCCAGATTGGTCCGTCACCGCCAGCCTCGGCGTCAAAGGCGTAGACGCTATTGCTCGCCGTGGTAACTATGACCAAATCGCGCCGCGCGCCGTCAGGTAATTCGACCCGCGTCGCCACCAGGGGCTGACTCAGCGACGGGCCATCCACAGCGTAGCTAAACATTCGGCCGAACGAACGCAAGCCGACGTTCGCGAGGTTCAGCCTCAATTCGCTTAGATTTGCGCCGGTCCTAGCGTTGTCGTAATTGTTAGTCAGAACATCGGTGGCGGACGCTAGTACGGAGCAAAGCAACATCAGATGGCCGAACACGTACGCCATTGGCCTTAGTGGATGCACGAGTGAATCATTGAAATCTCTTTGAATTTTAATGGATGAGGAAAATCGGGATTTCCCTCATCTAGAAATCTTAACACGGGGATTCAATTGCCTTTGGCTATTGAGCCCGCTGATTTCCAAACCGATAGGTTGCAAAGAATTTGTTGCGCCGCATCAATGCGTAAATCCCTGAGTTATGTCGAATTATTTCCAGAAAACCTATTGACCGCATTTTTCCCGTTCTTTATAGTGCGAATGGTAGCGGATTTACCTCGTAATAACGCTATACACCACGCAGCTAAATGTAATTTTTTACATTAAGCTGTCACAGTAAGTCATTGATCGTCGCAAAGAACTAATGAATCACAACAGGAGGTAGTTAAATGCGTAAATCGCTGAAGTTCCTAAAGGTTGCGGCTATTGCCGCGGCCGTAGTAGGTGGGCAGGCGTTCGCACAGGGTCTCGATGAGGCCGGTGCGTATCTGTACACCAACTACGTAACAGACGATATGTTGTTGAACGCCGATAAAGACGCCAACAACTGGTTGCATTATGGTCGTGACTATAGCGCTACGCGTTATAGCCCATTGGCGCAAATCAACGTTCATAATATCAATCGCTTGGTTCCGAAATGGAATCTGTCGTTTGGCGTGTTGGACGGCCAAGACAGCCAAGCTATTGCTGTGAATGGCACGTTGTACGTCACGTCGTCCTACAACAAAGTTTGGTCCGTTGAAGGCTCGACGGGTAAAGTAAACTGGAAACACGAGCGTGAGCTTCCCGGCGACGTGTTCCCGAAACTGTGCTGTGACGTGGTTAACCGCGGCGTAGCGCCGTATCACAATAAAGTTTACCTTGCCACCCTTGATGCACACGTTGTTGCACTCGACAACCAAACCGGTAAAGTGGTTTGGGACAAGAAAGTCGGC
>JANMJR010000470.1:0-4179 GCA_031371465.1 Pseudomonadota bacterium
CTTTGCGGCCAACAGCCGCGTGGTTCATCGATCTTCCAAACGCTCGGTATCCTACGGCGAAATTCTGCAGAAGGTAAAGATCGACCGCAGGTTCAGCTATCCTGACGATTTCAAAAGCATCAAACTCAAGAATCCGAGCAACTACGAAATCATCGGCAAATCCGTGCCGGCTATCGATATCCCCGCCAAAACCAACGGCCAGGCGAAATACGGCATCGACGTGTTTCTGCCGAATATGCTCTACGGCGCGTTGGTTATTCCACGTTCACGATATGGCGCAAAAGTAACCGAGGTAGACGATACCGAAGCGAAGAAAATACCCGGATTTGTGAAGGCCGTAATTGTTGACAATGCGCTCGGAAAATGCACCGGATGGGTCGTGGCGCTGGCGGAAAAATTCCCGCAGGCGATGCAAGCTGCGAAAGTCCTGAACGTCAAATGGGACGAGGGTCCGTACGGCAACTTGAGCAGCGAGGACTTGAAAGCCGAGTATCAGCAAATGCAGAGCGATCCGAGCAAAGCGGAAGGCGCCTGGGTGCTCGAGGGCGATGTGGACAAGGCATTGGGCGAGGCGGATAAAACCCTGGAGTTGGAATACACCACAGAGATGGTGTGCCACGCCACAATGGAACCGTTGAATGCCACCGTGCAACAGGTGAATGACGAGTGGCATGTCTATACCGGCACCCAAGGCGCATCGTTCGCGCGCATGACCTTGACTGGCTATCTGGCGACGGCGTTGAAGCAAAAGCCGGAAGAAATCAAGGTCTTCATTCATAACCAACTGGTCGGCGGCGGTTTCGGCGGCAAGCAGGATTACGATGAGATCCTCGCGGCCGCTTTCTGCGCCAAAGAGGCGGGGCGCCCGGTGAAGTTGATTCAAACCCGGGAGTCGAATTTTGCCACCAGCTTTCCGCGTACGCCGACCTTCCATAAGCTTAAGGCCGGACTCAAGGGCGGCAAGCTTTCGGCCATGAACCACGACATCGTTTGCGGCTGGATGGGCGCGCGCTTTGGCGTCGGCAAAAAATTCGGCAGCGATTGGCTGCAGCAAGATTCCTGGGATGGCCGCAAGGCGGACATCGATCAATGGTCCATCGGCGGCAGCGACCACTGGTATCACCTGGACAATCATCGCGTTCGCGCTTGGAACAACGATAAAACGACGTGGGCGGTTCAGGCCAGTGCATTACGTACTGTCTCCAACTCCTACAACATGTTCGTGGTGGAATCGTTCATGGATGAAGTAGCCCACTCGTTGGGACGCGATCCGTTGGAGTTCCGCCTGTCGATGTTGGATGGCAAAGGCGGCAATCGCGGTATTCCCAACAGTGGCCACAAGCCGGGCACACCGTCGGACTACTACATGGATCAACTGTGGATTTCGCTGCCTTGGACCAAGGAAGGGTCTTGGCCAATGTATGAGTCAGCGACGGTGGGTGGCGCCTTGCGGCTAGCCAACGTGCTCCGGGTTGCGGCGCGCAAAGCGGGCTGGGGTACGAAGAAGCTACCACCGAACACCGCCATGGGAATCGCCGTGTCCTCGGCGGAAGAGCGGCAAAGCCCAACCTGGGTGGCGGGCGTCGCCGAAGTGACGGTCGATCCTGCGACAGGGGCGGTCAAAATTAATCGCCTCACCATCGCCATGGACATGGGCATCGCGGTAAACCCGATGAACATCAAGGCGCAAATTCAGGGTAGCGCTTTATGGGGGGCAAGCCAGATATTGTCGGAAAAACTGACGCTGAAAAACGGCGCGTTCCAGCAGACCAACTTCCATGAGTACGTTCCCATTCGTCTGCAAGATATCCCGCAGATCGATGTGGAAATCGTGCAATCGAAGCGCCATCCGAGTGGTGTTGGGGAGCCGGCGTCTACGGTTGTGGCGCCGGCGGTGGCCAACGCCATTTTTAACGCGGTGGGTTCAAGGGTAAGGCAGATGCCAATCACGGCGGAAGCCGTGTTGAAAGGCATGAGCAAGAAAGCTTAAGGGGCGCCTCTGGTAATTGTCATTCTGAGGCCCGTAGGCCGAAGAATCTGCTTCAGGTCACTGGAAAGCAGATTCTTCGCTTCGCTTTCCATGAACCCTATTGGGATTGTCACCTCTGACATGTCATCCTGAACGCAGTGAAGGATCTGCTTTTTTACGGTGGCGAAAGCAGATCCTTCACGTTGCTCAGGATGACATGTGGGAGTGGAAGCAAGAACGCCGGCGGTTCATGGTCCGTGGGCAGTGTCGGCAACGCCGATACAGGCAGCTTTCCATGAACCGTACTTATCCACAGAGGCCGTGCGCCACGCCTTCCCCTTTTGTAGCATAAGTACAATTGCTGCTACTAGAAAAGGGCGATTGAGGCGGAGTGGCCTAGGGCTACCCCGTCCCAACCTCCCTTTAAGAAAGGGAGGAGCGATGGCATTGCCGGTTCATGGTTCATGGTTCATGTGCAGTGTTGGCCGCGCTCACACAGGCAACTCAGAATGACAAAGTTCTGAGGCAGTGGGCGTAGTATCCGGGGAGGGAAACTTTCTTTCACCCGATTTTTTTTGAATTTCGATTATTAGGGGATTGCCATCGATCCGCTCCTGTTATCTGCCGCCGAGCTCACCGAGCAATATCGCGCTCGGCATCTCTCACCCGTCGAAGTAACCCGCGCCGCCTTGGCGCGCATCGCCAAGCTGAACCCGATCTACAACGCCTTTTGTGTGGTCGACGAAGCTGCGGCACTTGCCAGTGCGCGCGAATCGGAACAGCGCTGGCTCAGCGGTAAATCTTTAGGCCCGGCCGATGGGGTACCCGCGACGGTTAAAGATTTAATCTTAGCCAAGGGCTGGCCCACATTGCGCGGCTCGCGCACTATCGATCCGAATCAATCGTGGAATGAAGACGGGCCACCGGTCGCCCGGCTGCGTGAACAAGGCGCGATTATTTTGGGCAAAACCACCACGCCGGAATTCGGCTGGAAAGGCGTTACCGACAGTCCGTTAAGCGGCATCACGCGCAATCCGTGGGACAAACGCCTCACGCCCGGTGGCAGCAGCGGCGGCGCCGCGGTGGCCGCGGCACTCGGCATGGGCACATTCAATGTGGCTACTGACGGCGGTGGATCGATCCGCATCCCAGCGAGTTTTTGCGGTTTGTTCGGCATCAAGCCCACCTGGGGCATCGTCCCCGTCTATCCCCACTCGCCCGCGTGGACCCTATGGCACCAAGGCCCCATCAGCCGCACGGTTTCGGACGCGGCATTGATGCTCACGCTCACCGCACAGCCCGATGGGCGCGACTGGGCAGCAGGGCCGGTGCTTGGTATCGACTATCGAAAAGAATTGGACAAAGGCGTGAAAGGGCTACGCATCGGCTATAGCCCCACGCTGGGTTACGCCAAGGTCGAGGCTGAAGTAGCGCAGATCGTGGCGCGCGCCGCGAATGAATTCAACCAACTAGGCGCCCATGTCGAAGAAATCGATCTCAAGCTCGACGACCCGATCGCCATCATGCAGCCGATGTGGGCGCTCGCATTAGCGTTAGCCGTCGCGCCGATGTCGCCGGCACAAAGGGCGTTGTGCGATCCGGGCATGTTGGAATTGGCCGAGCCCGGTTTCACACTAAGCGCGATCGAGTATCGCCAACTGGAACGTGCGCGGGATGCCTTCGGCCGTCGCATGAACGGCTTGCACGACCAATACGATTTGCTCATCACGCCACAATTGGCAACCACCGCCTTCGCCGCCGGTCACGAAGTGCCCCCCGATAGCGATATGAAACGCTGGTGGCAATGGTCGCCGTTTACCTATCCGTTTAACCTGACCCAACAGCCTGCCGCGACTGTGCCGTGTGGCTTCGCAGCCAACGGTTTACCGGTGGCAATGCAAATTGTCGGCGCGAAATTCGCCGATGCACTCGTGCTGCGCGCCGCGCGCGCCTATGAAATAGCGCATCCATTTGTGTTACCGCGCATTCCCAAAGCCGATTGATTTGAACACTTGTTTCGGTAACGCAGTCTGCGACTTCCAAGCGCACGCCCTAACATGAAAATTCGATAACAAGATTGTGTGCAATTGACTATTCATCCGCTGAGCGATAGATTCAGGGTTGGTCAATCGAGTCAATTAATAATTTAAGACAATCTCCTTCGCCCGCGCAAGGCGCGGCGCAAAGAGATCGAAAACGGGAGGAGTCGT
>JANMJR010000481.1:0-11610 GCA_031371465.1 Pseudomonadota bacterium
TAATTCTTAAAACGGAGCCTTCATGAGCTATTCATTTACCGAGAAAAAACGCATACGCAAAAGCTTCGCGAAGCGCGCGAGCGTACTTGATGTGCCTTTTCTTCTCGCTACTCAGCTCGATTCATTCACCGAATTTCTGCAAGCAGGGATTCCCGCTTTAGACCGCGCCAACAAAGGGTTGCAATCCGCATTTACATCCGTATTTCCGATCGCCAGCCATAGCGGCAATGCGCGTCTAGAGTATGTGAACTATGTGCTTGGTACGCCGCCGTTCGACATGCTGGAATGTCAGCAACGCGGTTTGACCTACGCCTCGCCATTACGCGCCAAGGTGCGCTTGACCATCATGGACAAAGAGGCGTCCAAGCCGACTATTAAAGAAGTCAAAGAGCAAGAAGTCTACATGGGTGAAATTCCCCTGATGACCTCGACGGGCTCATTCATTATCAATGGGACAGAGCGGGTCATCGTATCCCAGTTGCACCGTAGTCCGGGCGTGTTTTTCGAGCATGATCGGGGTAAGACCCACTCCTCCGGAAAATTACTATTCTCGGCGCGCATTATTCCGTACCGTGGCTCCTGGCTCGATTTCGAGTTCGATCCGAAAGACTATCTCTACTTTCGCGTTGACCGTCGTCGCAAGATGCCGGTTACCGTATTGTTGAAAGCATTAGGTTATACGCCGGAGCAGATTCTGGCCGATTTTTTCATGACCGATACCTTCCATTTCACCAAGAAGGGAATCGAGTTTGAAGTGGTGCCGGAACGCATGCGCGGTGAAATTGCCAAATTCGACATCGCGACAAAAGCCGGCAAACTGATCGTCCAAAAGGACAAGCGAATCACCGTCAAGCACATTCGTGAAATGGAGCAGGCGGGACTCAAGAAATTGGAAGTCATGGAAGATTTCGTCCTTGGCCGCGTGGTTTCCCACAATGTCATTGACAAGGAAACGGGCGAAATATTATTAGCCGCCAATGAAGAAATTACCGAGACAAATCTAGCGAAAACGATTCACGCCGGTGTTACGGAATTCAAAACAATCTATACCAATGATTTGGATCAAGGGCCCTATATTTCTCAGACACTGCGTATCGATGATTGTGCCGATCAGACCGCCGCGCGAGTCGTGATCTATCGCATGATGCGTCCGGGTGAGCCACCAACTGAAGAGGCGGTGAAAGCCCTATTTGGTGGGTTGTTCTTTAGCGAAGATCGATACGATCTGTCTGCCGTAGGGCGCATGAAATTCAATCGCCGTGTTGGGCGCAACGAGCTTGTCGGCGCGAGCACGCTGTCAAATGAAGACATCATTGCCGTTATCAAGATCCTCGTCGAGCTACGCAATGGTCGGGGTGAAATCGACGATATCGATCACTTAGGCAATCGTCGGGTGCGCTCAGTCGGTGAATTGGCGGAGAACCAATTTCGCGCTGGTTTGGTGCGCGTCGAACGCGCCGTCAAGGAACGCTTGTCGCAGGCCGAATCCGATAACTTGATGCCCCATGACTTGATCAACGCGAAACCGATTTCCGCTGCGATCAAAGAGTTTTTTGGTTCGAGCCAATTGTCCCAGTTCATGGACCAAACGAATCCACTCTCGGAAATCACCCACAAGCGCCGCGTGTCTGCATTAGGGCCCGGTGGCTTAACGCGAGAGCGGGCGGGTTTCGAAGTGCGCGATGTGCATCCGACCCATTATGGCCGCGTGTGTCCGATCGAAACGCCGGAAGGACCGAACATCGGTTTGATCAATTCCTTGGCGTTGTATGCGCGGACCAATGAATTCGGATTTTTGGAAACGCCGTACCGCAAAATCAAGAATGGCAAAGTATCGAAAGAGATTGAATTTTTGTCTGCGATCGAGGAAAGCAATCATGTGATCGCGCAAGCGAACGCGCAATTGGATAAAGCCGGCGCGTTTGTCGATGAATTTGTATCTTGCCGTCACAAGAACGAATTCACTTTGATGCCGCCGGATCGTATTACCCACATCGATGTAGCGCCGGCACAGATTGTATCGGTTGCCGCTTCGCTCATTCCGTTCTTGGAGCACGATGACGCGAACCGCGCGTTGATGGGATCCAATATGCAACGCCAGGCGGTTCCTTGCCTGCGCGCCGAGAAATCGCTGGTAGGTACCGGTATCGAGCGCACTGTTGCACTCGATTCAGGCACCGTTGTTTGCGCGCGCCGTGGTGGCGCGGTGGATTACGTTGATGCCTCGCGTATCGTTGTGCGCGTCAATGACGCGGAGACGCAAGCGGGTGAGGTCGGCGTGGATATCTACAACCTTACAAAGTACACGCGGTCCAATCAAAACACCAACATCAATCAGCGGCCTGTTGTGAGGGTCGGCGAAGTGATCAGCCTCAACGACGTGATTGCCGACGGCGCATCGACCGATATCGGTGAGTTAGCGCTTGGTCAAAATCTGCTTGTTGCGTTCATGCCATGGAATGGATACAACTTCGAAGACTCGATCCTGATTTCCGAACGAATCGTTGCGGAAGACCGATACACCTCGATCCATATCGAAGAACTGTCGGTCGTGGCGCGCGATACCAAACTCGGCCCGGAAGAGATCACCCGTGATATTTCGAACCTGTCCGAGCGCATGCTTGGGCGTCTGGATGATTCCGGAATCATCTACATCGGCGCGGAAGTAGACGCGGGTGATGTTCTGGTTGGCAAGGTTACGCCGAAGGGCGAAACGCAACTGACGCCCGAAGAAAAATTGCTAAGGGCAATTTTCGGCGAAAAGGCCTCGGATGTGAAGGACACGAGCCTGCGCGTGCCGTCCGGAATGTCAGGCACGGTCATCGACGTACAAGTGTTTACGCGTGAAGGCATCGAGCGTGACAAGCGCGCCCAGCAAATTATCGACGAGGAGCTAAAGCACTTCAAAACTGATCTCGCCGATCAAATGCGTATCGTCGAGAATGACGCTGCCGAGCGGATCGAACGCCTTTTATTAAACAAGATCGCCAAAGGTGGTCCGAAGAAACTTGCAAAAGGCGCAAAAATCACTAAGGGCTATTTGGACGAGATTAGCCGATCCGAATGGTTTGACGTGCGTGTCGCAAATGACGAAGTTGCATTGCAATTGGAGGCGATCAAAGACAGCTTGACGCAAAAGCGCGCCGAGTTTGAAAAACTCTTCGACGAGAAGAAAAAGAAACTAACGCAAGGTGACGAGTTGCCGCCGGGCGTACAAAAAATGGTCAAGGTTTATGTGGCAGTGAAGCGTCGTCTTCAGCCTGGTGACAAGATGGCTGGTCGTCACGGTAATAAAGGGGTTATCTCGAAGATTGTCCCGGTCGAAGATATGCCTTTTATGGCCGATGGAACCCCGATGGATGTAGTCCTGAATCCGCTCGGTGTGCCGTCGCGGATGAACGTTGGACAAATCCTTGAAACCCATCTGGGATGGGCAGCAAAAGGGCTTGGAATCAAGATTGGCGAAATGCTCAACGCCCAGGAGAATATTGCCAAGGTGCGCAAATTCTTGGAGAAAATTTACAACTCGACCGGCAAAAAGGAAGAGTTGGATTCGTTCAGCGATGGGGAAATCATGGAGCTTGCGAATAACCTGCGCAAGGGCGTTCCTTTCGCGACTCCGGTATTCGATGGCGCGACCGAGGCGGAGATCAAAGATATGCTCGAGCTCGCGGGACTGCCGCGCTCGGGGCAGATTCAGCTGATAGATGGCCGAACCGGCGATGCATTCGATCGTACCGTCACGGTCGGTTATATGCATATCCTCAAATTGCACCACTTGGTTGACGACAAAATGCACGCACGTTCGACGGGACCTTATAGCCTAGTTACGCAGCAGCCGCTGGGTGGCAAGGCGCAATTCGGCGGCCAGCGTTTTGGTGAGATGGAGGTATGGGCGCTCGAGGCATATGGAGCGGCTTATACGCTGCAAGAAATGCTGACGGTAAAGTCCGATGATGTGAATGGGCGCACCAAGGTTTACGAAAGCATCGTCAAAGGTGAGCACAAGATCGAAGCCGGAATGCCCGAGTCCTTCAACGTGCTGGTGAAGGAGATTCGATCGCTTGCAATTGACATCGATCTGGATCGGTTCTAGTGGGCCACGATCGAATTATTTGACGCGAGATTTATTGATTTGCTGTACCTCACGCCCAACAGGAGTGAATGATGAAAGCGCTATTAGACTTATTTAAGCAAGTAACCCAAGAAGAAGAATTCGATGCGATTCGCATCGGCCTTGCCTCGCCGGAGAAAATCCGTTCGTGGTCTTACGGTGAAGTGAAAAAACCGGAAACCATTAATTATCGTACCTTCAAACCGGAGCGCGACGGGTTGTTTTGCGCCAAGATTTTTGGTCCGATTAAAGACTACGAATGCTTGTGCGGAAAATACAAACGCCTAAAACATCGTGGCGTGATTTGCGAAAAGTGTAACGTGGAAGTAACGCTGTCGAAAGTGCGTCGCGAACGCATGGGCCATATCGAACTGGCGAGTCCGGTGGCGCATATTTGGTTTTTGAAATCGCTGCCGTCCCGTCTCGGTATGGTGCTCGATATGACCCTACGCGACATCGAGCGCGTGCTGTATTTCGAAGCCTATGTCGTGACCGATGGTGGTATGACGCCACTACTGCGCGGCCAACTTCTGACGGAAGATGACTACCTTGCCAAGTTAGAAGAATATGGGGATGATTTCTCCGCTGCAATGGGTGCCGAGGGTGTACGCGACCTGCTACGCAAACTCGACCTCAGTCGTGAGATGGAGCGGCTACGTACGGACTTGGCGGCCACCGGATCTGATACCAAAATCAAAAAAATCGCTAAGCGGCTTAAGGTGCTCGAGGCGTTTTCCCGTTCCGGCGTGAAGCCCGATTGGATGATTATGGAAGTTTTGCCGGTATTGCCGCCAGAGCTACGTCCGTTGGTGCCGTTGGATGGAGGCCGCTTCGCGACCAGTGACTTGAACGACCTCTATCGCCGCGTCATCAATCGCAACAATCGCTTGCGTCGTCTGCTTGAACTAAAGGCCCCGGAAATTATCGTGCGCAACGAAAAGCGCATGTTGCAAGAATCTGTGGATTCGTTGCTCGACAATGGCCGTCGCGGCAAGGCCATGACGGGGGCAAACAAGCGCGCGCTTAAATCGTTGGCCGATATGATTAAAGGTAAAAGCGGCCGCTTCCGTCAGAACTTGTTGGGTAAACGCGTGGACTACTCAGGCCGCTCGGTAATTGTGGTCGGTCCGCAACTTAAGCTACATCAATGCGGGCTGCCGAAAAAAATGGCATTGGAGCTATTTAAGCCATACATTTTTAATCGCCTTGAAGTGATGGGTTTAGCGACCACGATCAAGGCCGCCAAGCGCATGGTGGAGGCGGAAGAACCCGTTGTTTGGGATATTCTCGAAGAAGTAATCCGCGAACATCCTGTGTTGCTGAACCGTGCTCCGACGTTGCATCGGCTGGGCATTCAAGCATTCGAGCCAGTCTTAATCGAAGGCAAAGCGATCCAATTGCATCCGCTTGTTTGCGCTGCATTCAACGCCGACTTTGACGGTGACCAGATGGCTGTTCATGTGCCGTTGTCGCTTGAGGCGCAGATGGAAGCGCGCACCCTGATGCTTGCCTCCAACAATATATTGTCACCGGCAAACGGTGATCCGATTATCGTGCCATCCCAAGATATCGTATTGGGCCTGTATTACATTACTCGTGATCGTGTGAATGCGATCGGCGAAGGTACGCTTTTCAGTAACGTCTCAGAAGTTTCGCGTGCGTACGAGTCGCGCAAGGTCGAATTGCATGCGCGGGTTCAAGTACGGATTAAAGAGATTGAAATCAGTGAAGAGGGCGAGCGCAAAGAGAAAGTGACTCGCTATGAAACGACGGTCGGACGAGCGTTATTGTCCGAGGTGTTACCCGATGGCCTGCCATTTCCGCTCATCAACAAAGCGCTCAAAAAGAAAGAAATTTCGCGCCTCATCAATGCAAGCTTTCATCGTTGCGGTCTTCGCGAAACCGTCATTTTTGCGGACAAACTGATGCAGACTGGTTTTAGTCTTGCGACTCGTGCGGGTATTTCGATTGCGGTTGATGACATGCTCGTGCCGGATCAGAAAGAAGCGATTATTTCTAGTGCCGAAAAAGAGGTAAAGGAAATCGAATCCCAATACACTTCGGGTCTGGTAACCCAAGGAGAACGTTACAACAAGGTAGTGGATATCTGGAGTCGCGCGGGCGACCACGTTGCCAAGGCAATGATGGAACAACTCGGCACAGAACCTGTGGTTGATCGCAAGGGCAAAACTGTCAATCAAGAGTCGTTCAATTCGATCTACATGATGGCTGATTCTGGTGCGCGGGGTTCCGCCGCTCAGATTCGCCAGTTGGCGGGAATGCGCGGTTTGATGGCGAAGCCCGATGGTTCGATCATCGAGACACCGATCACAGCGAATTTCCGTGAAGGGTTGAACGTATTGCAGTACTTTATTTCCACCCACGGCGCGCGTAAGGGTCTCGCTGATACTGCGTTAAAGACGGCAAACTCAGGATACTTGACGCGCCGACTAGTGGACGTGACGCAAGATTTGGTCGTGACGGAGCTCGACTGCGGCACCACCGATGGTATGGTTATGCGCGCCCTGGTTGAAGGGGGTGAGGTGGTTGAACCCTTACGTGATCGAATTTTGGGCCGCACAACCGCGACCGATGTTTTCAGCTTGGAGTCGGGTGAGACAATGATTCACGCTGGCGAACTGCTTCACGAGGCGCTAGTTGACGCAATCGAAGCCGCCGGAATCGACGAAGTAAAGGTTAGAACGCCGCTTAACTGCGAAACCCGTCACGGACTTTGCGTACGATGCTATGGTCGCGACCTAGGGCGCGGCAGTTCGGTTAACGTTGGCGAAGCGGTAGGCGTGATTGCGGCTCAGTCCATCGGTGAGCCGGGGACGCAGTTGACCATGCGCACCTTCCACATCGGTGGCGCCGCGTCGCGCGCGGCAGTGGTGAGCCAGGTTGAAAGTAAATCCAACGGTACGGTGCGCTTTACCCCAACCATGCGTTATGTGACCAACGCGCGTAGCGAGCCGGTGGTTATTTCCCGCAGCGGCGAAATTATCGTGGTTGACGACGCTGAACGCGAACGTGAACGACACAAAATCCCTTATGGCGCAATTCTTAGTGTGCAGGATGGCACTAAAGCAAAAGCGGGCCAGGTTTTGGCGATGTGGGATCCGCACACTCGCCCGATTATTACCGAGTACGCCGGTGAAGTCCGGTTCGAGAACGTCGAAGAGGGCGTGACCGTTGCGAAACAGATCGACGACGTGACCGGTCTTTCGACGCTGGTTGTGATTGATCCCAAGCGTCGTGGTAGCGCGCAGTCGAAAGGCTTGCGTCCCCAAGTGAAGCTGTTGAACGATAAGGGTCAGGAAGTCAAGATACCCAATTCCGACACGCATGTGAACTATACCTTCCAGATAGGCGCCATCATTACCGTGAAGAACGGTCAGCAGGCTTCGATCGGGGAAGTGCTGGCGCGTATTCCCCAAGAATCATCTAAGACGCGCGACATTACCGGTGGCTTGCCGCGTGTGGCAGAACTTTTCGAGGCGCGCTCGCCAAAGGATGCAGGCCTGCTTGCCGAAGCTACCGGCACGATCTCGTTCGGAAAGGATACAAAAGGTAAGCAGCGCCTGATCATTACTGATTTGGATGGCGTCGCCCACGAATACCTGATTCCGAAAGAAAAACATGTCACGGTGCACGACGGTCAGGTAGTCAATAAAGGCGAGATGATCGTTGACGGACCGGTTGATCCACACGATATTTTGCGACTGCTCGGTATCGAGGCACTGACGCGCTATGTCACGGATGAAGTACAGGATGTGTATCGTTTACAGGGCGTCAAAATAAACGATAAACATATCGAGGTGATCGTGCGTCAAATGTTGCGCCGTGTGCAAATACTTAGTTCGGGTGATACAAACTTCATCCCGGGCGAACAGGTAGAGCGTGCTGAGGTGTTGTCGGAAAATGATGCCGCTACTAAGGATGGCAAACATCCCGCGACCTATGAGAATATTTTGCTGGGAATCACTAAAGCTTCGTTGTCGACGGATTCCTTCATCTCGGCCGCCTCGTTCCAAGAGACGACCCGCGTTCTTACCGAAGCAGCCATCATGGGCAAGAGGGACGAGCTACGCGGATTGAAGGAAAATGTCATCGTGGGCCGTTTGATCCCCGCGGGTACCGGTTTGGCCTACCACACTGCTCGCCGCAAGCGCTTACGAGGCGGCGATTTGTCGCAAAGCCGTGCATTGGGGATTTACGACGAGGAAATAAGCGCGGACAGCGAGCAGGTTGCTTGACAGGGTTAGTCGTGCATCGTAAACTCGCAATCTTTTTTCGATCCCAACCCGGCCAAGGAATTTTCCTAAGGGCGAGTTGACAGCAATTTTTTTGGACCCGTATGCCAACCATTAATCAATTGACGCGCAAACCGCGTGTTAAGCCCGTAGTAAAGAGCAAAGTACCGGCACTAGAGTCGAGCCCGCAAAAACGTGGCGTGTGCACTCGTGTTTACACCACGACACCGAAAAAGCCGAACTCAGCATTGCGTAAAGTTGCAAAGGTGCGCTTAACGAATGGCTTCGAAGTGATCGGTTACATCGGTGGCGAAGGGCATAACCTTCAGGAGCACTCGGTGGTATTGATTCGCGGTGGTCGCGTCAAAGATCTGCCCGGTGTGCGTTATCACATTGTCCGTGGCAGCCTGGATACGGCCGGTGTAAAAGATCGCAAGCAAAGTCGCTCGAAGTACGGTGCGAAGCGACCCAAAGCAGCTTAATTGAATTGAGTTAAGGTAAAAGCCATGCCACGTCGTAGAGAAGTCCCGAAGCGCGAAATCCTCCCTGATCCAAAGTACAAGAGTGAAGATGTCGCTAAGTTCATGAACGTCATCATGATCGGTGGTAAGAAATCCGTTGCCGAGCGTATCGTTTACGGTGCGTTGGATCAGATATCGAAAAAATCCGGTAAAGACCCACTCGAAGTATTTGTCACGGCGCTAAATAATTCCAAGCCCTTGGTTGAAGTGAAAAGTCGGCGTGTTGGCGGTGCGAACTACCAAGTGCCGGTCGAGGTTCGTTCTGTTCGGCGTACTGCTTTGGCCATGCGTTGGCTGCGCGAAGCGGCACGCAAGCGCAGTGAGAAGTCAATGTGGGGCCGTTTGGCCTCGGAATTGCTCGAAGCCTCGGAAGGTAAGGGCGGCGCGATCAAAAAGCGCGAGGAAGTCCACCGTATGGCTGAAGCTAACAAAGCTTTCTCCCATTATCGATTTTAATTCGCCGAATACATCAGACATAGGCTAGACACGTGGCACGCAAGACACCCATAGAGCGTTATCGCAACATCGGCATTAGCGCTCATATCGACGCTGGTAAAACGACAACGACTGAGCGCGTCCTGTTTTACACGGGCGAAAGCCACAAGATCGGCGAAGTGCACGATGGCGCCACCACGACCGATTGGATGGAGCAGGAAAAAGAGCGTGGTATCACCATTACCTCTGCTGCCGTGACTTGCTTCTGGAAGGGTATGGACGGAAAATTTCCTGAGCATCGCATCAACATCATTGACACCCCCGGCCACGTTGACTTCACCATTGAGGTTGAGCGCAGCATGCGTGTTCTTGATGGCGCGTGCATGGTGTACTGTGCGGTAGCTGGCGTTCAACCCCAGTCGGAAACCGTTTGGCGTCAAGCGAATAAATACAAAGTGCCGCGCCTTGCGTTTGTCAACAAGATGGATCGCACTGGCGCAAACTTCTTCAAAGTCTATGACCAAATGCGGTCGCGCTTGAAGGCAAATCCGATCCCTATTCAAATTCCGATTGGCGCGGAAGAAAAATTTCAAGGCGTTGTTGACCTCATTCGCATGAAGGCGATCTACTGGGACGAAGCGTCCCAGGGGATGAAATTCGAGTTCAAGGAAATTCCAACGGACCTCCTGGAAACGGCAAAAGAGTGGCGCGAAAAAATGCTGGAGTCCGCCGCCGAGGCGTCCGAAGAGCTAATGAACAAATATCTCGAAGAGGGTGACCTTTCCGAGGACGAGATAAAAAAGGCATTACGCCAACGGACTATCGCATTTGAGATCGTGCCGATGCTGTGCGGTTCGGCATTCAAAAACAAGGGCGTCCAAGCGATGTTGGATGCGGTTATAGATTTTATGCCTGCGCCCACGGACATTCCACCCGTAACCGGTGAACTGGAAAACGGTACGCAAGGTCAGCGCAGGGCGCAAGACGATGAGCCTTTCTCCGGCTTGGCATTCAAAATCATGACGGATCCATTCGTCGGCCAATTGATTTTCGTGCGAGTCTATTCAGGCGTGGTAAAGAGCGGCGATACGGTTTACAACCCGATCAAAGGAAAAAAAGAACGCATTGGTCGGCTGGTGCAAATGCACGCTAACGAGCGACAGAATATTGATGAAATCCGCGCCGGCGACATCGCCGCAGCGATTGGCTTGAAAGAAGCAACCACAGGGGAAACGCTTTGTGACCCGGGCAAGATCATTACGCTGGAGCGCATGATATTTCCTGAGCCGGTGATTCACGTTGCGGTTGAGCCAAAGACCAAGGCGGATCAGGAAAAAATGGGTATAGCGCTTAACCGCTTAGCACAGGAAGACCCGTCGTTCCGGGTGCGTACCGACCAAGATTCCGGTCAAACTATTATTTCCGGTATGGGCGAGTTGCACTTGGAGATTATTGTCGACCGTATGAAACGAGAGTTTGGCGTAGAAGCTAATGTAGGCGCGCCGCAGGTAGCGTACCGCGAAGCGATCAAAAAGACCGTAGAGATCGAGGGAAAGTTCGTCAAACAGTCTGGTGGCCGTGGTCAATATGGCCACGTTTGGCTTCGGATGGAGCCAAACGAGACGGGCAAAGGATTTGAGTTTGTTGATGCGATCAAGGGCGGTTCTGTGCCACGCGAGTACATTCCTGCGGTCAACAAAGGTTTGGAAGAAACCCTTCCCAATGGTGTTCTGGCGGGCTTTCCGGTGGTCGATGTCAAGGTAACTTTGTTCGATGGTTCTTACCACGAGGTGGACTCGAACGAGAATGCATTTAAGATGGCGGCCTCCATAGCGTTCAAAGACGGCATGCGTAAAGCAAGCCCAGTGCTTCTTGAGCCGATGATGGCGGTTGAGGTTGAAACGCCCCCCGAATTCATGGGTAACGTAGTCGGAGACTTGAGTTCCCGTCGCGGGATGATTCAAGGTATGGACGATGTTGCCGGCGTCAAAGTGATTAAGGCAGAAGTGCCGTTGGCCGAGATGTTCGGTTATTCGACGTCACTTCGTTCAGCAACGCAAGGACGCGCGACCTATACGATGGAATTTAAGCATTACACAGAAGCGCCCAAAAACGTTGCTGAAGCGGTCATCAACAAAAAATAGTAAGGACTAGGAAATGGCAAAAGGAAAGTTTGAGCGGACCAAGCCGCACGTAAACGTGGGGACGATAGGTCATGTGGACCATGGGAAGACCACGCTAACGGCGGCGATCACCCTGGTGCTGTCGAAGAAATATGGCGGGGAGG
>JANMJR010000494.1:0-3291 GCA_031371465.1 Pseudomonadota bacterium
GGTGCAAGCACGGCCGACCCGTCCGTCCAGTGATTACCGCCTTGGAAAATCCCGCACAGTCCACACATGGCGTTAGGCGATGGTAGCCTCGACCTGACCGGATGCCGCGGTGGCGACACTACCCGACGAGAGATAGTGCAACTCATGGGCCGGCCAACTCGCCACAACCATGTCGCCGGTCGCGACCGGCTCGGCGAAGAATGAAACGTCAGGAACGTTGGCTACGAACTCTTCAGCGGAAGCGCCTTCCAAAGGCACCTTGACCCAGGTCCCCTGGTATTCAATGGTGCCGACCTTGCCCATAACGGCGTTCACACCGGGATCGGTGGTCCCCGCTTGAGCGCGATGAATTTTGATGCGGTCACGTCGCACCGAAACATGCAACTCGTTGCCCACCAGGGAGGCTGATTTGGGCGCGGAGATTTTGATGCGCCGGCCGCCACTTTCGATCACGATCTCGTCGCCCTGGCGCTCGACTACTTTGCCCGCCAGTACATTCTGACCGCCCATGAAACGCGCCACGTAGGCGGTACGCGGTTGTTCATAGACCTCGCGCGCCGTGGCTGCCTGCTCGATACGACCCTGGTCCATGACTACCACCGTGTCGGCCAGGGCAATCGCCTCCATTTGCGTATGGGTGACGTGTATGAACGTGATGCCGAACTCGGCTTGCATGCGCTTCAATTCGCCACGCATCTGTAAGCGCAGAAACTCGTCCAGCGCCGACAGCGGTTCGTCGAGCAACAGCACCCTTGGATTGGTAATCAGGGCGCGCGCCAGGGCGATGCGTTGCTGCTGTCCACCGGAAAGTTGCGCCGGCAGCCGATCGGCGAATTGCCCCATGCGCACGCGCGTGAGCATTTCTTCGGCGCGCGCGCGCCGCTCCTCCTTGCCGATTCCCCGTACCTTAAGGTTGAACGCGACATTCTCCGCGCAACTAAGATGCGGGAACAGCGCATAGCTTTGGAACATCATGGCCGTGCCGCGTTTCACAGGCGCTTCGCCGTTGACACGCTCGCCGTCGATCAGCACATCGCCTTGTGTAGGATCTTCATGGCCGGCGATCATGCGCAGGATGGTGGTCTTGCCACAACCAGAGGGGCCCAACAGGCAGCAATAGGCGCCGCCGGGTATCTTCAAATTGATTCCGTCCACCGCGATGGTGTCACCAAACCGTTTGGTCACACCGGCTAGTTCGATTCCACCTCTGGTCCGCGCTACAGGCTTGCCATCGTTCGGTTTCATCTTGTGCGTTACGTCCTTAGTTGTTGTCCGGCGCCACAATTGCATGTTCCGTGGCAGGACGCGGCCGGGAACGGCGCCGTTGGATGTATGCGATCGACCCGAGCGCCAGCGCGATCGCTGTAAAGGACACTAAGGTAGTAACGGTGCCCAAGGCATACAGCGCCGGTGAAGTCACGTTAGTGGTCATGCCCCAAATCTCCATCGGCAAGGTGTTCTGCGCGCCGGAAGTGAGCATGGTGCGCGGAAACTCATCGTAGGACAGCGTGAAGCCGAACAACGCGACGGCAATCATGCCGGGGAAGAGTATCGGCAATACCACCATTAAAAAGATCTGCCAATTCGTTGCGCCCAGATCGCGCGCCGCTTCTTCGTAGGCGCGATTGAAGCGGCTGAATACGGCGAACATGATCAAGAGGCCGAAGGGCAGCGTCCAGGTCAGTTGTGCGCCGAGCGCCGAGGCGTACCACTTAGTCTGAATGTCCATGGTCTGAAATGTGAGCCCGATGCCCAGACTTACCAACAGCCCCGGCATGATCAAACTTGCCACGGCGAGATAGAATACGAAAGTGGCGCCAAAAAAACGTCGCCGGAACGCCAGGCCCGCCAGTACGGAAATCACCACAGTCAGCAACAGAACGATGATGGAAAGCCAGATGGAGCGCGTAAAGGCGCCGGCAAAATCGCCGGTGCGCTGCTGGCTGAACAGCGCGTCGAACCAATGCAGCGAGGCGCCACGCATGGGAAAGGTCAGGCCGCCGGTGGGGCCCTGAAACGACAGGATATAGATCGCTGACATCGGCCCGTATAAGAAGGCGACGAACAGCGTAAAAAAAGCCGCCAAGGCGTAAAAACTCCAAGGTCGTTTGCCGTAGGTCTGTTGGATCATGCCCGCCATTACTTACCCCGCGATCTCTCTACGCACATCGACGATGCGCAAAATCGCCGCGACCATCAGCGTCACAATAATCAGCAAGATCACGGCACTCGCCGCCGCGGGTGGATACTGCAACAGCGAAATCTCGTTGGACATGGCGAGCGCCACCGATGCGCTATGGCCGCCGCTCATGACCTTCACGACGAAGAAGTCGCCCATCACCATGGCGATGACGAATATCGACCCGAGGGCGATACCGGTCTTGGACAGCGGCACGACGATTTCCCAGATAATGCGCAAGGCGCTGCTGCCTCCGTCGCGCGCCGCTTCGATCAACGAACGATCGATCCGCGCCATGGCGTTAAAGATGGGCACGATCATGAACAACGTGAACAAATGCACGTAGCAAATGATGACGGCAAAATCCGAAAATAGCAGAAACTCGAGGGGCTCTTTGGTAAGTCCGGCACCCATGAGCGCCTGATTGAATAACCCATTGCGTCCGAGGAAGGGAATCCACGAAATCATCCGGATGATATTCGACGTCCAAAATGGCACGGTGCAGAGCAAAAACAACGCCATCTGCCAAATGATGCTGCGAATATGAAACGCCAAAAAATACGCGATCGTAAAACCGATGGCCAAGGTGATTGCCCATACCACCAAGGCATAGTAGACAGTCTTAAGATAGAGCGAGATGGTAATCTGGGAACTGAACAACTCGGCATAGTTGTCGAGCTTGAATCCCGGAACGCTGTTGATGCCGTCGAACTCGAAAAAGCTCACGGCGATGACCATTAGCAGCGGCACGCCGAAGAACAAAAGCAGCACCAGCAACAGCGGTGCGACCTGCACATAGGAAGTCAACGTCGGTGAGAGCTTCACGCTTTAAGCGCCCTTGTTATCGTTTGGTGTACCAACCTTGAGTGAATCTACTCCCTCCCGGCGGCGGGGAGGGAGCGCGCCGCGTAGGCCTTTAGGCGGCGAGGAACTCGTTCCACTTTTTGACCATGTAGCGGTTCTCGTCCATCAGCGTGTTCCAACACGCGACTTTGCCCATGCGATCCCAGAAGGCGCCGCCGTCGCGGGTCGAACCGGCCTTCTCCATCACGCTGCCGTAGGGATCTTTGATGTCCCCCTGGGCCGCCTTGCCTTCATACCAGAAGCCATAC
>JANMJR010000111.1:0-8419 GCA_031371465.1 Pseudomonadota bacterium
CTTCTCGGTAAGCACCCGAAACGATGAACGCCGAGCCATCGGGAGAACGCATTTCGATTAAGTATTTGCCGCCTGGGCGCGGGTCGGATTCGACGCGCGGGCAGGTGAATGCTTGCGGGCCGTACCATTCCCGCATGACTTCCGCATTGGTGAATGCCGCAAACACAATTTCGCGCGGCGCGTCGAACTGGCGCGTAAGGCTAACGTTTTGAGTCATTTCGGCTTTCCTCCCTTTACTTTCGACTGGTTAAGATACGCTGCCAGCTTATCCAGCCGGCCGCTCCAAAAGCTGCGGTAATCCTCGATCCAGTTCGAAACTTCACGCAACGGCTCGGCGCGAAGTGTGCACATGCGCCACTGAGCATCGACGCGCCGCTCGATCAACTGCGCGTCCTGCAATACCCGTAAATGGCGCGACACAGCCGGCAGAGACATCGAAAACGGCTCCGCGAGGTCACCGACGGTCGCTTCGCCCTGCGTCAATCGCGCCAGAATCGCACGGCGCGTGGGATCGGACAGCGCCGCGAACGTTGTACTCAAGCTATCCATGGGAGTACATTATGCGTTTTGTATTTAACAATCAAGTTAAATATGCGCCGCAACGTGGCAGCAAATAGGTTCGCGTTTTGTAGCTTAACAATTCGAACTCAGTTGTCCGCAACATGCTTCTAGTGTCGAAAAACTTTACAGTGCCGTCATTGAGAAATAAATAAGCATTGCGCAATCAGTGATATACCTATACCGCACAAAAATTGCCTCGCTACCGCCAAATTTCACTAACCTCACGTCCATCGCGACTACGTACTTGAATCGCGCGAGCGCCGCTGTTAACGACACGCAGGCCGACTCGCGCTTGATCGGGATTTAACGTGATATCGCCAGCGCCAGGAATGATTTTTTCAGGTACGGGTTCCTTCGGTTGAGCAGTCTTGCCGGGCTTGATCGGATCGAACAATCCTACAAGTTTGGTCCCGTCACTGTGACGCGAGGAAGTGCCATGCCAAGCATGAACCGGCTCATCGATTGGTAAACAAAGCGGCCTGCTATTCACTATTTTTGTGCATGAAAATAGCGGCAGCATGATCCTAGTGCGCAGTTGCCTCAAAGAAATATTCTTAAAGTTGATATGCATCTCACGCATTAAAAAGCGCATTTCCAAACGTCTGAATGTTTCTAATACAGGTGGCATAAAAAATGCTGCTAGGGTGTCGGGTGAGCTCGTGATCGTCAGCGCGAATTCGCGACCCAACAACCTCCGATCAAGTCACAGGAGAGTCCTTGAATTGCATTCCCCGCAAGCGCTTCTTTTGCATCCCAACCATTTCAGAGGAATCGAATCATGAAAGCAGTGTCCGGTAATTCAGTCCATAAGGGGTTTGGTATTTTTCGCGAGGCAGCTATCGTAGTCGCAATCGTATTGATGACCAGCGTGCGCACGGCTCCTGCAGCCGATCCGCTCAAAGAAATCAACTTTGTCGAGGCGGTGCACAACCTTGGCTACATCAATCTATACGTTGGCCAGCACGCGAAGATCTTCGAGAAGTACGGTTTGAAACTCAATGTGAGTGCGGCGGGTGGCGACACCCAAGCGTTTGCCGCGGTGCTTGGAAAAACCGCGCAATTTGCCATTGGTGATGCGACCATGGCGCAGATGTCGCGCGAGCAAGGCGGACCCGGGGTGGTTGTCGGGACTGTCGTACAACGAGCACATTATTTCGGCGTTTCGAAAATGCAGGAACCGATCAAAGACCCGAGGCAATTCAAAGGACTCACTTTTGTAACTTCACCGGAACCGAATACGAACTTCAGCGTCACAAAGAAAATTCTCGAAGACCATAGCTTGAAGCCCAAGGTCGATACCAAAATTCTTGAAGTTAATCCGGGCACCGAAATCGCGGCCATGCTCGCCGGTCAAGCGGATATCGCCGTAGCCTATCAACCGAGTGTTGCCAGCGCCATGTCCCAGGGCGCAAAAGTCGTATTCGATTTTGCCAGCTACATGGGGCCATTTTGTAATACCGGCATCATGCTGTTGCCTGAATATGCGAAGGCAAATCCGGGCGTGGTGCAGGCCTTAGTGAACGCGTTCGAAGAGGCTTCTCGTCTGGCCTATGCCAAACCGGAATTCGCCAAAGAAGTCGCGCGTAAAGAATTTCCCGACATGCCGCCCGATGTCGTGAATAAAGCCATTGAAATGCAATTCGAATTCAAGATTCCGGCGCAATCCGTGAAGGTCGATAAGAAGCAATGGGAGAATCTCATTGCAATGCAAAAGTATCTGGGCAACGTAAAGGGAACCATTCCATTCGGCGACATGATCGATAACAGCTATGCCGATAAGGCGGTGGCAACGGTCAAGTAAAGAAAGAGCAAATCATCTGCCCGAGCTAGGTCGGAAAGTTATTTTGACTAGGGCTATCGAGCATTCCGGAGCGAACGCGGCAGCGGCGAATTCGTCGCCGTTGCTTGTCGCCACACATCTCGGCAAGACTTACGCTGAACCGGGCGAACGACTTACCGCGGTGATCGGCGATATTTCGTTTTCTATGGCGCCCGGAGAAATCGTCAGCATCGTCGGCCCATCCGGGTGTGGTAAGACGACTTTACTCAATCTGCTATGCGGACTGATTCCTCTGTCGCGCGGAACGGTTTCTTGGCGTGGGCATCCATTGCACGGAATGCCTGAGCGCGTCGGTTACATGTTGCAAAAAGATCTATTGTTGCCATGGCGAACGGCGCTTAGAAATGTGACTCTGGGATTGGAGTTAAAGCCCGGCGCCGAGTTGGAGCGCAACGAGCGTGCGCATAGCATTTTAGATAAAGTGGGTCTTGCTTCCTTCCACGATTACTATCCTTCGGGTTTGTCTGGCGGCATGCGCCAGCGGGTCGCGTTGGCGCGCACGCTCGCAACGGATCCCGAGGTGCTGTTGCTCGACGAACCATTCGCTGCACTCGATTTCCAGACTAAGTTGGTATTGGAAAGCGATATGGCGCAACTGGTGTGCGGTGAAGGTCGGTCGCTGCTGATGATCACCCACGACGTCGAAGAAGCTGTGTCACTTTCGGACCGGGTCGTCGTTCTCTCTCATCGCCCATCGCGAGTAAAAGCAATGCACCGGATCGAACTCGGTACCGAGCGCACCGACATGATCGCTGCGCGCGAATCCTCGGTGTTCATGGACTATGTGCGCACGATCTGGAGCGAACTCGAAGTTCGAGCGGGCGACCCATGACGGGTCAAAGTATGGGCGCGGCCATTTCGCAGCCGAATAAGAACAACACCCTATTGACGTTTGCGAACGCCCATCGCCAACGAATAGTTGTTGTATTGTGCCAAATCGTTCTGTTGATCGTCCTGATTTCCGCGTGGGAATGGGCCACGGGGAACCAAGCGTTGAACGCGTTCCTGTTTGGATCGCCCAGCGCCATTTGGGGCCATCTGGTCAAGATGTGGAACGACGGATCGTTACTGCGCGACTCCTGGGTGACCGGCAGCGAAACACTATTAGGATTTCTGCTCGGCAACGTAATCGGCACGGTACTCGGACTCGCGCTGTGGTGCTCGCGTTTCGTTTCGCGCGTGGTGCAGCCGTTCGTCGTCGCGATCGGATCGATACCCATCGTCGCGTTGGCGCCGATAATGATCATCTGGTTTGGCACTGGTCTAGCCTCGAAGGTGGCGATGTCGACATTGTCCGTGGTGGTCGTGGCGCTGGTGATCGCGTATAAAGGTGCGCTGAGTGTCGACGACGACCAAATCAATCTAATGCGCACCCTAGGCGCCAACAAATGGCAGATCTTTCGCAAACTCGTGGTGCCCGCCTCGCTCGGCGATATCTTCGCCGGCCTCAAACTGACGACGGGCTTTGCGTTAATCGGCGCGATTGTCGGCGAGTTCATGTCATCCTCCGAAGGTCTCGGACACGCGATCTTTAAGGCCGGGAGTCTTTACATCATTTCGAAAGTTTTCGCCGCACTAGTTGCGACTATCGCATTGGCGTTATTGCTCTCCTTCATCGTCGGCAAGGTTGAGCGATGGTTGATGCCTTGGCGCAAATTGGATTAAACACTACCTTCATCGGACCACGGTATGACTCGGAAAGCATTTCGTGGCCATCTTCGATTACGCGTTGAGCTCGCCCCCGCGCCCAACCGTATGATTTGGCCACGCATTGAAACGCCCACCCATATCTGCACCGTCGGTTGCGCCCGTCCGCTGGATGACGCGTTGCGGGTCGCGTTCGAAGAACTGGTCTATTGGCTCGAAGAAGGCTATGGAATTCCGGCGGCTGAGGCCTATATGTTGCTAGGCCAAATCGCCGAAGCCCGTTGTACACAAATGGTGAATCCCAAATACACCTACATCTGCAAAGTCGCGAAACAATATCTGCCGGCGCGGTAACGGATCGCTTCGAGCAGCAGCAAACTAAATCTAAAATGACATATAGTCGACTGTACGCCTAGAAAAGCGTTAATGTCGAGACCGCCCGGTTAACTCCTTTATAATAGGCGACTATGATTCCTGAACTCGGCCATTTCGCACTAATCGTAGCGCTGTGTATCGCGCTGGTTCAATCGACCTTACCGTTGATCGGCGCACAGACCGGCAACGCGCGCTTCATGGCGGTTGCACGCCCTGCGGCGCAGGGGCAGTTTGTGTTCGTCGCGATTGCCTTCGGTTGCCTAGCTTATTCGTTTGTGACGAATGATTTTTCCGTCGTCAACGTCGCCGGCAATTCCAATTCCCACCTGCCGGCGCCCTATCGCTTCGCCGCGACTTGGGGCTCCCACGAAGGGTCTTTATTGTTGTGGGCGTTGATGCTATCGGGTTGGATGTTGGCGGTGACGGTCTTTAGTCGCGCCCTCCCGCTGCCGATGTTATCGCGAGTATTAGGCGTGATGGGCCTCGTCAGCATCGGTTTTCTGCTGTTCATGTTGCTGACCTCCAACCCGTTCGAGCGCCTGTTGCCGCAAGCCATGGACGGCCGCGATTTGAATCCGCTGTTGCAGGACCCCGGCATGGTGATTCATCCGCCGATGCTGTACATGGGCTATGTCGGCTTTTCGGTGGCGTTTGCATTTGCCATCGCGGCGTTATTGAGCGGCCAGCTTGATGCCGCCTGGGCGCGCTGGTCGCGGCCTTGGACGACTGCGGCATGGTGTTTTCTCACCATCGGCATCATGCTTGGTAGTTGGTGGGCCTACAACGAATTGGGCTGGGGCGGCTGGTGGTTTTGGGATCCGGTCGAGAACGCCTCGTTTATGCCGTGGTTGGTCGGCACGGCGTTGATGCATTCGCTCGCCGCGACCGAGAAACGCGGCAGCTTCAAAAGCTGGACCGTGTTGCTCGCGATCTTTGCGTTTTCATTGTCACTGCTCGGCACGTTCTTAGTGCGATCCGGCGTCATCACTTCCGTTCATGCGTTCGCCACCGATCCGGCCCGCGGTGTTTTTATTTTGGCATTCTTGGTCATGGTGATCGGCGGCTCATTGGCGCTATTCGCCTGGCGCGCGCCCAAAGTGGGATTGGGCGGAAAGTTTGATTTGATATCGCGCGAAGCCTTCCTGCTCACCAATAACATCTTGCTGGTTGTCGCTGCCGCATCGGTGTTGCTTGGCACGCTTTATCCGCTATTTCTCGATGCGTTAAATCTCGGTAAAATTTCCGTCGGCCCGCCCTACTTCGACGCGGTGTTTTTCCCACTCATGGCCCCAGCCGTGTTCCTCATGGGCGTTGGCCCCATGGCGCGCTGGAAAGCGGAGGAGGTCCCGAGTCTGGTGGCGCGACTCAAATGGGCATTTGGCGTGAGTGTCGTGACGGCGCTAATCCTTCCCCTTGTGATGGGACGCTGGTCCCCGCTCATCGCTTTCGGCTTGTTATTGGGCCTGTGGCTATTCGCTGCGGGCATCACCAATATCCTCGGCCGCGCCCAACGACTGCCTGAAGGCTCAATGGCCCTAGGCCAGCGGCTAGCCTCGGGCTACCCCGTATTGGTGCGGCTCTCCAGACTGCCTCGTTCTTATTGGGGCATGTCGATTGCGCATATGGGCGTTGGTGTGTTCATCATCGGCGTGACCTTGGTGAATAGTTACGCAACTGAAAAAGATTTGCGCATGAATATCGGCGACACGGTGGATGTCGGCGGTTATCGCTTCCGCTTCAATGGCACGACCCAAGTGCCGGGGCCGAACTATGTCGCGGCGCGGGGATTCTTTGAAGTGTTAAATGGCGACACCGTCGTCACGAAAATGTATCCGGAAAAGCGCAGCTACCGCGCCATGGGCCAGGTGATGACGGAAGCGGCGATCGATGTCGGTTTCACCCGCGATCTGTATGTCTCCCTCGGTGAGCCGATTCCCGATAGCGGTGGTTCTTGGAGCGTGCGCGTGTATCACAAGCCGTTTATCAATTGGATTTGGGGCGGCTGCGCGTTGATGGCGCTAGGCGGATTTTTGGCGTTGAGCGATCGACGTTATCGGTTGGCCACACGACAGGTGGAGTCGCTTCCTCCTGCTCTTGGGGGGCATAATTTGGGTGCGAAGGCTTCACCAACGTTGCCCCCTCATGGCGCTAGGCCAGTGGCTAGCTCAGGGCTACCCCGCCCTAGCCCTCTCCCCGAGGGTCGAGGGGACTAAGACGTGGGCAAGTTTCTTGTTCCGTTGGGCATCTTTGTTGTCCTGGCTGTTTTTTTGGGTCGTGGGTTAAGCCTCGATCCCAAGGAGATACCTTCTCCTTTGATCGACAAGCCCGCGCCCATGTTTTCTCTTTCGCAGTTAGACAAACCCGACCAGATGATCGGCACGCAACAGTTGCGCGGCCAAGTGTGGATTTTGAACGTGTGGGCGTCCTGGTGCGTGGCGTGCCGCGACGAGCATCCGCTGTTGGTGGAGTTTTCCAAAACCGGCGTCGTGCCGATTTACGGACTCAACTACAAAGACAAACGTGAGCCGGCAATGAACTGGCTGCAACAACTCGGCAATCCCTATACCGCGTCGATCTTCGACGAGAACGGTCGCGTCGGCATTGATTTTGGCGTGTACGGCGTGCCGGAAACCTTTGTGATTGATAAACAAGGCGTGATCCGTTATAAGAAAACCGGGCCGGTCACCCGGGAGGCAATCCAGTCGACCATCTTGCCGTTAGTGAAGAAGCTACAGGGATGAGGCGGCTGGCGGTTTTACTGTGCCTCATTTTGCCTCTGTGGGGCTGGGCGGAGGAGACCAAACTTAGCACCCAATTGGAACAGCGCGTGAAGGTTTTGGCGCACGAACTGCGCTGCCTGGTCTGCCAAAATCAAACCATAGCGGATTCGAATGCAGACCTCGCTGTCGATTTGCGGGCCCAGATTCGCGAACAGATTACTGCAGGCAAAACCGATCAGCAAATCAAAGACTACATGGTCGCGCGCTATGGGGATTTTGTTTTATATCGGCCACCGGTGCAATCCAATACGGTGCTGCTTTGGGTGGCGCCGTTCCTGCTTCTCATCGGCGGGTTGGGATTCTTGTTTCGGCAGATGGCAAAACGCCGCAAGCTCGTCGTTACTCGAAACCTCAGCAGCGATGAACTTGAACAAGCCGACGCCTTGCTGCAACATTCCACAAGTAACAACACACCCAACACGACATCATGACCCTGTTCATCGCGTCGGTCGCAGTCTTCGTTGCGATCGCGCTGGCTTTTTTGTTGCCGCCTTTACTGCGTAAATCCAACCAAGGCGCACCCATCATCACCAGCTTGCCTATTTACCGCGAGCAATTGCAAGAACTGCAAGCCGACTTGGCCAACGGGACGATACGGGAAGCACAATTCCGCGAAGCCGAACAAGAGCTCAAGCGGCGCTTGCTGGAAGAATCCCGTACCGAGTCAACAGCAACGAACCATGGCAATCGCCAACGCTGGATCGCTGCGGCCATCGCACTGGCGCTGCCGTTGGCCTCGTTCGCCCTCTACCGGCTTCTAGGTCAGCCGAGTTCGTTTGCCACGCCGGCTACGACAAGTAACGCGGAAAATATCACGCCGCAAGAATTTGCGATTATGACGCAACGCCTCGCCGTCAAACTGCGCGAGCAACCGAATGACGTCCTCGGCTGGAATATGTTGGCCAAGGCCTACATGGCGCTGGGCCGGGCCAATGACGGTATCATGGCTTACGATCGCGCGGTATTGCTGGCGCCGGAAAACGCCTCGCTGCTGGCGGAATACGCCCATGCGCTCGCCTCCCGTAACAATAATTCTTTCACCGGTCGGCCGCGCGAACTAATCGCCCAAGGCCTCAAGCTCGAACCGAACAATCCGCGCATCCTGGCCCTCGCCGGATCGGCGGCCTACGAAGCAAAAGACTTCAGCGCCGCGATCAATCACTGGGAAAAATTACTCGCTCAAGTGCCCAAGGAATCGGGAATCAGCGATGAAGTT
>JANMJR010000002.1:0-3184 GCA_031371465.1 Pseudomonadota bacterium
TTGGCGTGAAACATCGGCACCACCGGCAAGACTGAATCTGCATGGCAGTAGCCGCCGCTGTCCGGCATCGCCGACATGAAGGCGTGCAGCACGGTGGAGCGATGGGAGTAGACCACGCCCTTGGGTTGGCCCGTCGTGCCCGAGGTGTAGCACATGCCGCAGGGTTCGTTTTCGTCGATGTCGGGATACTGGAAGTTACCTTTTGCGGTGCTAAGAAATGTTTCGTAATCCTCATAGCCTTCAGGCGTGGGCTTGCCCGATTGGGAAAACACAAACACACGCTCGGCTTTGATTTTGTCTTTGAATATTTCGTACAGGGGCAGCAATACATCGTCAACGATGATGAAGCGATCTTCCGCATGATTGGCGATGAAGGCGATGTCTTCGGGGAACAGGCGTAGGTTCAGTGTGTGCAGCACGCCGCCCATGGCGGGGATGCCGAAATAGCATTCCATGTGGGCGTAGCTGTTCCACATCAAGGTGCCGACGCGCTCGCCGCGTGAAAGGCCCGCGTGTTGCAAGGCTTCAGCCAATTGCTTGGAGCGGCGATAAAAATCCGCGTAACTGTAGCGGTGCAAAGAGCGATCCGCCATACGCGAAACGATTTCGCGCACGCCATATAATTTCCCCGCACGCTCTAAAATGTGATTGAGCGTCAGGGGGTAGTTCATCATTGTGGACTGCATTTTTGCTCCCACCATAAGGCGTTATAATTTGCCCACAATATACTACGAAAGCAAGGAGGAAATTTCCGATGGCGATTAAGACGTTCGAGAATTGCAAGGAGCTGCACGACTGGGTCGGCAAAGAGGTCGCGGTGACCGATTGGCTGACGATGACCCAACAGCGCATCGATGATTTCGCCAAAGCGTCCGACGACTATCAGTGGATTCACGTCGATCCGGAGCGCGCTAGTAAGTCCCCTTTCGGCTCGACCATTGCCCATGGTTTTCTCACCATGTCGCTGCTGAGTCGGTTCATTTATGAGGCGACGGAAATCAAGAGCGTCAGGATGGGGATTAACTACGGCATGAATCGTTTGCGTTTCGTATCGCCAGTGAAAGTGAACGCGGAAATTCGCGCGCGATTCACGTTGGCTTCAGTTGAGGATCTGAAGGACGGCGTGCAAACTATCTGGAACGTCACAGTGGAAATTAAAGGTTCGGACAAACCGGCGTTGATCGCCGAATGGGTTACGCGGCGGCATGAGTAGCCGCCTTAAATAAACTGATCTGATCAGACCGAGTAGTGATGTGTGGCCCGAGGCCAGCCACTCATTCCCGCGAAGGCGGGAATCCATTTGGCATTTCAGTTTTCAAATTTACCATGGATTCAAGCCTTCGCGGGAATGACAGCAGGATAGGGTAACGCAATAATCTGAGGGAAGTATGCCATTCAAACGCTCACCCCATTGGCCAACGGGCTTGCCCGAACATCTGACTATTCCCGAGACAAACCTTTACTATAACCTCGAAGTTTCGGCAGCACGTTTCCCCAACAAAGATGCGATCATTTTTTATGACTCGAAGATTACCTACGCGGAACTGAATACCCAGGTCGTCAAACTCGCCGGATTTTTGCAGCAGCGCTGCGGCATTAAGCGCGGCGATCGCGTGTTGCTTTACATGCAAAACAGCCCGCAATTCATCGTCTCGTATTACGCGATTTTGCGCGCCGATGCGATGGTGGCGCCGGTCAATCCAATGAACCTCACGGCGGAACTGGCGCACTATATCGACGATGCCGATGCAAGCACCGCCATTGTCGGCCAAGAAGTCTTTCCACAAATTCAGCCGCACGTTGGCGCCACGTTGTTGAAAAATGTCATTGTCGCGACTTACTCCGACTACCTCACTACGGCAACGGATTTAAAGGCGCCAGAGCACATTCAAGCCCTGCGGATTGAGCATAATCAGCCTGGCGTAACTGCCTGGAGATCCGCTCTGGGTGCGGGCCTTCAGCCGTCTGCCAGCATGGCCGGGCCGCAGGATTGGTGCGTTATGCCGTATACCTCGGGCACGACGGGTAAGCCGAAAGGATGTATTCATATTCACAGTTCGGTGATGATGACCACCGTGACGCACGGGGCATGGCTGGGCGCGGGGACGGCCGACGCGGTGATCCTCGCCGTGTTGCCGTTCTTTCACGTGACCGGGATGCAGGGCAGCATGAACGGGCCGATTTACTACGGCCAGACCATCGTGCTGCTGCCGCGCTGGGATCGCGAAGTCGCGGCGATGATGGTGCAGCGTTATAAGGTCACCGGCTGGACCAATATCCCCACAATGGTAATCGATTTTTTGATGAATCCAAGAATCGCTGACTACGATCTTTCCAGCATTACCCGCGTCGGCGGCGGCGGCGCAGCCATGCCGGAAGCCATCGCGCAAAAATTACTGGATTTGTGCAAGCTGACCTACATCGAAGGTTATGGCCTGTCCGAAACGATGGCGCCGACTCACGTCAATCCGGTCGATCGGCCGAAAAAACAATGTCTCGGCATACCGATTTTCGATACCGATGCGCGCGTCATCAATCCGGATACGTTGCAAGAATTACCCGTGGGTGAAGTGGGGGAAATCATTTCCCATGGCCCGCAGATTTTCCAAGGTTATTGGAAAAATCCGCAAGCCACCGCAGACGCCTTCATCGAATTTGAAGGCAAACGTTTTTTTCGTACCGGCGACTTGGGCCGTGTCGATGAGGAAGGATACTTCTTTATTGTCGATCGCTTGAAACGCATGATCAACGCCTCCGGTTTCAAAGTCTGGCCCGCGGAAGTCGAGGCCATGATGTATCAAAACCCGCACATTCAAGAGGCGTGCATTATCGGCAGCCAGGACGCCTATCGCGGTGAGACCGTCAAAGCGGTGGTCATGCTCAAAGAAGCGAGCCGTGGAAAAGTCGGCGAACAGGAAATCATCGACTGGTGCAAAGCGAATATGGCGGCTTACAAATATCCGCGCATCGTCGAGTTTCGCGACGCGCCGCTGCCGAAATCCGCGACCGGAAAAGTGCAATGGCGCCTATTGCAAGAGCAGGAAAATGCCAAGTTCGGCAAGCCGATTAGCTAAAGGCGTTGTGGTAGAATTCTCGCTCTCGAAAAGTGACATCGCCTACTTTTCTCACAATGTTAGATGTTGTGACGGTGGGGTGGATCAAAGCGCGTAGCGCTGGATCCACC
>JANMJR010000028.1:0-3359 GCA_031371465.1 Pseudomonadota bacterium
TCGACATCGATTTCCACCAACTGCTGGAAATCCGCCAAGGCCGCACGGTAGCAGAACAATCGGTAATACATCGTGGCGCGATCACGCAGTTCGCCGGGGTCCTGCCTATTCACACACAGGATAAGGCTGGTCATCGCGATCGCTTTTTCCAGTTCGCCGGCATGGCTGTAGATTGCTTTGAGATTACGCGCCAGCCGAACCAAAATTTCGTGCGGCGTGGCGGGGCGCAGCAGGGCGCTGAGCGGAATGTCGACACTGGCGTCGCCGCCGCCCGATTGCGTTAGCCGCTCACGCAGATCCGCTTCGGAAAGGCTGATGCCGTGGTTAAACGGATCCAGCACGATCACGCCTTGATCGGTCACGTATTTCGCCAAGAAATGGCCGGGAAATGATACGCCTTGCAGGTTTACGCCGACGCGGCGGCCGATTTCCATGTATAGAATCGACAGCGTGATAGGAATGCCGATGCGGCGATCCATGACATCGTTCAAAAAACTATTGCGTGGATCGTAGTAGTTGTCATGATTACCGGCATAGCCCAATTCGCGAAACAAGTAATGGTTGAGCATGCTGATCACATGGGGCTTACCCGCATCGGCGGGCAGGCGCATGCGCAACGGCTCGGCGATTTGATCGAGCTGTTGCAAATAACCTGGGATGTCGAGACTGGGATACTCGTGCTGCGCAATAATCAATGCACACTCGGCGATATTAAACGATGGGTCCGGCGTGCGCACGAGTTTCGAAAATTGTTGGTCGAGCGAGATCATCTCCTAAATCATATGCTTTTGCTTGACGCTGTCAATCGCTCGACACTGAAATGCGCACGCTATAAATAAAACTCCCGCGGGTCTATTCCATATGCCCCAACTGGCAGATCACGCCGGATCTGGAAAGGGGTTTTGTCGTCACCCAACGGATTGTTAATCAGATCCAAGGTCGCCGGGTACGGGTAGGCCTTTTTGGCTGGGTCGAGCAACAGCATGACCTTAGGTTTAAGACGGCGAACCTTATTTTGTCCGATGACGACGGCGACGTCACCGGTGTTGAGTTCGACCAGGCTGCCGACCGGGAAAATGCCGATGCACTGGATAAATTGTTCGGTCAGCGCCTCATGGAATGAGCTGCCTTTCCAGCGATTGAGTTGTTGCAATGCTTGGTGCGTCGATATCGCCGCGGCGTAAGGTCGGTGACTGACCAATGCTTCAAACGAATCGACAATGCCCGACATGGAGGCGACTGGATGGATTTGATCACCCTTGAGGCCCTGCGGGTAGCCGCTGCCGTCCAACCGCTCGTGGTGTTGCGACACCACTGTTAGTACTTCGCTGGGGATGTCGCTGGTCTCCTTGAGGATCTCGACACTATGGTTAACGTGAATCTTGATCTCTTCATATTCGTCCGCGGTGAGCTTTCCGGATCGAGCCAGAATCTCTTCGCGAATGCGCAGTTTTCCGATGTCTTGCATCAGCCCGGCGACGCCGAGGATGCGCAATTTATCCTTGGGGTAACCGAGGTGGCGGCCGAATGCGAGAAGATAAATAGCCACGTCGATACCGTGATCGTAGGCGTAAGAATCGCGGTTTTTTAGTTTGGTGAGCCAGAGCAGCGCGTCGGGATTGTTGCCGATGCTGTCGACCATGGCGTCGACCACTTCATTGACCTTATCCAGATTGATGTGGTGCTCGCGCCGCATATCTTCGACGACGTCGCGGATCATTTCGCGCGAGCGCAAATGGATTCCCTTTGCCTCCGTCAATTCCGTTTCCTGCACCACTTTGTTTTCGGCAATGCGAATCAGAGGCTTGTTTGGTGTTGCGCCCGATGCAGTTATCGGCGATGCGGAGTCGTCGACATCGTCGACCTCTTGTTTGGCGCGCAGCGTCGATAGAATTTGTCTGAACAAGCCGGCGCGTTTATTCTGAGTGTTGCCGCGTGTGAAATGGGCTTTGAGATCGCTAAGATCTTCCGCCAGGGCCGACGAACCGGCCTCGCCGTGAGCGTCCTGCGCTTCGACTTTCTCCCATAGGGAACGCTTCGGCGCGCCCGGCGCGTCTTTGTAATAGATAATCGTCGGGTCGGACGGAGGGGTTTTCGCGGGCATTGCCGATTCGTTACGCTTTTCGTCCTGCCCGCGGTTCAGCACCGGTTTTTTCGTTCCCCCGTCACCGCTGGTAATAATCAAATTTTCGATACGGTTCTTGCTGCGCGGGCTGCCGCTCGGCGGCGCAGCAATTGTCGGGGGCGGGAGCGAGAGCTTTGCAAGGGAGTCGACTGTCGAGTTCGCCGGATCCACCAGCACGAACTGGCACAAACGGCGGATCTGTGCGAGATCCTCCTCATTATCCAGCATGAAGCCTTGCAGCAGGAAGGGGGTGTCCAACCAGGGCCGATCCAGCTCGGCGATGAACATGCCCATTGCCAAGTCCTTGACTTGAACTTTGACCGTCAATTAACAATTCCTCGAAAAACGAATGTTGTTTACTTCATGGTCAGATTTTATCCAACATCTCCCCAATTGGTGCGATTTTCGGTAGTTTCGCTTAGGTTTTTGTTGCGCGCCCATGAGATTGCGCGTCAACGACCGCCAGTGCCGTCATGTTGACAATGCGCCGCACCGTGGCGGAGGGCGTAAGAACATGCGCCGCCCGCGCCGCGCCGAGCAGCACCGGCCCAATCGCGATCCCGCCGCCTGCCGTGGTCTTAAGCAAATTGTAAGCAATGTTCGCCGCGTCCATGTTCGGCATGACCAGTAAATTAGCTTCTCCGCTCAAACGCGAATTGGGGAACAGGGATTTACGCACCGCGGCGTCCAGCGCCGAATCGCCGTGCATTTCACCGTCGATTTCCAGATCCGGCGCGCGCGCCTGAATCAAGGCCAAAGCATGGCGCATTTTGATGGCCGACACCCCGTCAGAGCTGCCAAAATTGGAGTGGGATAACAAGGCCACTTTCGGCGCGATACCAAAGCGCCGTAACTCGTCCGCGGCAATGACCGTGATTTCCGCAATCTCCTCAGCGTTGGGGTCGAGATTCACATGGGTATCGACGATGAATACCTGGCGATTTTGTAAGATCAGGCCGTTCATTGCCGCGTAGACATTGGCGCCGGCGCGCTTGCCGATGACCTGATCGATATATTGCAAGTGTTGATCGTTGCTGCCGAAGGTGCCGCAGATCATGCCGTCGGCGTCACCCATGTGGATCATCATGGCGCCAATCAGTGTGAAGCGGCGGCGCATTTCGACTTTCGCGAATTGTGGCGTCACGCCTTTGCGCTCCGTGAGCTTGTGATAGGCAATCCAGTAGTCGCGATAACGCTCGTCGCTTTCCGGATTGACCACCTCGAAGTCCGCGCC
>JANMJR010000082.1:0-10046 GCA_031371465.1 Pseudomonadota bacterium
AGCACCGACCAGGCGCCGTGATCCAATCCCCATTGCTGATCTAATCCCACTTCGATTGGCTTTATTAAATCTGCCACTTGCCGCGCTAGGTCAGGATCGCCGGGTGCAGGATATTGAAAATCAAACAAGGCTTGTGGAAACCCACCGAAATCGTGAATCGTTTCCGGTGTCTGCGTTGCGGTCACGTGCGTGCCACGCGTGAACCAGTGAGCGGACACGCATAACACCGCACGCGGTTTGGGAATCGACGCGCCGAATTCTCGCCAGGCGTCGGTGAATTCGTTTTGCTGTAGGGTATTCATCGGGCTGCCATGGCCCAGGAATACGGCGGGCATGCGAGTGTATTGCGTCATAGTTAAACCCTAACGAATCGCCGTCATTGCGAGGAGCTCCTCGCAATGACGATCAGAGTTGTGGATTCACCCGTTCCAGTTTATTGTGCAGATGATTCAGCGCGCTTAAATAGGCTTTCGCCGACGCCACCAGAATATCCGGATCGGCGCCCTGACCGTTGACGATGCGCCCCTCTTTCGCCAGGCGCACCGTGACTTCGCCTTGCGAATCTGTGCCGCTGGTGATGGCGTTCACAGAATAGAGTTGCAAATCAGCGCCGCTGGTGACCATGCTTTCGATGGCTTTGAACGTCGCATCCACCGGACCACTGCCCACGCTTTCCGCATGCTGTTCCTTGCCGCCGGCAGACATGGTGAGTTTGGCGAACGGCGTTTCGCCGGTTTCCGAATGGGCGACCAAGGACACTAATTTGAAATGCTCTTCCTGCGGCGTGACGGCCTCGTCGGACATCAGTGCGTGCAAGTCTTCGTCGAAAATATCGTGCTTCTTGTCAGCCAGTGCTTTGAAACCTTTGAACGCAGTGTTCAGTTGCTCTTCCGATTGCAACTCGATGCCGAGTTCTTGCAAGCGCGCGCGGAAGGCATTGCGGCCCGAGTGTTTACCCAACACTAATTTGTTCGCGTGCCAGCCCACGTCCTCGGCACGCATAATTTCGTACGTCTCGCGATTTTTCAGTATGCCGTCTTGGTGAATGCCAGACTCGTGGGCGAAGGCGTTGGCGCCGACAATGGCTTTGTTCGGCTGCACAGGGAAACCCGTCACGCCGGACACCAAACGACTGATGGGCACGATATGCGTCGTGTCGATACGGCTGTCGCAGCCAAAAAAATCTTGCCGCGTGCGCACCGCCATGACGATTTCTTCCAGCGAGGCATTGCCGGCGCGTTCGCCGAGGCCATTGATAGTGCATTCCACTTGACGGGCGCCGTTCATCACAGCAGCCAGGGAATTCGCCACCGCTAAGCCCAGATCGTTGTGACAATGCACAGAAAAAATTGCCTTGTCGGAATTGGGAATGCGCTCGCGCAATTGGCGAATCAAATCGCCGAATTGTCCCGGCATGGCGTAACCCACCGTGTCGGGAATATTCAACGTCGTCGCGCCGGCATCGATCACCGCTTCCAAAATGCGGCAGAGAAAATCCGGCTCGGAACGGCCCGCGTCTTCCGGCGAAAACTCCACGTCATCGCAAAATTTGCGAGCGAATTTAACGGCGTTCACCGCCGCCTCCACCACCATATCCGGCTCCATGCGCAGCTTCATTTTCATGTGGATCGGCGAGGTGGCGATGAAAGTGTGGATGCGCCCGGCGTTCGCCGGTTTAATCGCCTCGGCTACCAGCTCGATGTCCCGTGTCGTGGCGCGGGCCAGAGCGCATACGCGGCTATCCTTGATGGTGCTGGCGACCGCCTTCACCGATTCGAAATCGCCGGGACTCGCGGCGGGAAAGCCCGCCTCAATCACGTCCACCTTCATTTTTTCCAGCAACTTGGCGATACGAACCTTCTCCTCTCGAGTCATGGTCGCGCCGGGGCTTTGCTCGCCGTCGCGCAAGGTGGTATCGAAAACAATTAAATGGTCTTTCATGGTCGTCTCCAACTCGACAAACTACGTACAAATTTAGATTCCGGCGATTGCCGAATCTAACACGAATAATACCAACAGGGAAAAGGGTGGGAGTTTTTAGCGCGCGACGCGCAGCAGCAGGCCCAGCAGGGCTGCCGTTAGAAGGGAGATGCGGATGGGGTGTGGCACGTTCATGACACAAATATAAACGAGTTAAGGATTCGGTGCAACTTCAGTTCGGCTTTTGCCGAGCACTGCTAACGCTTGGCCAAGACAGTTCGATTCGCCGGCGCGCAAGCATGCGCCGATCTCGGTCGCTCAAGCGGATAACGTCAAATGAAAGGTATCGGGAATCACGCACCGACTACGAACAAAAAAAGCCGGGCCCCAGAGCGCCGGATTATCTGTCCACCTCGTCGAAACAGGTGTCGGAGAGAAATATAATACACGTCAAAGATCGTCTAGCCGTTTTTCAGCGGCAGGCGCTTCTTCAAACGCGGCGGTTTGTGTTCGCCCGCGTAGTCGCTGAATCGCCCACATCACATAACCCGAAAGCGAATAAGCCAAAAATATCCCGAACAGTACGCGCGCTTGGTCGATGGTAATAACGACAAAAAACATCACAATCACCAACATCGCCCAGAACGGCACGCTGCGCCTGAGATTAAGATCTTTGAAGCTATAGAACCTGACATTGCTCACCATGCTAAGCGCCGCGAACACGGTGACACACCAGACAATCCAGTCAATTTTGCGGCCGACGATTTCGTAGTCATCCATAATCCAAACGAATCCGGCAAGCAACGCTGCCGCCGAAGGGCTGGGCAAGCCGGTGAAGTATCGTTTGTCCGCCACCTCAAGCTGCGTGTTGAAGCGCGCCAGGCGCAGCGCCGCACAAGCGCAATATAAAAAAGATGCGATCCAACCCCAGCGCCCGAGATCGCGTAGCGCCCATTCATAAATCACCAGCGCGGGCGCGGCGCCGAAGGACACCATATCGGACAAGCTATCGTATTCGGCGCCAAATGCGCTTTGTGTGTGGGTCATGCGTGCGACTCGACCATCTATTCCATCCAGCACCATGGCGATAAAGATCGAAATCGCGGCGAGCGTGTATTTTTGGTTCATCGCTTGCACGATCGCGAAAAACCCCGCGAACAGCGCCGCGGTCGTGAACAAGTTAGGCAGCAGATAGATACCACGGCGGCGCTTGCGCAGGTCTAGGCCCTGCGGCGGTTCGATGTCGGACATGTCTTCTGCAAGTCGGGAAAGCGCTATCTTAACTTGACCCAGAGGGGATTCAAAGCACGTCGGCGTTTATCGGCGGCGATGACGCAAGAACATCCACAGGCCGCTGCCGGCCAGTAGCAAGAAAGTTAAGCCCACCGCATCCATCAAGTAGGGGCCGTAGCGGCCGAGAATTCTGCCGCTGTGAAGGTCTTGCATGATGCGTTCTAACGGGATGGCAGGCGCGAGGTGTTGGGCGAAGTCCTGTTGGTTCGGTGGCAAAGCCTGTGGTGCGGACCATGCGGCATCGCCCTTGAACGGCGTCCAGGTAAGGCCGTCGACGCTGGCGTAGCTCGTTGCGCCTTGTAGGATAAACTGGTTTTGCGCTGCGCCGATTCGTGTGATGGCGCTGATGGGCAACTGCGGCGCTGCGATTCGATCCACCACCCGACCATCGCGATCAAGCAAAATCAATTCAGCGCGACTGGCGATTGCAATAAGGTCGGCCGTGGCCGCCATGCCGATCACCTCACGCAATTCGAAGGCGGTTTTTTTGCCGTCAAACAGGGCGCCATTTTCGCCGCTGATCAGCCAGTGTCCGCTTGCCGTATAACCCGTGGCGGGTACCGTGCCACCCAGTCCATACCATGCGCTGATCCACGGCGCCCGCACTGGGAGCCGCCCCAGTCCTAGCTCTGCGGTATGGTTAAGTGCCCAACCCGTTAGCACCAGAAAAACCACGAAGAGGCTCACTGTAATGCCCATCCAACGGTGTATGCGATGCAGCAAAACGCCAATGGTATAGCGTTTGTGTCGCGCAACCCGCGCGGATTTCGACGTCATTTTTGTACGTGGCGATGAAAATACAGCGCCGCGCGCGCCATACGCTCCATGGCCCAAACGGATAGGGTTGCGCCGGCGATACCGTCGATGCGTTTGGACAGGCGCTGCTTTTCCGCGAGCTGAGTGCCTTCAAATTGCTTGAGGAACGTTGGATAGCGTACTTCCATGCCGCGGCTTTCGCGATACACCAACACCCGCGCTAGTTCGATGCGGTCGTTTGCAATCACAAATCCGGCGGTGATGAATTCCTCTTTGCCGATTTCTTCCAAAATCCACGCGGTTTTCGCGCCGTCTTTCCAGTAGCGTTGGCGCAACCGCGGCGGCGGGTGGCCGAGGATTCTTTCTAACTCCGGCTGAATCTCGGCGGTGATCCAGAGCGTCGACGGCGATGGCGGCGTGCCCAAGGCTTCCGTCAAGAATGCCTCGGGCGCAAGGTAAATTTGCTCGTCGGCGGCGTCGCTAGGTATCGCGCAGGCAATAAGGAACAACAGCAAATTGTTGTGGATTAGTTTCAATATGTTCCCGATGACGGTTAAATGGCGAATTGTGATTCCCGCGAAAGCGGGAATCACAAATTAAACGCAAATTCCCGACGGATACTTAACTTGAATGCCATCCCGGCTAGAACATGTAACCCACACCTAGGCTGAATCGATCCTTCTTCGGATCTTCCTTGAAGTCCTGATAGTCGGCCTTGAACACCACTTGCGGATGCAATTTGAAGTTCACGCCTAAGGTGGTTACGCGCTCATTGTTTTTTCGATCCGCGCTAAAACCGCTCGGCACGCTTGCCTGCGTATTGTAACGTTCGTAACGGATAAAGGGCGCTAGCTCCATTTCGTTATCGAGACGAAAATGGTAGCCCGCTTCACCGTAGTAACCCCAAAAGCTGCTCGGCGCGACCTGGGCGCCATCGCCACTGCGGGCGATCGCGGCGGCGGTGATTTTATCGGCATCACCCAGTGTCCCACGGGCGTATAGGCCGCGCAACTCCAAACCGCCGAGACGATATTGCGCATGGACGTCCCACAGTATTAGGCGTCCGCCGACGTTTTTCAGCGCCGAATCGGTCACGCCATTTTGCCCGGTATTTCCGGTGAAAACACTGGCGCCGATTGCGACCCCTGGAATGCCGCGATAATTCAAGGCGCCGTAAATAGCGAAATCATGGGCCGCGGCTTCCGAAAGCTCGGTGCGCATGGAGCGCACGGCGCGATCCGGACCGCCGAACTTGCCGGCGTCCATGCTGGACACAATGCCCGCTTCGTAGCGCAGGCCTTGCACGATCTCGCCATGGACGCCCACGCCCGCTTCGCGCCACGTAGACGGGACGATGCGGGTTTCGACTTCGTTGCGCTCGACGCCGAAGAAGGTCGGCGGTTCATGGGTTTCGTTAAGGATGCCGATGGGAACCAAGAATGCGCCGGCTTTGACGTTGAACGCATCATTGACGCGATAGTCGATAAACGCCTGCTCCAATTCCACCGCGCCGGACTCCTCGCCACCTTCGACCAGTGCATGCTCGACTTCCAGTTCGGAATAGAAACGCAAGTTGTCGTTGAAGTTGTGGCCATAAAACAGCACGAATCGATGGAAGTCAATCTCGTCTTTTTTATCGCCGTCGCGATAATTGTTGTAGTGTAACTCACCATAGCCACCGAACGTGTTGCTCCCGGCCGCGAGGCCGTTCATCGTGCCGGGGGAGGCGGACGGCCGCGCCGAGGCCGCCGTCGATGGCTGACCCGATGCTGGCGCCGCCTGCTGCGATTTCATTTTCGCGAGTTCGGCGCGCAAGTCATCCAATTCTCTTTGCAGAATTTCCAGCTTTTGTTCCACTGACGCATCGGCGGCAACGGCGCCTTGAGCGCAGAACGCGAGTGCGATTGCAGAAGCAAGATGGCGCTTTTTCATACTGGACTCCTTTCCCGTGGGACGTTATTAATTGTAGTAATGATAATGATTCTCATTACATATATCAAGCAAAATCGCTCTATGCAACTTGAATCCTCTTGCGCTACCCGTTTGCCGGGGTGAAGCGCGCGGTTTTGGGGGTGCAGAGCAAGGCGCAACGCCGCCCTGCGCCGCCAGAACGGTGCGATCCGCCCTGTGGCGTTCGCACCCAATGGGTTACAAGTGGCAGAACGAACAACACCCATCCAGCAAAGCGCTCGTCGATTGGCAAGCGATCACCCGATGTTTCTAGGTTGAAGTGTGATAGCGGCAGTGGGAAACTAATCGCGGCGTCATCGTTCCGACGATTGAAAAAAAATGGCAGACGTCCTGTTCGCGATTTTATGGGATCTTGAACGATCTGTCTGCCAAGCGCTGCATCCGAGACGGCTAGGCCTGTGTGGCCCCGAGTGTTTATTTCTACTTTTATTTTATAGTTTTATTTTGCTCTTGTTGAACGAAATACACAAGCAGATTTCATGCCGCAGATTGAGTATTTTTGAAAACATTATAACATGTTGTTTATTATTATTATTAAGTCTTTCCACTGATTTGGCCGATTTTTACCAGACGTCCGATTTGCGCCAATTGTTGACGAACAACCAACATTATTCATATAAATATCAAATAGTTGAAATAAAAAAACGAAATCTGACGAAGTGTCGATTTTATTTCGGCGGTCAAAGAAACCGAAATAACGGTTTAACCATATGTTTTTAATCATATTTCCTGTAATACTCGGAAACTTTTTCCGGATTTTTTAATAGAAAAGCCATTTCACGATACAAAAAAGTGTCGATATTTTTTACAGTTGTGCCATGGATTGCCACTGAAAAATTGTAATCAGCACTCAAGGGTCATGCAAAAGTAGCTGGCCCAGTGCGCAATGATAGGTGACTATTGCTGGGATTCGGCAAACATGCGTTTGCGCAGTACCCGATTGGGGTCATGCGGTGGCAGATAGTGAGCGATGACAACGTAGCGTTTGTCCCCGCTCGGATTAATGGAGCGAAAGGGATAACAGGTCACTAGGGTCAACTGCCGAGTGTCACTGCTCATGGTAACGCGCGTGTCTTCGTGGTTGACGACCGTTGTATCGGAAATCGCGTAGCGATACTGCACACCGCTTGCTGCGGTAACGACGATCTCATCGCCAAGCTGAAGGTGTTGCAAAAATTTGAAGTGCGTATCGCGATGACCGGAGAAGACCGTGTTTCCTGCGTCTCCGGGCAGTGCCGAGCCGCTCAAATGCCCAGGACCGAAGGCAAGCGTGCGGCCGCTGGCGCCAGCGAGCACGAATTGGTCGATGTCGAGGCGCGGCACTTCGAGCCGCGCCACCGGCCAGGTATCGGCCCAAGGCCAGGGTTTGACTTCCTTTACCCCGCTGAGCGTTTTGTCCCAGGATTTGCGCAGTAGATGTTGCGCGAACTGCGCCTTGGCGTGAATGTAGGCGCCTTGGCCGAGTTGCCACAATCCGGCTAACGCTAGCAGCCCGGCGACCCAAAGTAGCGTGTTGTGTTTTATGGTTTGCACGTCGGTTCCTTAAGTCTGTATTTCGCCGTTTATATCGCGCGACGCTTGGCTTGAAACCAAAGCCCGCTTGCCGCCAAAAGAAGCGCAAGACCGATCAGCAAGTTCAGATCAGCCGGTGTTGCGGTTTTCGGCAACTGTCCGAACACGGCTTCATGGTTCCAGCCTTCCGGCAAATTTGTCGGGACTGCGACGGTTTTAAGTATGGCGTCGCTCGATCGTGAAGGCGTCACGTCAATGGCGACTAGGCTGGTGTATTTGCTCACCAGATGGTGATCAAGCGCGGTGGTGATGATGGCGCTCTTCGCTTCATCAGGATGGTTGTGCGCCGTGTCCATCAAGGAACTAATTTTCTTACGCGCCCACAACACAGCCACGCCGGACTCGGTTTTATTCGCGGTAAGCGCGAGCTTGGTGCTCCATTTCGTTGCGCCGCGGGCGCCGCTCACAGTCACGTCGCCGCCGACCTCTTGCAACACCGCGCTCAACATGACCGGCTCGCCCGAGTACAGGTCAGGCAGTTGCTTCGGCCACCTCTCAGCTTCAACCAAGCCCGGCAAGTTGACGCCGATGTTGGTTAATACGGGATTTTCCAATTTGCGAAATAGCCCGCTCATTTTTTCATTCACTTCTTCGACCTTACCGATGTAAGTGAACGTGCCGTGGCCGAACTCTGCGGCCTTGGTCATGAACAAGCTATTCGGCGCGGAACCAATGCCGATGGTGAAGAGGCGGCTGTCGCCCAATTTTTTGCGGATGATGCCTAATAGTGCGTCCTCGTTCCCGACACTGCCATCGGTCATAAAAACCACTTGGCGAATTACTTTCGGGTTATCGCTACCGATCAACGCCGCATCTAACGCGCCTGCGATTTCCGTGCCGCCGCTGGCGCGTAAGCTTCTCGCATAGTCCTTGGCTTCACGCAGCGATTTGCCGTTGACCGGCGCCGCGTCGGGATAGAGTTTGCTGGTGTAGGAATTAAATTGGATGACGTTGAACCGATCCTGCGATGTCAACCGACCCAGCGCGAGGATCAAGGATTCACGCGCCTGTTCCATCGACATGCCTTCCATGGAGCCGGAGGTATCGATGACGAAGATTACTTCGCGCGGCATGGGCTTTGCGGTCGTCTCGGCTGCGGCAGAAGGCGGCATCACCATTACCAACGCATACGTCTTGTCCTTCTTGGTTTCGGTGAACACCACCGCTTGTGGCTTGTCGCCGACTTCCGGTTTCCACACCAACTCGAAATCACGATTGGCCGGTGTTTCGCCAGTGGCGAGACTGATCGAGTAACGATGACCGTCTTGCTTGATATCCGTCTTGTGGTATGGGCTTTCCAATTGTGCTAATTGAAAACCGGCGTCGAGATCAATCCTGATGCTGACCGGATTGATCGGCCCGTTGCGCGGATGCAACACCGGGGGCGTGAGGCGACCGGCATCGGGCACTTGGTCGGTATCGCGCGAAAAGCCGGTACCGACAAAATCGCTTTCCGGCGGCGAACGGGGAATGTAGCGCGGCGCGACGACCATCGGAAAGCGAATGCGAAATTGACCCTGGTCATAGCGCAGCGTTTCCTGATATTCGATGGCGACCGTGATTTCTTCCAGCGGACCGATGTTGGCGACATTGGTGGTGAATATATTGGCGCGCTCTTGCTCCAGCAGTGTTGCTTTTTTGCCTTCATGCTTCGCGGCTTCATAGACCTTTTTCGCTTGTTCTTTTTCCTTTATCTGGCCTTCGATCACGCGCTCGCCGATCTTCATATCGAGATGGTCGACCGCGCTTTCCTCCGGCAGCGGGAACACATACACGCCTTCCATCCAGTCGTTCGTCGGGTTCTTGAAATGTTGCTCAACTTTCACCCGCGCGATCATGCCGGAAATGCGCATGTGAACATCGGTCTTCAGTGTCGGCGCAGCGAGAATGCCATCTTTCGACTTGAATACTAAGCGGCCTTGTTTGGCATCGCCGAGGCGTTCGAGTTTTTGCAACGGCGTCTCATCGGCATTGGCGTGATGCGCTAGAAACAGCACGAACAACATCGCCGTACCGCTACAGATCAATCCGACCAGAATGCTTGCGAAGACCGTCCGCATAAAGTCGGAGACAATATTCAATCCTACGTGTTTCATGTACATCCCCCAGTAAGCGCCTGATCCAAATTGGAATCGGTATAGAGTGAATTACAGCGCCTAAAAGTGGCGCGCCACATCGCGGGAATGACTAAGTGCAGGTGGATAGTGGCAAAATCATGGCAAGTGCCGCTGCGGGGCGGCGAAATGCGCAGCCTGTTGTATAGTCGAACTACCTTATTTCCTCGACCCAGTCATGAGCCGAACCATCGCCATTGTTGAAGATGAACCCCTAATCCGCGAGAACTACGCTGACGTATTGCGTCGCCAGGGTTACGACGTGAATGCCTATCCCGGGCGAAAACCGGCGATGGACGCCTTTAAGCAGCGCTTGCCCGACTTGGCATTGATTGACATCGGCCTCGGCGACGAAATGGATGGGGGATTTACCTTGTGCCGCGATCTACGTGTACTGTCACCCACGCTGCCGATTATTTT
>JANMJR010000094.1:0-3434 GCA_031371465.1 Pseudomonadota bacterium
CCCGGTCGCGACGAAAAAATTCTGGTCAGTTGGAACGGCCTGATGATTAAAGGCATGGCCCGGGCGGGCATTGTTTTCGACCGCGAAGATTGGATCGCCTCCGCGCAACGGGCGGTTGACTTTGTGCGCCGTGTGATGTGGGACGACCGGCGCTTGCTCGCAACATATAAGGATGGCCGCGCGCATCTAAACGCCTATCTCGACGACTATGCCTTTATGCTCGATGGATTGATTGAGTTGATGCAGGCGGAGTTTCGCGCGGAGGATTTAGCATTCGCCCAGGAGCTCGCAAACGTCTTACTCGAACAATTTGAAGATCGGGCGAACGGTGGATTTTTCTTCACCAGCCACGGTCACGAAAAACTTATTCATCGCGGTAAGCCGGCCCACGATAACGCCACACCCTCGGGCAATGCCGTGGCGGCGCGGGCACTTCAGCGCCTCGCCTACCTGACAGGCAACATGGGTTATAGCGCCGCTGCGGAGCGGGCGCTGAAACGGTTTTATCCACAAGCCGAACAGCGGCAGGGCGGCTTTTCTAGCTTGATGGGCGCCTTGGCGGAACACTTTGAGCCGCCGGAAACTGTGATTCTGCGAGGAACGGCAGACGCCATGCGGCCCTGGAAACAAGCATTGGCGAGGCTCTACGCGCCGCACCGGCTGGTCTTGGCGATCCCCGCCGGGACACAAAAATTAACAGAAATCTTGGACAAACCCGTGCATGATGCTGTCAACGCCTGGGTTTGCCGTGGCGTTACTTGCTTGTCGCCGATAAAGGATTTGCAAGAACTTTTGAAAACTTGCCAATTCGGGCAGATTGATCGATAATTCTGCTTTTTTTTGACATTTTTAACGGGAGCATCCATGAAATCCTATTGGTTCGCAGCAATTACCGCCGTGGCGCTGGTGTCCGCAGGCGCAGCGAATGCAAACGAAGACTTAGCGAAGAAGAGCGCCTGCATGGCCTGCCACAAGATTGAAGGCAAGCTGGTTGGCCCCGGTTACAAAGACGTTGCTAAGAAATATGCCGGCGATGCCGGCGCCGAAGCCAAGCTGATCGCCAAAGTAAAAGCGGGTGGTTCCGGAGTGTGGGGCGCGATTCCCATGCCGCCGAACGCGGCAATTTCCGACGCAGACATAAAAACCCTCGTGAAATGGGTTCTCGCAATGAAATAATGGTCTAACCAACCGTTCAGAAAGCCGGACTAGCTTAGCTACTCCGGCTTTTTTGTTGCCCGGTTTTTCAACAAACCCAACCAACACCTCGGTATCGCCGCACTTTTGCTTGACATTACTTTCTCAAGTTAGCATTATCTGGCCATCCGCCTTTTGCTTGTTTTTATGGAGAAAATAATGACTTTTCCTCGATTGGTTGCGTCCAGTGCCATCGTAATGTATGCCCTATGGGGCTGCAGTAAAACTGAAACGCCACCGCCCGCCGCCGAATCGAAACCGGCCGCGCAGGCAGCGCCGGCTGCGGATGCGAAGCCCGCCGAAAGCGGCGAAGTGTTGGTAAAAATTGGTGTCGCGGCGCCGCTGACCGGTCCGCAATCCCACTACGGCAAAGGCATCGAGAACGCCGTTCGAATGGCGGCCGATGAGGCGAATGCTTCGGGTTTAGTCATCGGCGGTAAGAATATCAAGTTTGAAGTGCTGGCCGAAGATGATCAAGCCGATCCGAAAACGGCGACAACGGTCGCGCAAAAATTAGTTGATGCCAAAATAAGCGGTGTTGTTGGCCATATGAATTCCGGCGCGGGCATTCCCGCTTCGAAAATTTATATGGAAGCCAGCATTCCGCAAATCTCTGCGTCCATGACGGCCGTGGCTTACACCGCGCAGGGTTATCCAACGACCTACCGCGTAATGGCGAACGACGCGCAACAAGGCAAAGTTCTCGGCGAATACGCGACCAAAAAATGGGGCGCGAAAAAAGTGGTGCTCATTGATGACCGCACGGCCTATGGTCAAGGTCTAGCGGATGAAGTGGAAAAAGCCGTGAAAGCGGGCGGTGGAGAGATTACCGCGCGTGAGTTCACGAATGATAAAGCGCAGGACTTCAACGCGATTCTGACCAGCGCCAAAGGAAAAAAACCTGACCTTATTTTCTTTGGCGGCATGGATCCGCAAGGTGGGCCGATGGCGAGGCAGTTGAAGGATCTCGGTATGTCGGCCAAGTATCTTGGCGGCGACGGCATTTACAGTCCGAAATTTATCGAGCTGGCCGGCAAATCTGCGGAGGGTTCAAAAGCGTCATCACCCGGATTACCATTGGAGAAAATGCCCGGCGGCACGGAATTCAAACAGAAGTACGAAGCGAAGTACGGCCAAATTCAACTCTATGAACCCTTCGCCTACGACGCGGCCAATATTTTGATTGATGCCATGAAGCGCGCGGGCTCGACGGAACCGAATAAGTATCTGCCGGAAATGGGTAAGACCCATTACACCGGGGTGATCGGTACCGTCAGCTTCGATGAAAAAGGCGATATTAAAAACGGCCCCGTTTCCGTCTATGAAGTGAAAGATGGGAAATGGGTCGCGATTGAAACAATCGGCGGCTAGTGGCAGTAGTTGTACTTGTGCCACTAGGCGTTTACCGAAAAGCAAAAATGGCACCCATCGCGGTGCCATTTTTTTAGCTTTCGATATTTTTCATTTCCAACACAATATTTAATCCTAATGGCCAACGGCGGAAATTGCGAGATTTCCCTCCCCTTCAAGGGGAGGGACTAAGCGTGGGGACGGGGTGGCCTAGGGCCGTGGGTTCAGTTCGCGCACCTAAAATCACCCATCCCCATGGCCATAGGCCAGCGGCTAGCCTAAGGCTATCTCGCCCTAACCCTACCCTTGAAGGGGAGGGGGACGACGCACCTTAGCTGCGTCGAACTCGTGGACACCTTCCTTCAACAACTCTTAAACGGCCTCGTCCTCGGCAGCATCTATGCGCTCGTCGCGTTGGGCTACACCATGGTCTACGGCATCATGCAGTTGATCAACTTCGCCCACGGCGAAGTGGTGATGATCGGCGCGATGGTGGCGTTGACGGCAATTCATGCACTCGCCGGCAGTGGCTTGCCGGGCCCGGTGATCGTGTTGCTTGGCGTGCTCGTCTCCATGCCCGTATGCATGGCATTGGGCGCGGGCATTGAACGCATCGCCTATCGACCGTTGCGCAACGCGCCGCGCTTGGCGCCGCTGATCACCGCCATTGGCATGTCTATCATTTTGCAGCAGCTCGCCGTGTTGATCTGGGGCCGCGATTATTTGCGCTTTCCGCCGCTACTCCCGGAAGCCCGTTACCACTTCGGCGGCGCGGTCATTTCCGCGTTGCAGATTTTCATCATCGCACTGTCGGCGCTGATCATGGCGGGCCTGTGGTTTTTGGTGAATCGCACCAAGCTCGGCCGCGCCATGCGCGCCACATCGCAGAA
>JANMJR010000097.1:0-5493 GCA_031371465.1 Pseudomonadota bacterium
GTGATAAAACTCATCAAACTTACCGCCCAGGTAGCGGTTATCCGGGTCGGCATTGGCCGCCGACATCGTCATACTAATCGCGCTGAACGCGGTTGCCGCGAAGATAGTGCTCAATCTGCCACGCATGAAATTTCCTTTCGCCGTTGTGAGTTGAATGGGCGCACGAGTGCACCGCCAACGCAACGTTAGCGCGCCAATATTTCTTCGCGATGACAGTGACGGGGACTGGGAAAAATGGCTGGCCCGACGCGCGCCGGACACGCTGCTTCAAATTACTTTGGAGCGCTTGGCTTGATTGGTCCCAGCACAGCGTATTGCTGCTGCCATTCGCTTACCCATGCCGCGTGTTGAATGCGATCGCATTCCGGACAAATGCGGCCCTGACGATCGGCCAGTTCAATGCCACGCCGCGCTTCGATGCCGCACAGGCTGGCATTCTGCCGCGCCAATGAAAAGTGAGTTTCCCGTCCTATACGAAATGCGTACATCGCAACGCCCTATTAGGTGGGTGAAAGTAATGGGGAGCGATGTTGCGGGTTGCGTTTTACAAGACGATGACGACGCCGTTTGGGCGATGCCCCTCGCTGGGCAATAGAAATGGCGTCGGCCGGAGCACCGCATGTATGTTGACGTCCAGGCCATGCCTTGCCACAGGCAAAGCATGGAGCGGGGGTATGGCGAAGCCAATTTTAGGAATGCACCCATATCTTCACGGGCTCGTTGGAATAACTTCAAGGTGTAGCATTTGCGCCGCGCAACGTCGCGGCAAGCAACGGCGCAAACAGCAACACGCCCAGCCCGATCAACATCAGGCCACCTTCGGCAATGTCATAGTCCAACACAATTCTTCCCCAGGAATAATTGAGGACTAAGCGCCCAAGTGCAACTTCGAACGCTAGGGTGAGCGCGGCCCACAGCAAACCAATCAACAACAGGTGGGATAGTTTTTCAGGGTTCATCCAGCGAATGAACAGCCATGCCGTCGTTACAACGATAATCACGCCAACGGCAAATCCGATTTGGCTGGCGCGCCCTTCGCCCACGGCCGGAATCAGCCACAAGCTTCGAATCGCGCCGCTGACGCTTTCCGCGACAATGATGACGAGCCAGACCGCGGTCGCTCGGGCCAAAGTTCGCACGCCGCGCCGTTCGGGTTTAGTGCGACATCAAAACCGGAACCGTCATGTGCTGCAACAACGTCTGCGTAACACCGCCGAGCACGATTTCGCGCAATCGTGAATGCCCATAGGCGCCCATCACCAGCAAATCGAATTCGCCGTCGGCAGCCCGCACGAGTAGATCATCGCCGACGCTCAACTCGTCGGTATAACTCTGCGTGGCCTCGACTTTCACTCCGTGACGTGCGAGATATAGGCTGATATCCGCAGCCGGGATGTCGACGCGGTCTTTGCGGTCGCGTTTGGCATTGACCACCATGGCAGTTACACGGTTCGCTTTCTTCAGCAGCGGCAGTGCATCGCTTACTGCGCGAATGGCTTCGCGGCTCGCGTTCCACGCGACCAGAATATTCGTACCGAGGCTCGCATAGGCATCCGTAAAATAGGGAACAAACAACACTGGCCGGCCAACGCTAAGCGTGACCAGTTCCGGAAAACTAGGCGGCGCATTCAACAGTCGTTCGTCAGGATCGGTTTGGCCGACAACAATCAAATCGGCATAGGTTACCTTCACTGCTTCGATGGCGTCCATGTCCAGATCACGAAATTCCCGTCGAGCAGAATCGATTTCTCCCGCCCTGCTTTGAAATAGTTCTCGGGTCAACGCCATGCGCGCGGTTGCCGCGCTCGACCGCGCCGCCAGCCGTTCTGCGAGCAAGGTATCTTGCAGCGCGTGGGCCGGCGGAATCGGTTCGGTGGGATAGATACCGATCAGGTGTGCATCGAAACGGCGCGCTAGATCGGTCGCCACGTCGATCCTTGCCATGCAATGCTTACTGTCATCCAGGTAAACCGCGATTGTCTTGTAGCTCATATCTGAACTCCTATCTGCAGATTCGGCCGACCGCGCTTGCCGCGCGATGCTTTTCAACGGCTATAGCTTAGCGCGAGGATTGAGAGGATTTTTGATCAAAATCAACATCGGGCTAAACGGCGCCGTCTGCGGCGGATAGCTCTTTGCGAACGGTCATTTGGGTCGGATCGTCTTTGTTTATTTCCGCCGAAAACCCGAGGAATTTGGTCAGCTTCAACATCGGCTGATTGGTGGTCAGCACAAAGCCCTCCATCGACTCCAATCCAACCGATTGAGCATTCGCGATCAGTTCACGCATTAGCATCGTCCCCACCCCTTTGCCATGCCACTCATCGGCAATGGCAAGCGCAAATTCGCACTGGCGGCCATCGGGATATTTCACATAACGCGCCACACCTATTTCCTCGTCTTTGCCGTCGTGTGTCGAAAGCGCAATTAACGCCATTTCTTGGTCATAGTCGGGATGGATGAAATGCGCCAGCATGGCCGGCGGTAGCTCGCGAAAAGGTTGCATGAACCGGTAGTAACGCGAATAGTCGGACAAGTTGCGAACGAAGGCCTTCTCCAAATCTATATCCGCAGGCCGAATCGGGCGTATGGTCAGCGCCGTGCCGTCCCGCAGCGTGACTTGCTTGATCAGGTTCGCCGGGTACGGCCGCGCTGCGGTGTCTTCCGGCGGCGATGTCATCGATGCCAAGCGACACGGACGATATTGTCATCAGGGCCATATTTGATTTCGAGCGCGCCGCCATGAGCGCGGTGCAGCGCGTCACCGATGGCGCGAGCCAGATGAATATCCGTGGTCGTGATCTTCACCGAGCCACGCCCCTCTACGATTTTCATCACGCGCTGCATCGGGTGTTCCGCCTTCTCCTTGACGGCCAAGTTGTGCACGATGCTCAGAATCTCGGCACGTTGTTCGTCTACATACGACCCCGTCAGGTTTACATAGCCTGCGGGAAAATCATCGTGTATTCGCAGACAGGCGGGGCAGCGCGCGCGGGCAGCGGCTTCGAGTGCCGTCAACCATTGCCATCGACCGTTGGCGAAAACAGCACCACAGTCGGAGCAACACGTTCCATCGGGTAACTTTTCCTTGGCGCGATAGGCGTCGTGTTCACCCGTCGACAAATCTTGGCTCGGGCGCGTTTTGTGGGAGGTGCTGGGACGTAGTGATTTCATTGCATTGCCCTTTTCGTGGAGTTACTCGATCAGGTTGAATCAATGGGCGAAACCAAGCTTGATCCAAATCAATTAAGTCACGGGTTTGTTGCCTGGGGATAGTTATCCACCGATCAAATAGCCATAAATTGTAAAAATTGGGATTTGATGTGACAGGCACTGTCAGAACACCCGCTTAGCGATCGGCATGTGCCGGCCAAGAACCGTCATTGACGGGAAGCATTCGCACCTGCCGAAAAGCCGACCTTCAACATCTGCGTTTAGACGCATCTTCATCGCTAGCGGGTGCTGGTGACGCAGAACGAAGCTTCTTGACTTGGTATTCCGTTATGTTGAGCACAAGCGAAATTCTGAAGTCGCTAAGGCCTTGGGACTTCAAGTTCGCCACTAGGGAGCGCCGCACTGCGATTGCGTTCTGCTTGTCGTAGTAGTCCTGCATGATGTCTCCGCCTTCAAACACGACGGAGTTCAAGTTTTGTGCTGGTGTTTGCCAGTAAATAGCTGTGTGGCATTTTGAACCATGCACGTAGTCGAAGCCCATCAGGCGTGAGGCCAGCCGAAAGAGACGATATACAAGACTCCACGACGCTTCACGTTCAGTCTTTACCAACGCGGCGATGGCTTCCAACTCACCCATTAGCATTTGCTGGTGCCTTACCGTGGTATCGAGTTTGTCGACTTCTTGCGTGAGCAGTTGAAGTGCCTTAGTCAACCACGTACGGCGACCCTGGACGCTACCGTGTTCGTCCGCGATGTGATACGCCTTTTCTCCAAAGAGGAGTCGCATTGTTCTCTCGAAGTTCATTGCTACGGTCACACGGCCTCCAATGCGGAACTGGATGTTGATTCTGTGGGAAAAGTCCCTGCTGCAATGAACGGGGCAAATATGGGGACGTTTATCATTCCTGAACGCGAGATCGAGGCGGTTGCGCGATTCTGAGAGGCCCAACTATTCACGGAATTCCGAATATTTTTCAAAAAGGGGGGGCTCCTACGACTTCAACATGGAGTTGACGCTCTTGCGCGGCTTTTCGCACAGGTCGCCTCGAAAGTATTGTTAGGCATTGTCTTCTCGTTGCGTGGAAGCATATGTTGCCTTGACGCGACGTGACCTGGAAAGATAGGCGGACCAAATTGCCGAAGCGACGATAGATGCAATGAACGACCCATAAAATCCAAGGTCTGGCTCAATCTTTCCGAAGACAGCTAATGGGATGAAGATTCCCATGACGATGGATGCCACAGGCCCGATAACCCACAACAAGATTTTCGCTCGCTTGACGACGGAAATATCCCGCCCCTTGGCAAGCCCAAGGCCTGCGTAAAAACTCAAACAAACCACCACCAGAAAACTCCACCATGTAGCGGATTTCAACGTGCCCCACGCTGGGACGGTCATGAGGTTTGGATACTGCGATTCGGCATGCATTATGTCGGCGTTAATGCGCCCAGCCCCCATGAGTGGCCCTAAGACCATGAGGCTAACGACCAGTAGAAAAAGCCATCCACCGGCACCAATAGGGCCGCTAATACTACTACTTGCATGAGGAGTTCGTTTCGCAAAGCGATAGATGCCATAGATGGCGCCAACGAATATAAGAATTATGAACCAATGCCAAATCGAGAATGAGCCCATGAACTTCTCCTTGGTATGTGCCTACAGTTATTCACTGGACCGGTCGGGGTTATTGAAATTCTAGAAACTTGCTGTTGCACCATAATCGATAGATTCATTTTGGTTCTCTCTATCAGCGGATACGCATATGTAATGATAATATAACTTGAGTAGGATACTGTTGTGTGCAATCAGTCGCTGGATCAACTGTAAAAAACCTCAAAGGTTAGTCTCGGCAGCGGCAGTGCCCTGCCGCTGGAAGGGCTGCTTTTCTTGGAGGTCGACCGTCGGACGTGGGTCGGTTTGAAACATTTAAGTTTCCCGATAGCAGTCGGACACGGTATGTAGGACAAAATCCAAAGTTCGACACATATATTGACCGAGGTCAATATCTATTACTCCGTAAGGTGTTAGCCTGGCGCAGTTTGCAATACTTTCACTCAAGTAAGGAGATGGTATGGACACCTCCCTCCCCACGGGGAGCGAGGGTTAGGCGGTAGTTAAGCGGGCTCTCCGGGACCGACCGGCATCAATTGTGCCAAAGTGGAGTTTCGATACCAACGACTTGAGAAACGGAGAGCCCAAAATGAATGTTACGACATACGGATTAGAGGTGGCAAAGCGCGTTTTCCAGATGTACTGGGTTGACACGCAAACTGGAGAGATCGTGAATCGGCAATTTAAGCGTGATGAGTTGATTGAAT
>JANMJR010000127.1:0-3676 GCA_031371465.1 Pseudomonadota bacterium
GAACAAGCGGCGGCGGAGTCCATGCGCCTGTCGTTGCGTTGGGCGGAGCGCAGCAAGCGTGCGCATTCGGGTAATCAAAACGCCTTGTTCGGCATCGTGCAAGGCGGCATGTACGAATCCCTACGTACGGAATCGGCGCGCGGATTGCAGGACATCGGCTTTGATGGCTATGCGATCGGCGGGCTTTCGGTCGGCGAGCCGAAACAGGACATGACGCGTATCTTGGCCCACACCGCGCCGCAATTGCCGACCGCTAAGCCGCGTTACTTAATGGGCGTGGGCACGCCGGAAGACATTGTCCATGCGGTTCTTCAAGGCATTGATATGTTCGATTGCGTGCTGCCGACGCGCAACGCACGTAACGGTTGGCTGTTTACCCGTTACGGTGATGTAAAGATTCGCAACGCCAAGCATCGCGACGACGTGTCGCCGCTCGACGAATCCTGCGGTTGTTACACCTGCCAAAATTTCACGCGGGGTTATCTGCATCACCTGCAGCGTGTGAACGAGATTCTCGGCGCGCGATTGAACACGATCCACAATCTATTTTATTACCAAATATTAATGGCTGAATTGCGTGAGGCCATTCAGAGCGGGACGCTAGCCGACACGGTGGAGACGTTTGTCCGAAATCGCGCCACTTCGTGTTAAAATTCAAAACTTTATTTTGACCGACAAGCAGGATTAGCAATGATTTCGATGGCTTATGCGCAAACTGCCGGCGGGCCGCTGGGTGGTGAATTGATGGGGATGTTGCCCATTATTTTTATGTTTGTGCTGCTTTATTTTCTGATGATTCGCCCGCAAATGAAGCGCCAGAAAGAGCAAAAATCCATGATGGACGGTTTGCAAAAGGGCGATGAAGTGGTCGCCGCCGGCATACTCGGAAAAATCACCAAGGTCGGCGAGAGCTACATCAGCGTTGAGATCGCCGACAACGTCATCGTGCAAGTTCAAAAATCCGCCGTTGGCATGCTGTTGCCCAAGGGCACAGTCAAAAGTGTAAATTAATCGAGAGTTTGATGAATCGTTATCCACTATGGAAGTATGTGCTGATCGGGTTGGCGGTCCTGCTCGGCTTGTTGTTTACGCTGCCGAATTTCTTTGGCGAGGATTACGCGGTGCAGATTTCGTCCGCGCGCTCAGGTGTGAAGGCCGATACCGCGCTGCTGGGTCGAGTTGAAGAAGGATTGAAAAAAGCGGCGATTCCGATGAAGAGTATCGCCATGGATCACAATAGCATTAAGGCTCGCTTTGCCGACGCGGATACGCAGATCAAGGCGAAAGACGCCATCATCAAGGTGGTGAATCCGAATTTGGATAACGCGTCATACACCGTCGCGCTTAACTTGGTGACCCGGTCACCGCGTTGGTTGTCCAGCATCGGTGCGCTGCCGATGTATTTAGGCTTGGACTTGCGCGGTGGTGTGCATTTCTTAATGCAAGTCGATATGAAAGCCGCCCTCGACAAGCGCTCGGAAAGCGACGCTGGGGATATTCGCCGGGCGCTGCGCAAGAAAGAAATTCGCTATTCCTCGGTCACCCGCGAAGGCCGCAAAGTCGCGGTCAAGTTTCGTGATGCGCCAGGCCGCGAGTTGGGTCGTGCCGAAATCGCGAAAAACTTCCCGGATTTGGTTTTGACTGAAGAAGGCACGGGGGAGGATATCCGTATTGTCGCGACCTTGCGCCCCGAGGCGACCAAGACTATCGAAGAAGCGGCACTGCAGCAAAACATTCTGACGCTGCGCAATCGCGTCAACGAACTCGGTGTCGCCGAGCCGGTGATTCAGCAGCAGGGCGCCGATCGCGTCGTGGTGCAGTTGCCCGGTGTGCAAGATACGGCGAAAGCGAAAGAAATTTTGGGTCGTACCGCAACCCTGGAAATTCGCTTGGTGGATGATGAACACAGCGTGGTCGATGCCACGAATGGCAACGTGCCGTTCGGCTCGGAGTTGTTCTTGGAGCGTACCGGTGAGCCGATTCTGATCAGAAAACAAGTCGAACTGACCGGCGATTCTATCACCGATGCGTCGCCGGGTTTTGATAGCCAAAGCGGCCGCTCGGCAGTTCATGTCAATCTCAATAGCGCGGGGGCCAATATATTTAAAGAGGTTACCCGCGCCAACGTGAAGAAACGCATGGCCATCTTGCTGATCGAAAAAGGCAAAACCGAAGTCGTCACCGCCCCGACCATCCAAGAAGAAATCGGCGGTGGGCGCGTGCAGATCACTGGCATGCGCGATACGGAAGAGGCAAAAGATATTTCGTTGCTGCTGCGCGCCGGGTCGCTGGCGGCGCCGATGGAAATCATCGAGGAGCGCACCGTCGGCCCGAGTTTGGGTAAAGAAAATATCGCGAAGGGTTTCAACTCGACGCTGTACGGCTTCATCGCGATTTCGGCCTTCATGATATTTTACTATTTGGTCTTCGGCGCGGTTTCAGTGGTCGCGCTGGCGATCAACGTGTTGTTGCTGGTAGGAATTTTGTCAATGCTTCAAGCAACGCTAACCTTGCCGGGGATGGCCGGTATCGCATTGACGGTCGGTATGGCGATTGACGCCAACGTGCTGATCAACGAACGCATTCGCGAAGAGATACGCAACGGTAACTCGCCACAGGCCTCCATCGCCGCAGGATACGAGCGCGCGTGGGGCACGATTTTGGATTCGAACGTGACGACCTTGATTGCCGGATTGGCCTTGTTGATATTCGGCTCCGGTCCGATACGCGGCTTCGCCGTGGTGCTGTGTCTGGGTATTGTCACTTCGATGTTCAGTGCGGTAATGGTGTCGCGCGGCATCGTCAATTGGATCTACGGCAGCCGCAAGAAAATCGACAAACTACCGATTGGCAATACTAATTGGCGCGAGGCTGGCGCACACCCGGCAACGACGGGCTAACTGCAATTTAAGAATTCAACTTTAGGTTAACTGGCAATGGAATTTTTTAAGATACGGCGCGACATTCCCTTCATGCGTCATGCGCTGATATTTAATGTGATCTCGTTTGTCACGTTTTTATTGGCGGTGTTTTTTTTGTTTAGTCGCGGACTTAATTTTAGTGTCGATTTTACCGGCGGAACGGTGATGGAAATCGGCTATAGCCAGGCCGCCGATTTGACCAAAATTCGCGAGGCGATTCACAAACTCGGTTTTAACGATCCCAGTGTTCAAAATTTTGGCACCAGCCGCGATGTGTTGATTCGGCTAGCGTTAAAGCAAGGCCTAACCTCGGCACAATTGTCGGAAACGGTGATGGCGGAGCTGAAGAAGAGCGACCCAAGCGTACAAATGCGCCGTGTCGAATTCGTCGGCCCGCAAGTCGGAAAAGAGTTGGTCGAAAATGGGCTATTGGCGCTGTTTGTCGTCGCATTAGGGATCGTGATCTATCTGGCGTTCCGCTTCGAATGGAAGTTTGGCGTCGCGGGTATTATCGCGAACCTGCATGACGTGGTGATTATCCTCGGATTCTTTGCGTTCTTCCGTTGGGAGTTTTCCCTCCCGGTGCTCGCCGCGATCTTGGCAATTTTGGGTTACTCGGTGAACGAATCCGTGGTGGTGTTCGACCGAATCCGCGAAAATTTCAAAAAACTACGCGGCCTGAGCACGCCGCAGATTATCGATAATGCGATCACGCGCACCATGTCACGCACGATTATCACCCATGGTTGTACGCA
>JANMJR010000141.1:0-3161 GCA_031371465.1 Pseudomonadota bacterium
TGATTCGGGAAACGCCAGCGATTTTTTATACTGACACATGGTTTCGACCACCAGCCCGACGACGCTGCCGTTGCGATAATCGAGCCCGCCGTGGCGCATGAGGTAATCGTTGACGATGGTATCGAAGTAGGAATAGTAGACGACGTTATTCACGTGGCCGTAGACATCGTTGTCCATCCAGCGCGTCGGGATGGTGAGGAAATGTTTGTAGCCGGCGCGGGTTTCGTTCATGTCGTGCGGTTCGCTTTATCTTGATCGTTGGCGGATTTTATTTTGTCGCGAATGACGAGCCAATCTTGATCGGATAAATTCGCCAGATGGGTGAACGATGCGCCGTTGGCGAGATAGCCCGCGCCGTCGAGCGCGATGGTTTGGCCCGTGAGCCAATCGCAGCCGTCGGCCATCAAAAACGTCGCGAGATTTTGGATTTCCGAGAGTTCGCCGGTACGCCCCATCGGGTTGTCATCCCTTGTGGAGAGCGCATCTTTGCCGTGGCTCAATCGATCCCACGCGCCCTTGGTGTAAATCGGGCCCGGCGCGATGGCATTGAGGCGAATGCCGTAACGGCCCCACTCCACGGCGAGGGATTTGGTCATCGCGTCCAGTCCGGTTTTCGCCATGGCGGACGGCACAACGAACGGCGAGCCGGTCCATACCCAGGTGACCAGGATAGAAATGACCGAGCCTTTGACTTTGTTTTGAATCCAGCGCTTGCCTATGCCTTGTGTGACATAGAACGTGCCGTGTAACACGATGTTAGTGATCGCATCGAAGCCGCGCGGCGATAAATCTTCGGTGCGGCTGATGAAGTTTCCTGCGGCGTTGTTAACCAAGCCCGTGAGCGGACCGTCGTCCCAAATTTTTTCGATCATTTCGTCTACGGCCGAGGCGTTGCGAATGTCGACATCGAAGGTTTTCACGGCGCCACCGTGGGCGGCCATCAGTTCTTTGGCCGTATCGTCGAGCACGCTTTTTCGGCGGCCACAGATGTAAATATCGGCGCCGAGTTCGAGATATTTTTCCGCCATGGCGCGACCGAGGCCAGTGCCGCCGCCGGTGATTAGGATGCGTTTACCTTGTAGAAGTTTTTCTTTGAACATGATTTTGACTATATGTAGGGTGGATCAAGCGTGGCATAGGTACAACTGCTGCCACCAGCAGCGGATCCACCCTACCTTCAATTTTTTATCGCCGCTTTAATTTGCTCTAACGCGCTCGCATCATCCAGCGTCGTGAGATCTCCTGCATCCCTACCTTCCGCAATCGCTTGAATACTCCGCCGCAATAATTTTCCGGAACGGGTCTTCGGCAATAAGGTAATGAAATGCACCCGCGACGGTCTTGCGATAGCGCCAAGCAAATTGTCGACGGCTTGCATGATTTCTTTTTCCAACGCGGCGCGGCCTGCTTCATCTGCCGCACGGCTAACGTCTTTCAACACTGCAAACGCGATGGGCATTTGGCCTTTGAGTTTGTCGTCGATGCCAACAACCGCGACCTCAGCAACGTTGGGATGGCTCTGGATGGCTTCTTCGATTTCGCGCGTACCTAGCCGATGGCCGGCGACGTTGATCACGTCATCGGTGCGACCAAGAATGAAATAGTAGCCGTCTTTGTCGCGGATGCCCCAGTCGAACGACGAGTACGCGAGCTTGCCTTTGAAATTGGAAAAATAGGTGCTGACGAAGCGAGCGTCGTCGCCCCAGATCGTCGTCATGCAGCCTGGCGGTAACGGCGGCATGATCGCGACCACGGCTTTTTCATCGGCGCCGACTTCTTCAGCGGTGACCTCGTGCAACAATTTCATGTTGTAGCCATACACCGGGAAACTCGGGCTGCCGAATTTTCGTGGCGTGTCCTCGACGCCAAGCATCGCGGATAAAATCGGCCAGCCGGTTTCCGTTTGCCAATAGTGATCGATGATGGGCTTCTTGATGCCATCGGCAATCCAGCGGGCGGTCGGTTCGTCCAGCGGCTCACCGGCAAGAAATAAGTAGCGCAGCGAACTCAGATCGTATTTCGTGAGTAACTCGGGATCTTGTTTTTTCAAAACGCGGATCGCAGTGGGCGAACTGAACATGATGTTGACTTTGTGTTCCTGCACCAGCTTCCACCAGATGCCGCCATCGGGGCGAATCGGCAAGCCTTCGTAGAGAATCGTCGTGCAGCCGTTGATCAGCGGCGCGTAGATGATGTACGAATGACCGACGACCCAGCCTATATCGCTGGTGGTGAACATCGTCTCGCCGGGCTTGCAACAGAAAATATATTTCATCGACGCGGCCAGCGCGACAGCGTAACCACCGGTATCGCGCTGTACGCCCTTGGGTTTGCCGGTCGTGCCCGAGGTGTAAAGAATGTACGATGGCTCGCTCGATTCCATCCAAGTGATGTCCACATGCTCGTTCATATGTTGCGCGCGCAACGTGGCGTAATCGAGATCGCGACCAGCGACCAATGTCATCACTGCGTCTAAACCACGATTGACCAGAAGGATATTTTGCGGCGGAAATTCCGAGAGCCGAATCGCTTCATCAACCAAATGTTTGTAGGGAATGACCTTGCCCGCACGCATGCCGGCGTCGGCGGTGACCATGACTTTCGGTTTCGCGTCGTCGATGCGCGTTGCTAAACTCGCCGACGCGAAGCCGCCGAATACCACGGAATGAATCGCGCCGATGCGCGCACAGGCGAGCATCGCAAACATCGATTCCGGAATCATCGGCATGTAGATCAGCACGCGATCGCCCTTCGCCACGCCGAGGGACTTTAATACGGCCGCCATGCGATTCACTTCCTGAAATAGATCGCGATAGGTGAATTTTTTCTCTTCGTCGGTTTCGGTGGAGATATAGATCAGCGCGGTTTGTTCGGCGCGCTCCGCCAAGTGGCGATCGACAGCATTGAAACAGAGATTGGTTTCGCCGCCGACAAACCATTTTGCGAATGGCGGCTTGGAATAGTCGAGGACTTTTTCGAAAGGCTTATGCCAACCGATATGCTTGGCTTCCTCGCGCCAGAAGGCGTCGGGGTTTTCGATGGAATGTTTGTGGAATTCTTTGTAGGTGGTCATGCCACTCCTCCAACTCACTTCTTTTATTGTCATTCCCGCGAAGGCGGGAATCCATTGGGCAGTTCTACTTGCAAACGCACTATGGGTC
>JANMJR010000179.1:0-11059 GCA_031371465.1 Pseudomonadota bacterium
CTGGTGTTTAAAGCGGCGAATCCGGCGGCGATATGGGTGATTTTTATTTCCTGTGTTTGGCCCATGATTATCAATACTGCCGTCGGCGTCACGCGCATTCCGCAGGACTACTTGAATGTCGCAAAGGTGCTCGATTTATCGGAATGGAAAGTGTTCACCAAAATACTTTTTCCATCCGTGCTGCCCTACATGATGACTGGCGTGCGGCTATCGATGGGCGTGGCGTGGCTGGTGATCGTCGCGGCTGAAATGCTCACGGGCGGCGTGGGTCTTGGCTTCTGGGTGTGGGACGAATGGAATAACTTAAACGTCGAGCACATCATTATTGCGATTTTCATTGTCGGTATTGTCGGCTTGCTGCTGGAGCAATTGTTGCTGTTCGTCGCACGCCGTTTTAACTACGAATAATCCCACCATTCAAACTTAACAACATAGGAATAAATATGAAGTCTTTTCAGTTTTTTCGATTAGCAGTGCTGGGTTGTGTCTTTGCATTGAGCTTGTTTTCGCAGGGCTGGGCATTCGCCGCGGAGGAGAAGAAAGAAGCCGAGAGTGTATTGAATGCCCTCACGGGTGGAAAGTTGTTATTGAATCTTCGCCCGCGATATGAATACGTCGATCTTGCGACCAAGCCGGAAAATGCCAAGGCGTTTACATTGCGTAGCTTGGTCGGCTGGGAAACGAAGCCGTATAAAGGCGTGGGTATTACCGTCCAAGCCATTAACGTCGCCCACATTAGCGACGACTTCAACGACGATCCAAGCAAGAACGCCGCGTCGCGTTATCCCCTCGTCGCCGATCCCGACGATACCGATTTTAACCAAGTCTATCTGGACTATACCGGCTTGCCCAACACCCGTTTTCGGCTCGGGAAACAATCCATCAAGCTCGATAACGTGCGCTTCATCGGCAATGTGGAATTTCGCCAAGTCATGCAAGTGTTCAACGGCATTACGGTTGAAAATAAGAGTCTCCCCAATACCGAACTCTACCTCGGACATTTAGTTCGAGTGAAGAGCATCTTCGCGGCACAACGGGAGGCGACGATTGAGATCCTGCATGGCGCTTATAAGTTCACGCCGCACGACACTCTAATCGGCTATGCTTATTTACAAGACGATCCCAAGCTTGCCGGCGCCGCAGCCAACGTGACGGATCTATCTAATCGCACCATCGGCATTCGTGCCGATGGTGGCCATCCGTTCGGTGAAAAATTTAAGCTGCTTTACACCGCCGAATACGCCAAGCAAAACGACTACGCCGACGGCGACAACAAAATCGATGCTGATTATTTGCGCGTCGGTATTGGCCCGAAGTGGGGTGATTGGTTTGTGCGTGTCGACTATGAAAAACTCGCTAGCAACAACGGTAACTATGCCTTTCAGACGCCGCTGGGTACTAATCATCTGTTTCAAGGTTGGGCCGATCACTTTTTGACGACGCCGCGCCAAGGCATAAAAGATACTTTTCTTACCGCCGGTGGCAAGATCGGCAAAGCAACTTTACTCGCGGAATATCATCGTTTTAAGTCCGACACCGGTGGAATCAACTTTGGCGACGAACTGGATTTCAGCCTCAGCTATCCGTTTACCAAACAACTCAGCGGCAAGATCGAATACGCAGAATTCCGCGAGAAAGATGTTCTCGCCGGCGCTGCGCGTAAGGCCGACCTGACGAAGGCCTGGGTTACCTTGGTTTTTAACTTCTAGTTAAGGAAGGTGACATTGAATGGACAAATATGTGCAAGTCCAAGATGTGGCAATGGCCTTCGAAACCAAAAAAGGCAGATTCGTCGCCCTAAGCGGCGTCGACTTGAATATCGAGCAAGGCGAATTCGTCGCGCTGATTGGTCATTCCGGTTGCGGCAAATCAACGCTGCTCAATCTCATCGCCGGTTTACTGCAACCGACATCCGGCTGGCTGTTTTGTGCCGGACGAGAAATTGCCGGGCCGGACCCAGAACGAGCCGTGGTATTTCAAAACCACTCACTGCTGCCTTGGCTGACCTGTTTCGGGAACGTACATCTCGCGGCGGAGCGTGTATTTGCCGGAAAGGAATCGCGGCAATCGATTAGCGATCGTACCCGTACGGTGCTCAAGATGGTCGGATTGACGCACGCCGAAAATAAGCATCCTCATGAAATTTCAGGCGGTATGAAACAGCGCGTTGGCATCGCCCGCGCATTGGTCATGCAACCACAAGTGTTACTTCTGGATGAACCGTTCGGCGCGCTTGATGCGTTGACCCGCGCCCACTTGCAGGATGAGCTGATGCGTATCGTTAAGGAAGCGAAGAGCACCGTCGTGATGGTTACCCACGACGTTGACGAAGCCGTGCTGTTATCGGATCGAGTGGTGATGATGACGAACGGACCGGCGGCACAGATCGGCGAAATTCTCGCCATTGATTTGCCGCGACCTCGGGAAAGGTTGGTATTGGCTCACGATCCAAATTATCACGAATTGCGCTCCCGGGTACTGGAGTTCCTTTATCAGAAGCAATTACGGCCAACGGCCGAGGCCGCATAATTTTACCGTGGGCGGGCTGCGGCCCTTATTGAGATTGCCGCGCAGCCTGGCATGCTCTACGAGTCAATGGCCCGAGGCCACCCGGTATCCGCGCGGCTCCTGGCGCGATGCATTCTTGACTATTCGTAGCGTAACGCTTCGACGGGCCTAAGACTTGCCGCACGGCGCGCGGGATAGAGCCCGAAGAAAATGCCGATTGCGGCCGCGACCGCGAACGCAACCAGCATCGCCCGGCCACTGAGTTCCACTTCCATGCCTAGGCCCATCGCTGCGCCGTATGCGCCCCAGGCGCCTAGGCCGACGCCGATCAAGCCGCCGATGACGGAAATCATCACCGCTTCCAATAGGAATTGCAGGAGGATATCCCAACGGCGCGCGCCGATGGCCATGCGCACGCCGATTTCTCGGGTGCGTTCGGTAACCGAGACGAGCATGATGTTCATGATGCCAATTCCGCCGACCAGCAACGAAATGGATCCGATGGCGCCGAGCATCATCGACATCGCTTGCGCCGCCGCGGATGCGGTTTGCGCGGCGGCGGCGAGATTGCGTACGCTGAAGTCGTCCTCGCCGCCGGGCTGGATGCGATGGCGTTGCCGCATGAGTTGCTTCATGTCTTCTTCCGCTTCGTCCATTACGTCGGCGGATTTTGCTTGCACGCTGATGAAACGCACCGTGCCGGGGTAGGGGTTGCCGAATAGCTTGCTCTGGGCAGTGGTGATGGGAACTAGGATCGTATCGTCTTGATCGCGGCCGTCCAGGCTTTGGCCTTTGGGCTCGAGCGTGCCCGTGACCAGGAACGGCAGATTCTTGATGCGTATGGTCTTGCCGACGGGATTATCTTCGCCAAATAAATTCTTGATGACGGTTTGCCCGAGGATGGCATTGCGCGCGGCGTTGCGCACGTCCGTTTCGCTGAGGATGTCGCCTTGCTCCATGACCCAAGAGCGGGCGGTGAAATATTCCGGCGTGACGCCGGTAATTTGTGTGCTCCAGTTGTTGGCGCCCAGTATCACTTGCGCGTTGCCCGACGAGACCGGCGCAGATGCGGCGATCGATGGCAATTTGCCAATGGCTTCGGCATCTTTGATGGTGACTGTCGGCGCCGATCCCGAGCCGCCGCGTAACCCGCCCGCCGATGTCGATCCCGACATGACAATGAACAAATTGCTACCCATGGACTGCACCGAGCGATTGACGCTTTGCTTGGCGCCTTCGCCGATCGCCAGCATGAGCACGACAGCGGAGACGCCGATGATCATGCCGAGCATGGTCAGCGCGGTGCGCAGGCGATTGGCGCCGAGGGCGCGCCAGGCTTCGCCGAGGTTTGCGAACGGATTCATTGGTGCGTCACCGTTCCGTCGTGCACCACGACGCCATCCTTAAATCGAATCAAGCGATTGGCGAAATTTGCGACATCGAGTTCGTGCGTAACGAGAATAATCGTCAGGCCTTGTTCACGATTTAAGCGCGTCAACACCCCCATGATTTCGTTGCTGGTTTCGCTGTCCAAGTTGCCTGTGGGCTCGTCCGCCAAGATGACCTTGGGCGAATTGGCCAGCGCGCGCGCGATGGCGACGCGTTGTTGCTGTCCACCCGACATGCGATTCGGTAGCGACTGTCCATATTGGCCAAGTCCGATTTGCGTCAACAGCGCTTGCGCGCGCTCGCGGCGCTTGCGCTTACCGACACCCGCGTACAGCAGCGGCAACGCGACATTGTCTAAAGCGGTGACCCGTTTGAGCAAATTGAATCCCTGGAAAACGAAGCCGAGTTGGCTATTGCGCACATCGGCGAGTTCGTTCAGGCTTAGCTCGGCGACGTTGCGGCCATTGAGAAAGTAAGCGCCCGAGGTCGGCACATCCAGGCAGCCGAGCAAATTCATGAAAGTGGATTTGCCGGACCCGGATGGCCCCATGATGGCGACAAATTCGCCGGCGAAGATATTCACGCTGACTTGGTTCAGCGCCGGCGGCGTATCGGGCGCGGCCGTCTCGTAATGCTTACCGAGGTTCTCGACGCGGATCAGCGGTATGTTAGTCACATCATGCGAAAACGGAATGGGCCTTGATCGCCCGGGCCCTTGCGTGCGCCGAATTCACGGGTGATGACTTCGTCGCCTTCTTTGAGATCGCCGGAAACAATCTCGGTGTAGAGATTATCGGCGATGCCAAGTTTGACATTGAACGACGCCGGTTTTCCTTGAATCACTTTATAGAGTTTTGGGTTGGTATCTTTGTTGACGAGTTCGGCATCGCCGGGTTTGTAACGCAGCGCCGCGTTCGGGACGCGCAGCACTTGCGTGCGCTGTTGGGTATTGATTTGCACATGCGCCGTCATGCCAGGGAGCAACGTGCCCTCGCTGTTATCCGCGGCAATGACGACATTATAAGTGACGACATTTTGTTGAATCGTCGGATTGAGACGAATTTGCTTAACTTTTCCGGGGAAAGTTTCATCGGCAAAGGTGTCGACGGAAAAAGTCACTTCCTGTTGCAGTTTGATTTTTCCGATATCGGCCTCTGCGATGCTGGTATCGATCTGCATGACTTTCAGATCTTGCGCGATCTGAAATAACGTCGGGGTTTGGAAGCTCGCGGCGACGGTCTGACCAATATCCACCGGGCGCGCGATGACGATGCCGGAGATCGGCGAACGAATAGTGCTATAGCGCAGGTTGGCTTCATCGCGCTCAATTTGCGCTTTGACGACTTTGATTTGCGCCTTGGCGGCGTCAAGTGTTTCGACGGCTTCGTCGAGCTGCGATTGCACGACAAAGCCTTGCGCGACAAGTTTTCGCGCCCGTGCCTCTTTCGTATGAGCCAGCCGTAAATTGGCTTCGGTACTGGCAAGATTCGCTTGGCTTTGCTTTAGGGTCGCGCTGAGCAATGACGGATCGAGTTCTGCAAGGATTTGGCCGGCGGTCACTTGGTCGTTGAAATTCACATGCAATTTCTGAATCGTGCCGGAAATTTGTGTGCCGACGTTGATCACTACGACCGGATTCAGTGTACCGTTCGCGGTGATGGTCTGCACCACGTCGCCACGGGCGATTTTCTCGGTTTTGAATTTTTGCGGTGGTTGCTCCACGGGGATTTTCTTCCACAGGGCATAGCCAGCACCGCTCACCGCAAACAGCGCCACCCAGAAAACGAATCGCCACGGAATGATCAAGCGAGCCATCAGACGTCCCATCCCGGATTCCCGCTCACGCCGACGAGTTGCGGAAAATTGAGTCTGCTTGCCGTGATGGTGCGTTGGTCGCGCAAATAACAGCCCACCACATTCCAGATCGGCGGGCCGGACGCGTTTTCGTCGAGGGAGGCCCAACTCGCGACTCTATATTTGCGGCTCGCTTCAATATTTTTTCCGTTTAAAGTCATATGACCGATTCGCTGCCCGATGAACGCCGACGGTTCGAGAGAATACTGCATGCCGCCGACGCGCGTCATGTCGCCGCCTTGCTGTAAATAAGGATCGGGGTTGAAAAGATTGTCCGCCTTATCTTCAAGAATCGCCTTGATCTCGGCGCCGCTCAATTCATTCACTTCGGTGCATGGATAGGTGATAGCGGTCTGCGCCATTAAGTCTTCACGGGTGATCGTCGATCCGGGTAACAGCGCCGTGCCCCAGCGGAACCCAGCGGAGAATCCGATTTCGGCATCCATGACTTTGAGCATCGCGTCCAAGATCAATTGGTCAAAACTGCCGTTGAAATTACCACGTCGATAGAGCAAGGTCTCGGTGGTTGCGAGTTCGCGCTGCAGATCCGCCAAGAAGGGTTGGCGATGACGCTGAATCAACGCATCCATTTCGGCATCGGCAGGGATGAGATTGGCGAAGACGGGCATAAGGCGATAGCGATAACCCGCCACACGCCCGGCTTTAACATCGAGATCCATGACGCCGAGGAATTTTCCGTTGGACCCGCCGTTGGTCACCAGGGTTTTTCCCGAGCGATTGGCGATGATGCTGGGTTGCGGTGTGGCATCATGGGTATGGCCGCCAAAGATCACGTCGATGCCGGTCACCCGCGAGGCGAGTTTGAGATCCACGTCCATGCCATTGTGCGACAGCAATACCACCACGCCGACGCCTTGCGCGCGCAATGAATCAACGCTGTTTTGCAGTGATTCCTCTTGGATGCCGAAGCTCCACTGCGGGACTTTGTAGGCTGGGTTGGCGATCGGCGTGTAGGGGAACGCTTGGCCGATCACCGCGACGCGAACGCCGTTCACCTCGCGGATGCTATGGGACTTAAATACCGTATCGCCGAAGTCACGGGTGCTGACGTTCTGCGCCAGAAAATCGATCTGGCCGCGAAAATCTTTTTCGACAATTTCCATTACACGATCGGCGCCGAGGGTGAATTCCCAATGGCCGGTCATCACGTCAACGCCAAGCAGTTTCGATGCATCGACCATGTCCTGACCGTTGCTCCACAACGCCGTCGCCGAGCCTTGCCAGGAGTCGCCGCCGTCGAGCAGCAGTGCGCCTGGGCGCTCGGCACGCAGTTGTTTGACTAATGTAGCGAGATGAGCGAAGCCCCCCACTTTTCCATAGGTGCGCGCGGCGGCGACGAAATCCAGATGAGTGAAGGCGTGAGCGGCGCGGGAATTTGGGGCGATGCCATAGTGTTTCAGCATCGCGTCGCCGACGAGATGCGGCGGCTGGCCGCGATGGGCGCCGAGTCCTAAATTGATGTTAGGTTCGCGGAAATGTCCGGGCAGTAATTGGGCGTGGCAGTCGGTGAGATGCAGCAGGGACACATTGCCGAAGCGCGGCATTTCGTAAGGATTGCCCTCTGCGTGACCATTCAGCGCAAAGCCCGCAGCGCTCGCGGCCGCCAGGATATGCAAAAACTCGCGTCGCGTCATACCCATTGCGTTTTACTTCCGATAGACCGATGCTTTGAGCGGCAGGCCGTTACTCAAATAGGAATGAAAGTATTCTAAATTGTTGAAGTCCTCGCCGCCTTGCTCTAAGGGCGCGGCGCGAATTTGTTCAAGGCAACGTTTGTAACGCGCTTGAATAGTATTCAAGTTGTCGCCGCCGCGAAACACCGGCCAATGGGTCGCTTGGCCGACGGTGGGCGAGAGAATTTCCGTGCGCAAAATGTTCCCCGCATTCTGCACATGGCACGAGGCGCAGGCGAAATTGAGCTGGCCGCGGCGGGTGTAGAAGAAACGCTTTCCGGCTTCAAACTTTTCCAACGCAGCGGAGCTATCGACCTTGATGTTCATTTTCATGCCGTCTGACAAGGTGCGCGCGTAGGACATAAGCACGCCCATGGTTTTCATGTCGGAAATTTTCAGCGGCGTTTCGCCATTGGCAATCAAACACTGATTGATCGCCATTTCAAAGTTGACGATTTTGCCGAGCTTGGCGTCGTATTGCGGGTAGTCGCCGGCGACCCGTTTTCCGCCGTTGGGAAAACAATCTGCATAGGTCTTACCATTTTTGAATGGTTTTTCCCACATCGCTTTGCCGGCGTCGATCACCGGCGCGAACGGCGGCCATTCCATAATGCTGTCGTATTGCTGCCGGGCATCCTCGCTCAGCATGAGCGCGCCAAGCACATAGTCGCCGAGCGGCCGCTCGGGAAATTTCTTTTGATAAAGCTCGATAAACGCCATACGATCATGCTCAGGATCGGTCTGGGCGTTGAGCGCGACAGAGCCGACGGCAACCGCCGTAAATGAAACCAACGCAGCCCAGCGCAGCACAACCTTCTGTGACATGGGGGCTAACTCGGCTTTGCTTCGAGCTTGGTTTTATCGGTGCGCTGATCGCCTTTGTTGTCGACCCAGGTCACGACCAACTCGTCGCCGACTTTCGCGCCCTTCACTTTGAAACCCAGAAACGGGTTCTTCGAGATGGACGATCCGAATTGGCCATCGATGACGGTCTTGCCGTTCAGCGTAATGGTGACTTGCTGGATGAAATGCGGAGCAGACGCCATGACCCATTCGCCTTCGTCGTTTTTCTTGCGTCCTGTATCCATGGGATGATTCATCAGAATTTTGATGTCCGCCATGTCGCCCGCTACCTGCGCGCGAATTTTCATCGGATCAGCCATACTATTTTTTCTCCAAATTATGTTTTGTGCGGATACCGTTCGTCCTACCCTCACCCTGCACCTTCTCCCTCTGGGAGAAGGGCGGGACGGGGTAGCCCGAGGCTAGCCACTGGCCTAGGGCCATGAGGGGCGGCTCATCATATGGTGATACGCCACGGCTAACCGCAACCACCGATCGTGACTTTGACTTCCTTGGTCGCGCTGTAGTTTTTTCCACCCGCTTGGACTACCACGCGAATGTTGCCCGTGTCACCCATTTTGATGCGCGTCGAAATGTAAGGCTCAACCCCTTCGGCAATGGCGAATTGCGCGATCAAAGGCTGCGGATTTTTGTCCGCGAAAAGGTAAACCATTTGCGTACCGGGAATCTTGCAATGTACTTCCACCGGGACAACGGCGCTATTCTCCGCAATATCCGGCGCTTTGATGATGATGTCCTTGCTCTCGCTGGCGTTTTGCACACCGGCGCCTTTTAGCGCTTCGGGAAGCGTTTTTGCATCGAATGCCACCTTATTCCATTCTGCTGCCAACGCCTGCAACGGTTTCAGCGCGCCGACCACCACTGCCGCGCCAAACGCCGCGCATCGAGTCAAAAACAGTCTGCGTAAATTATTCATCTAGCCTCACGTCTCTCATAAACCCGCAATGTAATCCACTATTTTATCAATTTCGTCGTCACTGAGGACTTTGTGCTTACCAAACGGCGGCATGACAGTGTTAGGGTTGAAGGCGGTGGCGTCCCAGACCTGCGCCCGCAATCGCGCACGATCGGGAAAGCGCGCCTGCATGGCAACCAAGGGTGGGCCGATGTTCGCCGAGGTGACAGCGGACGGATCGCCTGGGATTTGATGGCAGGCGAGGCAATTGCCTTTCGCGCTGCTGAAGGCGAGTTCGCGGCCCAGCATGGTATTTTTTTCGTCGGCGGCGGCATAGCCGAACACTAGGCATCCAACAATGAAAGTGAGGCCGCGAGCAGCCATGTACAAGGTGTGTGACAAGTTTAATTCGCCTTAGGTTTCTTCTGTTTGTTTTCCGCAGCGAGCTCGGTGCGTAGTTCTTTCAAGCGCGCCTCCACGCTCGACTGCTGATAGTAATCACCATCGCCGCTGCGAACGGCGATCTGCAGTTGGTCGACGGCGGCGGAAAGATTGCCGATGCGCACGTAGGCTTCGGCGAGGGACTGATGCTGAAGCAGTTTCTTGCCCTGCGCGGCGTAGGCTTTACCTTGAAGATCATAAAGATCCGCGTCGCCGCTACTGATCAGCAAGCGATCGGCGATAAACGCCAGTGCTTGTTTGCTGTCGTTGGTTTCGATCAAGGTTTCGGCGTAGCCGTAAATCAGTGCGCGGCTATCGCCATAGCGTTTGAGCCCGGCTTGATAAATGCCCAGCGCGGCTTGCGGATCTTTTAAATCGCGCTTGAGCTTCGCGGCCAGATTTTCCGCCAGTGCGTTGGGTGTTGTCTTGCGTGCCGTCGTCAAGGCTTTTTCGGCGCCGGCAAAATCATTCATGCGGCGTAACACCGTCGCGAGGCCGTAACTGGCGACCACCGCGCTGTCGTGATTGGCGCTCGGCGTCTCCAGACGCAAACTTTCAAAGTAACGTAAAGCGTCCTTAGCCGGATGCAGCAGGGCGCGCAGTTTGGCGCGCACCAGTTGGAAATCCAAGCTATCGGCCACCTGCTTAACCGGCAGTTGCTCGACGCGATTCTGAATATCGGCGATGCGATCGCTGGTGAGCGGATGGGTACGAAGATATTGTGGCGCGTTGGTTTCGTAGACGCGGTTATTGCGTTGCAGACGCTCGAAAAACGATACGGCGCCGCGCGCATCAAAACCGGTCTTACTCAGCAACTCAACGCCGGTGCGATCGGCTTCGCGTTCGTACTCGCGGGTGTAGTCGAGTTGCGATTGGATACTCGCCGCTTGCGCGCCGGCCACAGCCGCCTGGGCCGCTTGCGCGTTGGAGCGCGCCACCAGAATTGCCAGCGCCAAGGCGGCGAGAGTCGCCCAACCGCTGCGCTCTTGCCCTGCGATTTGGCGTGCGATATGGCGTTGCGTGACATGCCCGATTTCGTGCGCGAGTACCGAGGCGAGTTCCGATTCGCTCTCGGAGGCGAGCAACAACCCGGTATGTACGCCGACGAACGCGCCGGGCAGGGCGAAGGCGTTCAGCGTGTTATCGCGCATCAGGAAAAATTCAAAGGTGCGGCCACGATCGGCGCTGTTGGCAACCAATCGATTGCCGAGGGAATTCAGATAATCCACCACTTCGGGATCGTCGTCGTAATCTTTGTAGGCGCGAATCTCCCCCATGATGTTGTTGCCCAAGGCGCGTTCCTGCTGCGGCGTGAACACGCTTTGCGCGCTTTCGCCCAGATCGGGCAGGTCGTTGGCCGCCAGCGTGGGCTGTGCCACCAAGCAGATCGCAGTGAATAAAGCGATGAATTTCA
>JANMJR010000195.1:0-1763 GCA_031371465.1 Pseudomonadota bacterium
TGCGCCACGCGGGGCCGCGCGGATTATCCAGAAAGAGCGGGTAACTTTTTCCGGCAAGGTGCATGTTGGCCAGCAGTTTGCCGACCCTGGCGCAATGCATCGGCGTGGGTTTCAATACGGATGTGCCTTCCAACCGACTCACCAAACTCGCCGGTTTACTCTTTAGCTCACCGAGATATTGATTCTGCAAATTGGCGATTGGGCGCGGGCACGGGATACCGTGGTTCGCCAGATGGGCCATGAAGTTCAGATAGAACGGCAATTCCCGCGGCTTCAATACTTCGAACAGCGTGAGAACGAACTCGCCTTCGGAGGTGGTGACGAAATAGTTGGTGTTCTCGATGCCCGATTCGATGCCGCGAAAATCGACTAGGGCGCCGACCGAATAACCCCTGAGCCAGGTTTGCAATTCGTCGCGTAGGACGCGGGTGAAAACCGCCACGACTAAAGGCTCAACATTTTCTCGCGCTCCGCCGCCGACGGCGTAAACCCACGGGTTTCATAGTGCTGGAAGATCGCCTCAACAACCGCTTGCGGCTGATCAATCACTTTGATCAAATCTATATCTTCGGGATTGATCATTTTTTCGGTCACTAACGTCGACTTGAACCAATCGAGCAAGCCCTGCCAAAACGGCGAGTGCACCAGAATGATGGGAATCTTGCGCGTCTTGCCGGTTTGCGTCAGGGTCATCGCTTCCATTAATTCATCGAGCGTGCCGAAGCCGCCCGGCATGACCACGTAGGCCGAGGCGTATTTCACGAACATGACTTTGCGCGCGAAAAAATGTTGGAACGACAGCGTGATGTCCTGAAACTGGTTGTCGCTTTGCTCGTGGGGTAAGCGAATGTTGAGGCCGACCGATGGCGATTTGCCGAAAAACGCGCCTTTGTTCGCGGCTTCCATGATGCCCGGCCCGCCCCCCGAGATAACGCTAAAGCCCGCGTCAGACAAATTGCGCGCAATTTGCTCGGTCAATAAATAGTAGGGGTGATCATGCGGCGTGCGCGCGCTGCCGAAGATGCTGACAGCCGGATGGATCGTCGCGAGCTTCTCCGTGCCCTCGACGAATTCTGCCATAATCTCAAACATGCGCCAGGACTCACGCGCGGTGTAGTTGGCGCGCGACATCAATTCGCGATCGGCCAACGGCGGTATCTTTTTATTCAGGCTCATAATCTCTCATGCAAACACTATTGTTGGTGGACGGCTCGTCCTATCTTTATCGCGCATTTCACGGCCTGCCTGACTTGCGCAGCCCGCAAGGCGAACCGACCGGCGCGATCTACGGCGTGATCAACATGTTGCGCAAATTACGTTCCGATTATAAGCCGGATTATCTCGCCTGCGTGATGGATGCGAAGGGCAAGACCTTTCGCGACGATTGGTATCCCGACTACAAGGCGAATCGCGCGGCGATGCCCGATGATCTGTCGCTGCAGATCGAGCCGTTGCTGGAAACCATACGTGCATTGGGTTGGCCATTGCTGATGGTCGATGGTGTCGAGGCCGACGATGTGATCGGCACGTTAGCAAAGCACGCGGAAGCACGCGGCACCAACACAGTCATTTCCACCGGCGATAAAGATCTTACCCAACTGGTCACCGCCCATGTGACGCTGATCAACACCATGAGCAATGAGATGCTGGACGAAGCCGGTGTGCTGGCGAAATTCGGCGTGGCGCCGACGCGCATGGTCGATTATCTAGCGCTGGTCGGCGACAGCGTGGACAACGTGCCTGGCGTGGAAAAAGTCGGCCCG
>JANMJR010000229.1:0-4271 GCA_031371465.1 Pseudomonadota bacterium
TCGACTCGCACCCGAACTAGAGGCGATGCTCCGAACGCGTTTCGGATCACATCCTCACGTCGGCGATATCCGCGGGCGTGGATTGTTGTTAGGCATTGAGTTCGTTGCGGATCGCGCAACCAAAGAACCGTTCGACGCCAAATTCAAGTTGAGCGCCAAAGTGAAAGCAAACGCGATGAAAAGCGGGCTATTATGCAATGCTTACTCCGGTAATGTGGATGGCACACGTGGGGATCATGTTCTGCTTGCCCCGCCTTTTATCGTTGAAGAAAAACACATCGCGGAAATCGGTGACAAGCTCGAAATTGCGCTGCGCGAAACCTTCCACATGACGGCGTCGACCTAGCTCCGTCGAGAGAGGGCTCACACAGAGTGGCGTTTGCACGCTACTGTGTCTAGGATAATAGCGATGCTAGTCCGCGATTCCATTCAAAACCGCTCGATAACTGGGCGTCACGCCAAACTGAGCGGCGCACATAGTCGCAAGGCCTACAATAACGCAAGCGAGCAGACTTTGGGTGGGAACCCGGGTGGGGCGGGGCTTTGCGGGCGAGATTCTGCATCATCTTGCTAGAGAAGGGCTTGAACGGAACGAAATGAGGCTGAGCCTTGATAAAGCTTCTTTGCATGTTCGATGGCCCAAGGAAATACATAAGCCCGTAACAGGAGCGGCCAATCCATCTGACTTTGCCGCTCCAATCGCCACAGGACTGGAAGATATTTTAAGTCACCAAGCTTTCTGGCGAGCCAGCAATCGAAAGCATCATGGCGAATTGGAGGTAGACGTCCCTGCTTGATCCACTCCAGACGGTGGCGCTTGAGCCAGGCAAAGTAATCTGCCATCGCATCCGGCGTTAAGAATTCGCTCTCGATTATGGCGGTCGCCTGTTTTGTTACGCCGAACATGGTGCGGGGCACGCCGGCGGTTTCAACGATGCGGCGAGGGATGGGTCGGCTGTAGGCTCCCGATACGTCCCACTCTCGCAGGTCCGACGAGAGCGTAATTTGATTCACATCCCGAATCTGTCGCGCGCCCCAAAATGGAACCGCACATTGAATGTAACCTTGCCAAAGGCGAAATTCGCAGTGTGAAAGGCCAGAGGTATCCCCGCGAATGATCGACTCGCCTAAATCTGGTGGATTCTTTCCCCAAATAATGCCGCCATAGTTACCGGTGAACAAGACGCGGCCGTGCAGGTGCGATACGGCACTCTGCAGTGACACTGCCTCCGCTGTACTGTCCGCCGCAAGAAAAGGGATCTGGGCAAATGCTATAGCTCGCCAACCGTCGCGGGGAATGATATAGGCACGCATTCCTAAATGTTCAGCGATTGCTGCCCCACATTCTGGGACCCCATCACGGGAGGTGTCGATGCAAATCGCTTCCGCGCACCCCGCAGATTTGGCAATTGTGGCGACACAGGGCGAATCATAGCCGGAGGAAATGGTACACAGCGTGCGGTAGGGCGATCTGCGAGCAGGCGACGCGGAGTTGGTGGCAACCGCGTGCATGGATTCGCTGAGAAAACCGTGGTAGTGCTCGAAGTCGCTGAAATCGCGCCTAGGTTGCGGTTTCGGCACGACCTGCAACTCCTGGCCATTCCACGAAAGGTTGTCAAAGTACAGGAGGCGTAGCATGCCAATAGAAGTCGGCAGATCGGTCTTGTATCGCTTTAGACCAGAGACAATCGTCCAGAAGTCAGACCAATAACGAGGATAAGCAACCATAGCCGAAGCATTCGCCACCGCCAAAAGGCAGGCGATTGAGTTTGAAACAAGCAGGATCTTGTCCGATTGCCAATACACCAGCCGATCCACGGTCGAACCAGAAGAGACAAATATTATTTCGCGATCGCGAAGCCGCCCTCCACTGCCAGCGACGATATCAGTCGCGTCGAAACCACCTTCCTCATAGTCTCCCGCCCATACCGCTTCGCAAAACCACTCGTCAGTCGTCTCTACCTGCGGACCATGGACGACCGTAACTTCGCTATCGGCTTTTTTGCAAACGGCTAGCCATGCGAGCGGGGGCCACTCCTCGATTCTTAAAAACGCGGTTCTCATTGTAGGGTCTATTTGAACTCCAAGTTTGACCAAGAGTCGCTAACATAGAGACTCCATGGCGCTTCTTTGTGTTCGCTAAAGAATATCATGCGGCGGAATACCCACCTAGAAAGAAGGATGAGTTCCGATTAGAAGTTTGTGTTTAGATAAGCCACCAATCGCGTTAACTCAACCGTTTGAAGGTCGGCTTTTTTCTGTTTTCAACGCTGCATCTGAATGTCAACTGTGGGTCGTTTCCCGATCCCGTATTTTAATTGACGGTCCGATTTAGATTTTAGCGCCGATTGAATGCGTCCACGCATAGCCGGTTTTCATCTCGCAAAACAGCGTCGAAGAGTACCGGAAGACGTGTCCACGTCGCCGGAATTGGTGTTCAAGATGACCTGGGAACGCAATGATTGTTATACGCGAAAGTTTTTCACTTTCTTACGGCGAAAATTCGTGGACAAGTACCGTATTTCCAATTATGCTAAAAGTGCAATGATCTACCGCGCTCACCACTGTCTTCGTCAAATCGCACGCTTCGTGCTTTTATTTTTGTTGTTTACGCAAGCGGCGTTGGCGGTAAGCGGATGCATGATGCCGGTATCGAGTCTCGCCAAGGTCATCGCCGCGGCCGGGGATTCTGAGTGCTGCAAGATGGGCAGTATGAACTTGAACCTTTGTCAGGCGCACTGTACTGCGGATCATCAGTCGCTGGACACGGGCGAACCGCCGCCGTCGCCGGAGGCGCATCAAGTGGTATTAGTTATTCCGGTGCTTGAATATGCAAGGCATTCCGCGGCCGCTTTTGTACGCATCGAGTATTGCGGCGAGCCCGCCATCTCAATCCGTTTCTGTAGTTTCCGAATTTAAAACTGCTTGTAAGTTTTTCTGCTCGCCGCACGTGAAATCCCCGTGCGGCGAATTTGCTTTCTTACAAGGACATTTATCATGTTTTTTTCGATTTGTGCGCGAACTGCCCATGCGCCCGCAACGTCAGGCCGCCTTGCATGTCGGCTGTTGTCCATTGCAGTTGTCTTCGCCCCACTGGGCGCCACGGCGCAAAGCCCGGCGGCGCTATCGTTACCCGAAGCGCTGAAACTCGCGCAAGCACGTTCGCCGCTTCTTGCCGCGCAATCGGCGGCCATTGCCGCCGCCGAAAGCCTGATCGTCAGCGCCGGTCAGCGACCGGATCCGCAACTCGCCATCGGCGTGGAAAATCTGCCGATCAACGGCTCTGATGCGTTTAGCATCGGGCGCGATTTCATGACCATGCGCAAGATCGGCATCAGTCAACAGTTCACCCGTTCGGAAAAACTCCAAGCACGCGAAGCCAAGGCGGTGGCCGAGCGGCAACGAGAACAGGCCAAGCTAGTCAGTGCCCAGAATGATTTGCGCCGTGAGGTTGCACTGGCATGGCTGGATCGCTATTTCATTGAGCAGCGACTGCGCGTCCTGCGCGAACTCGATCGCGAGACGGCCTTGCTCGCAGATGCGGCGCGCGCAGCGTTAGCGGGTGGCAAGGGCAGTCCGGCTGATCCGATTCTCGCGCGCACCGCACGCGTACAAGTCCAAGATCGCATGCAACTGATCGACCGAGACCTCAAAGGAGCGCAAGCCTCATTCGCGCGCTATGTGGGTGATACTGCGGCTATACGACCGCTCGATAAGCCTCCCTCATTTTATGCCTTGCCGCGTGCGCCGAATGAATTTCTCGAGGCACTTGCGCATCATCCGCAGCTCCTGACCTACGAATCGATGGAGGCCATGGCGCGTGCCGACATTGCCGAAGCGCAAGCCGCCAAGAAGCCGGACTGGAGTCTGGAACTAGCGTATGCGCAACGCGGCTCATCGTTCTCCAACATGGTTACCATCCAGGCGCGCATCGACTTGCCGGTGTTCGGCAAAACGCGCCAGGATCCCGTCATCGCCGCGCGCTACAAGGCGCTGGAACAAGTACAGGCCGAGCGGGAGGAGACGCGCCGGATGCACGAAGCTGAGATCAAACGCATGGTGGCCGACTGGGAAACCGCGCGGGCGCGTCTGAAGCGCTATTGGGAAGAACTGGCGCCACTTTCGCGCGAGGCGGCGGCGGCGGCCTTGGCAGCTTATCGGTCCGGCCGTGGCAATTTGTCCGCCGCGTTAGAAGCGCGCCGAACGGCGGTCGAAATACGTTTCGCCGAGGTAGAAACGCACGCGGAATTGGCACGCGCCTGGGCGAATCT
>JANMJR010000233.1:0-1593 GCA_031371465.1 Pseudomonadota bacterium
GCGCCAATGCGCCCGTTTATTCCGGCGCGCAACTGAGCACGGTTAACTGATGCGCCTGTGCGGGTTCGAAGTCGGGCTTGAACACCCATTTTTTCTCATCGCCGGCCCGTGCGTCGTTGAATCGCGCCAATTGGCGCTCGATACTGCCGGGCAATTGCAAGAGATTGCCGGATCGCTTGGCATTCCCTTCATCTACAAATCGTCCTTCGACAAAGCCAATCGTAGTTCCGGCAAATCGTTTCGCGGCCCGGGTATGGATGCCGGCTTGAAGATTCTGGCGGAAGTCAAAGCGCAAATCGGCGTGCCGGTGTTGACCGACATTCACGCAATCGATGAGATCGCCGCGGTTGCCGCCGTGGTCGACGTGTTGCAAACGCCCGCGTTCCTCTGCCGACAAACGGATTTCATCCACGCGGCGGCCTCTGCCGGCAAACCGGTCAACATTAAAAAGGGCCAGTTCCTCGCGCCCGGCGATATGAAAAATGTGGTCGACAAAGCGCGCCAAGCCAGCGGCCAAGACAACATCATGGTGTGCGAGCGCGGCGTGAGTTTCGGCTACAACAATTTGGTGTCGGACATGCGTTCGTTGGCGATCATGCGCGAGAGCGGTTGTCCGGTCGTATTCGATGCCACCCATTCAGTGCAACTGCCCGGCGGCCAAGGCACGAAAAGCGGCGGCCAGCGCGAGTTTGTGCCGGTGCTGGCGCGCGCCGCCGTCGCGGTCGGTATCGCCGGCCTGTTCATGGAAACCCATCCGGATCCGGAGAAGGCGCTGTCCGACGGACCTAACGCCTGGCCGTTAGGAAAAATGAAACATCTGCTGGTGACCTTGCAGGCCATCGACCGCCTGGTCAAGCAACACGGCTTCGCCGAGAATAATTTAGGCAATTGAAATTCAATAAGGAGAACTCATGACTGCAATCGTTGAAGTAATGGGGCGGGAAATTCTCGATTCGCGCGGCAATCCGACCGTCGAAGCCGATGTGTTGTTGGAGTCCGGCATTATCGGCCGCGCGGCGGTGCCGTCCGGCGCGTCGACCGGCTCGCGCGAAGCCGTTGAACTGCGCGATGGTGACAAACAGCGTTACCTCGGCAAAGGCGTGTTGCAGGCGGTTGAAAACATCAACACGGAAATTTGCGAAGCGATTATCGGACTGGACGCTTCCGAGCAAATCTTCATCGACAAAATTCTCATCGACCTCGACGGCACCGACAACAAATCACGGCTCGGCGCGAACGCGTTGTTGGCGGTGTCGATGGCCGTGGCGAAAGCAGCGGCGGAAGAGTCGGGTTTACCACTGTATCGTTATCTCGGCGGCGCGGGTGGTATGCAATTGCCCGTTCCCATGATGAACGTGATTAACGGCGGCGCTCACGCCAACAATAGCCTGGATTTGCAAGAATTCATGGTGATTCCCCACGGTTTTCAAACATTTCGCGAAGCATTGCGTTGTGGCGTGGAAATTTTTCATGGCCTGAAGAAGCTCATCGACGCAAAAGGTATGGCTACCACCGTCGGCGACGAAGGCGGTTTCGCGCCCAATTTACCGAATAACGAATCGGCATTGCAATTGATCATGGAAGCGATCGCCG
>JANMJR010000237.1:0-11348 GCA_031371465.1 Pseudomonadota bacterium
ACCCGCGAATCGTGTTTGAATAGGCGTCCAATGAATGGGAGGTCTCCGAGCAGCGGCACTTTTTCCGTGTCAACGCGCGAGGTTTGCTCGTAAATTCCGCCGAGTACAGCGGTTTCACCATCGTCGACCAGGATTTGGGTAATAACCTTTTTGGTGTCAATCGACGGAATGCCTTGGAATGAGGGGCCCACAGCGTCCTTCTTCACTTCCAGATCCATAATTACCCGACCGTCCGGCGTAATTTGCGGGGTGACCGCGAGGCTCAAAACAGCTGATTTAAAGTTGACCGTGGTTCCGCCATTGGATGCGGACGTCAAATACGGAATCTCGGTACCTTGCTCGATCGTCGCTTTTTGTTTATCTGCCGTAATGACTCGAGGACTGGAAACAATCTTCCCGCGCTTGTCCGCTTCGAGTGCTTGTAACTCAAAGGCGATCAAGTTGCCGCTACCGATATTGAGCAGCGTAAACGCGAGTGAAGCCGTCGGACTGGCGCCGGCGACTGGCAAGCTAATATTCGGAATGTCGCTTACATTAACCGCCGTATTTGTTCCAGTAGCTATGCTCGTTGAGGGCTCAAGGGTGCTGGATATGCCCAAGTTCGTATTGTTGCGGTTGTACCCGCCACGCCCACCGAAGCGAAACCCGAGTTGTTTACTCCATTTGTCGTCGGCGATCACGATGCGTGCTTCGATCATGACCTGGCGAACCGGCACATCAATCTTGACGATCAGCTTACGCAACTCGTCCAATCGATTACCGGTGTCCTGCACGAATAAGGTGTTGGTTCTGCCGTCGAACACCGCACTTCCACGTTTGGACAGGATGCGTTGTTTCTCGTCGGACAACAGCTTCTTTAGGTCCTCCGCTTTTTGATAGTTCAATTGAAAACTTTCGGTCTGCAATTGCTCCAATTCCGAAATTTGTTGGTTGGCTTCTAGGGCGAGCTTTTCTTTGGTGTTGACTTCGTCGGTCGGCGCAATGAGCACAACGTTGCCGTTCTTACGCTTGCTCAAACTCTTGCTTTGGAGAATGATGTCCAGCGCTTGATCCCACGGTACGTCTTTCAAACGCAAGGTAATATTGCCTTGCACCGAATCGCTGGCGATGATATTGAGTCCCGTGAAGTCGGCGATCACCTGCAGTACCGAACGAATCTCAACATTTTGGAAATTGAGCGACAGTTTCTCTCCGGCGTACCCCGGTTGTGAGCCCTGAACTAACTTGTTGGGGTCTTCAATCAACCGTTTTACTTCGACAATAAACTTGCGATCCGTCTGGTAAGCGGAGTGTTCCCACAATCCATCGGGCTCAATGTTGACTCGCACATTGGCGCCAAAAGCCCGCGCCTCTACGAACTTGACCGGCGTGCCAAAATCACGCACGTCTAGGCGGCGCTCAAGATTTTTTGCCAGTGCCGCGTCCTGAAACTCGACGACTAAATTTCGCCCTTGGCGACGGATATCAATCCCCGTAGTGGCATCGGAAAGATCGATCACAACGCGGCCCTCGCCATTCTGTCCGCGGCGAAAGTCGACATCACGAACTGCATGTCCAGATACGGCCGGGGCAGCGTCAGAAAAGCGCGTCGAGGTCTCCCCGCCCGTTGCAGGTTTTTCCCCACCTTGCAGGGTTAACAATAACGTCTTACCGTCTACTTTGGTCTCGTACGGCACGGATCGATTCAGACTCATCACAACGCGAGTGCGATTACCGGCTTGAACGATATTGAGGTTTCGCAGTTCGCCTTCGCGCAATTCCAACGTATTCTTACCCATCGCATTGGTTGTATCAGCGAAATCGAGGGCGATACGTGGCGGCGTGTTGACCGAGAAGGTGCCGGGTGGATTCGCCAGATTCTGCTTTAAGGTAAATTTAATGATGACCTTACCGCCCGGTAGGCTCTGCGCCGTGATGCTCTCGATCGCGTTGCCAGGGCCGGGCGCGGGGCTCGCCGCCCATGCCCAGCCCATGAAAAATAGCCCAGCCGCGATGAGAATCCGAAATAAATCGTGTAATGGGCGGCGCGTTATAGACATTATTTTTTCTCCAATTCATCAATCAGCTGCAACGCGGCTTCGTTTTCCTTCCACTCGCCCTCGCTGTCCTGAATGCTTTCTTTCAATGTAACTTCGGTTTCGTTTATTCCTACGATCCGGCCAAAGTTCTGACCTAGGAAATTTCCTTCTTTCACGCGGTGAACGGTCTGGTCCGCGCGGATCAATGCATAATGAATTTTGGCCTTTTCCATCGTTCCAACAAATTTTAGTTCGCCCAAGGGATAGGACTCCAGCAACTCCTTGCGGCGATTTAGATCGGGGCCTTTATTGGCGCCGTCTTTCTTTTGCTGATCGATCAGCTTTCGCGGTTTAAATGGCTCAAACAAATCATCAGCCGCGTAGGTGAACGCTTGATATGGGGCGACTTCCGGCAAAGGCTCGATTTTTTGCGCAACCTGTTGCTCTGATTCGTTCACCCAGTGCTTTAGATCTTCGTTAGGCTCTGAACTGCAACCGACGAGAAGCGTAGTTAGGCCAAGAAAAATCGCTCGCTTCATGATTTTCCGCCCTTCTGCGACTTGTCTTTGTCCTTCTTCGCCTTTAGCTGCGTGGCGATCTCTTCTTCATCAAGGTAACGATAGGTCTTGGCGACGGCATCCATGACCAACTGACCCTCCGTGCCTTTAGCCGTACTGGTGTTGATAGTGAGGTCATTGAGCAGTACGATTCGTGGTAACTTCGAGACGTCGCTGGCAAAATGACCGAGATTATGAAAATCACCTGTGACTTTGATCGTGACCGGCAACTCCGCATAATACTCACTGATTGTTTCCGACGCGGACGGCTTGAAAAGCTCAAACTGGAGCCCTCGGCTCAACCCTGCTTGGTTTATGTCCGTCAATAACGCGTCCATTTCACTTCGCTTTGGCAGCTGCTTGAGCAAGGTGCCAAAACTTTGCTCGATGTCCGCGAGCCGTTTCTCGTAGGCCTCTAAGTTCACAGCCATCGCTTTTTTATCCATGAACGCCGATTTGAGTTGAATTTCCTCGGTCTCGGCAGCGGAAAGCTCGTCCATTTGCGGCTTCCAAAAAAACCAGAAAGCGGCCGCGATAACGATCAGGGTCAAGAGAACAAGCCCGCCCAATTTAAAGGGCCAGGGCCAATTACCGGGATCTTGCGGATTGAGCGCCTTGAGTTGTTCGAGCCAGTTATTCATGCGGCCTTGTCCTTCTTCTTTGCTCCCTTTTGTCCCTCTTCCGGGGTCGCGGCTTGGGCGCGCTTAACGCGAACGTTCATACCAAATTCACTGATCGGATTGTTGTTTAGCGCGACAGCCTTGATCTCGACCAACTCCGGTTTTTCCAACCATTCGGAACTGTCAAAGTTGCGCATCAAAGTAGAAATCCGACCATTGGTTTGAGCATATCCGACGATATTCACGACCTGCCCCGTCTGCTTGACGGTTTTAATCCATACCCCTTCCGGAATCTGGCGCACCAATTGATCGATCAAGTGAACCGACTCTGAGCGGTTAGTCTGCAATCCCTCGACGACTTGCTTGCGCGCCATTAAGTCGGCGGTTTGCTCCTTGATTGCTTTGATTTTCTCGATTTGAGCGTCAAGTTTTTTGGTTTCTTCCGCTAGGTAAGCATTACGCGTCCGCTGCGTGTCAACGCGCCCCGAAAAATAGGTTTGGCCCAATAATCCGACCACCATGCCAATGGCAAGAGCGATGCCTGCGCCAACAGCCATTTGTTTTTTGCGCTGTTCACGTTTTAACTGACGGTGAGGAAGTAGGTTGATGCGAATCATGCGTCGAACCTCCGCATTGCCAGACCGCATGCGACCAACAACGACGGGGCATCTTGTGCGAGCAGCCGCGGACTTAATCTTGACGAAATCTGCATTTGAGAAAACGGGTTTGCGACTAAGGTATTTATTTGCGTACGCGCTGAGACGATGTCCTCAAGCCCCGGAAGCATCGCACACCCGCCTGCAAGAATAATGTGATCGACCTTGTTGTATTGCGTGCTGGTAAAGAAAAACTGGATCGCGCGGGCAATTTCAAGGGATAGATTTTCCAAGAATGGTTGTAACACCTCTGCCGTATAGCCGTCCGGCAGCGACCCGGATTTTTTTTCCTTTTCCGCCTCCTCGGGGTCGATATTGAAGTGACGGGCAATTTCTTGGGTGAGTTGATTTCCACCCACTTGCTGCTCACGGACGTAGACGGCTTGGCCATCTTTAAGCATGGAAATTCGCATGGTTGATGCACCGATGTCGACGGCGGCAATGATCCGCTCCCCATCCTTTCCCGGCAGACTCTTTTCGATGAGTTCTAGCGCGGCTTGCGCGGCGTAAGACTCTACATCCATGACGACGGGCTTTAATCCCGCCGATTCCGCCACGGCGACTCGATCCTCGACCTTCTCGCGTCGGGACGCGGCAATCAACACTTCAACTTCTTCCGGCCCCGTGGGGGCTTGGCCAAGCACTTGAAAATCGAGGTTTACTTCATCCAGAGCAAAGGGTAAATACTGGTTGGCTTCGCTTTCGACCTGAACTTCCAAGTCTTCCTCGCGACCGGCCGACGGGATGATTACTTTTTTCGTGATCACTGCCGACGCCGGTAATGCCATGGCGACGAGCTTCACCCGCGTACCAAGCCGTCGCCAAGCGCGACGAAGCGATTCCCCGGCGACTTCTAAGTTGGCGATATTGCCCTCGGTGACGATATCCTTGGGTAGCGGCTCAATGACGTATCGCTCGAGGCGATAACCATCTTTCCCTGTCTGCGCAAGCTCGACCATCTTGATGGAGGAAGAACTAATATCCACCCCAACCAACGGCGGCGTCTGCGGACTTAGAAATTCAAGCCGGGAAAGAAATTTTTCCTTTAGCATATCGAGTTACTTTAAATAATTCACGTTAAATCCTAACAGTAAGTATAGTGCCTGTAAAGCATTTTATAAAGATTCATTAAATGTGGGGGGCGACGGTATAATTAGCCTTGATAATGACAAATATCGCTTACCATTCCGTGTCCTACCGCTGGATTCTTTACCCTTTCTTGATCCTGGTGACTATCGGGCTGGTCGCCGTAGGTGTTTTTGCACTCACTCTGGCATTGCTCTACCCCAATCTGCCGGGCCTAGAATCCCTCACCGACTACAAGCCGCGCGTTCCGCTGCGGGTGTTCACCGCCGACGGACAGTTGATAGGAGAGTTCGGCGACGAGCGGCGCGCCATAGTGAAAATCGAGGCGGTTCCCGATCTCATGAAGAACGCGATCCTCGCCGCCGAAGATGATCGCTTCTACCAGCATTCCGGGGTGGATTACATTGGCGTCGTGCGTGCCGCGCTGGCTAATGTGTTCGCCGGTAGTAAGCGCGAAGGCGCGAGCACAATTACCATGCAAGTCGCGCGTAACTTTTTCCTCACGCGCGAAAAGACCATTACAAGGAAGTTGAGTGAGATGCTGCTTGCGTTCAAAATCGAACGCAATTTGAGCAAGAGTCAGATACTCGAACTTTACGTTAACCAGATCTTTCTCGGCCAACGTGCCTACGGCTTTGCTGCTGCGGGGCAGACGTATTTCGACAAGCGGCTTGATCAGCTCAGTGTCAGTGAAATTGCAACCTTGGCGGGCCTTCCCAAAGCGCCGTCGAAATGTAATCCAATCAACAACCTGAAATGCGCGAATCAGCGTGCCCTGTATGTGCTGCGGCGCATGCGCGAGCTTAACTACATCAGCGACGAACAGTATCAGTCCTCCGTCAATCAACCGGCGCGGCTACGGCAAGCGATCGAGACCTACTCTGTCCCTGCCGATTACGTGGCCGAGATGGTTCGGCAATACATGTTTGATACTCATGGTGAAACTGCCTACAACAGCGGGTTCAAAGTCGTTACGACCATTCGAAAAGACGATCAGTTGGCCGCTGACGAGAGTTTGCGCAAAGGACTTCTTGATTACGATAATCGCCACGGCTATCGTGGGCCGGAGGGGTTTGCCAACGCCGCCGTTACCCCCGCAATGGACGACCATCGACTGGAAGAAATTCTCTCGGATCGGGAAGTCAGTGGTGGGTTGTTGCCTGCGCTGGTGACGCAGGTAAGCACCAACAGCGCTCAGGTATACGTCAAAGGGGGCGGTACGACCACCCTTCAAGGCGAGGGCATCCGCTTCGCCGCAGCCGCCTTGAGCGGCAACGCCGCACCCAATCTCCGCCTTCGGCCGGGCGCGTTCGTTCGCGTTTCCAAGATTGATCAAACGCGTTTTACGATTGCACAACTGCCCGCCGTCGAAGGAGCGCTAGTGGCGGTCAATCCCAGCGATGGCGCCATTCGCGCCTTAGCCGGCGGTTTTGATTTCCACAGCAGTAAATTCAATCACGTCATGCAGGCCATGCGCCAGCCCGGCTCAAGTTTCAAACCCTTCGTGTACTCCGCGGCGCTGGAAAAAAATTTTACGCCGGCCAGCGTAATCAACGACGCGCCGTTGGTGATCGATCCGGGTGATGCCAGTGGGGAGTTGTGGGAGCCAAAAAATTTCGACGAAAAGTATTCCGGCCCGACCCGGCTGCGCACCGCCCTGACGAAATCGAAGAATACGGTGTCGATTCGAATCATGCAATCCATCGGCGGGCAGTACGCGCAGGACTACGTCACCAGCCGCTTCGGCTTTGACCCGAAGCTTAATCCGCCGTTTCTCACCATGGCGCTGGGCGCCGGCAACGCAACGCCCATGACCATGGCCTCGGCCTACTGCGTCTTTGCCAACAATGGCTATAAGGTCAGGCCTTATTTCATCGAGCGGGTCATTGATTCCAAGGGTAACATCATTAGTCAGTCCAAACCGGTTATCGCCGGCGCAACGGCAGAGCAAACCCTCGATCCACGCAACGCGTTCCTAATGAACAGCTTGCTACGCGACGTCGTCAAAGTAGGCACGGCGACCAAAGCGCTGTCCCTCGGCCGGGACGATTTAGCCGGTAAGACCGGAACCACAAATGACCATCGCGACGCCTGGTTTGCCGGCTTCCATCCCTCTTTGGTCGCCATTGCCTGGATTGGGTTCGACAATAATAGTCCATTGGGTGACAGAGAAACCGGCGCGGTCGCGGCCTTGCCGATTTGGATGGCGTATATGGGAAAAGCATTGCGCGGCGTGCCCGAGGCAAAACTCACGGTTCCCGCAGGAATCGTTCAACTTGGCATCAACCCGGAAACCGGCAAGCAGGATCCGGACAATCCCAACAAGATATTCGAATATTTTTATCAAGAGAATATCCCGCCGATGCAGCCGCCGCAGGAGGTCGAAATTCAGCCTGAGAACGGCGACAAGCCGGCGGAAGAGATCAAAGATCAGTTATTCTGATATGGGCCGCAATAACCACATGCGCCGTCATCTCGCCTACCTGGCGGCGCGCCTGATGGCAGACGATGGCATTCAGGATTACCGCGCCGCCAAGCGCAAAGCGGCGCGCCAAGCGGGGGTAGCGGACACGCGCGAGCTGCCGGACAATCAAGAAATCGAAGCCGCGCTCAAAACCTACCAATCGCTTTATCAAGCGGAGGAACAGCCTGCCATTTTGCGTGACTTGCGTGAGATCGCGGTTGACGCCATGGAACGTTTCGCGCACTTCAATCCCTATCTGGTTGGCCCCGTATTAACCGGGACCGCCGGCGAGCATTCCGACATTAATTTGCATCTGTTCGCCGATAGCGCGAAAGAGTTCGAGATTTTTCTGCTGAATGAAAAATCCGAGTTTGAACTGGAAACGCGAAACTTTACGCTGAACGAGCGAACCGAAGCGGTGCCGGTTTATCGCCTTGATCTCGATGGCGCCGTCATCGCCGCCGCGGTGTTTGAGCGCGACGACGAGCGCATCATGCAAAAATATAAAGCCGATGGCCGGACAGTTGAGCGGGCTAAGCGTGCCGAAGTTAAGGCGCTACTGAATGCCGCGCCTAAGACGCCCATAGATAGGGACTGGCCTGGGGCCACTTGATCCGAGCGATGCCTGGGCTGTAAGCCGCTACCAGATTGGCTCTTCAGGCATCTATCTTTGAAAATTAGTTCCGCAAAAGCGCCGCCGCCTGCAACGCGAAATAAGTCAAAATCCCGTCCGCCCCCGCACGCTTAAATGCAAGTAACGATTCCAACACGCATTTGTTTTCGTCCAGCCAGCCGTTTTTAAACGCCGCCTGCAGCATTGCATATTCGCCGCTGACCTGATACACAAACGTCGGGGCTTGGTATTCGTCCTTCACCCGGCGCAAGATGTCGAGATAGGGCATGCCGGGTTTGACCATCACCATATCGGCACCTTCTTGCAGGTCTAAACCCACTTCCCACAATGCCTCGTTGCTGTTCGCCGGATCCATCTGGTAGGTCATTTTGTTACCCTTCCCGAGATTGGCAGCGGAGCCGACCGCGTCGCGGAACGGGCCATAGAAACCCGAGGCGTACTTCGCGGAATACGCCATAATCTTGGTGTGTATATGCTTGCCATCGTCCAACGCCTTACGAATTGCGCCGATGCGGCCATCCATCATGTCAGACGGCGCGACTATATCCACCCCAGACTCAGCCTGAGTGAGCGCCTGCTTACATAAAATCTCCAGCGTCACATCGTTAATGATGTAGCCGTTGTCGTCGATCACGCCGTCCTGGCCGTGGCTAGTGTAAGGGTCGAGGGCAACGTCCGTCATCACGCCCAATTCCGGGAAATTTTTCTTCAGCGCCGCAACCACACGCGGGATCAAGCCAGCGGCGTTCATCGCCTCCTGGCCGTCCAAGGTTTTCAGCGCCGGATCGATCGCCGGGAAAAGCGCCATGGCGGGCACGCCAAGCTTCAAGCATTTTTCCGCCACCGGCAGCAGGCGATCCAAAGTCAGCCGCTCCACGCCGGGCATTGACGGCACTATTTCGCTGCGATTGTTGCCCTCGATGACAAACACCGGGTAGATGAAATCATCCGCCGATAGGCGATTCTCCCGCACCATGCGGCGAGAAAAATCATCTTTTCGCACGCGGCGCATGCGTTTTTGCGGGAATTGGCCAAGAATTTTCATGTCGAGATAAGTGGGGCGTTAGTTCGTGATTAAATCACCCGGAACTTTTTCTAAAGCACCGTGGTCTTACTTACAGATGGTAGCAATACTGTCTCCCGCTTTTCCTCCCTGAGCGGGTGCCTTAATCATATTAGGGCTTTGCTTCGCCCCCGGCTTTACTCCCCTTTAGCCGGGGGTTTTTATTTTCAGGAACGGCGCGTTTGCGCAGATCCATTCCAAACAATGTCGCGATCCAATCTTCAGCTTCTTCGACGCCGTGTTTTTTAAGGCTGGAAAAAAGCTGGACGCTGGACTGTGGAAAATCCTTTGCTAACGTCGCTCGCACTTTGCTCAACGTCGCGGACGCTTCATTTTTCGTCAGCTTATCAGACTTGGTGAGCAACACGCGAATCGGCTTCTCCCGCGGGCTAAACCAACCGAGCATGCGCTGATCCAGATCCGTCAGCGGATGGCGGCTGTCCATCATAATCACCAAGCCCATCAAGCTCACGCGCGTGGCCAGGTAAGCAGAAAGCAAATCGCCCCAATGGGCTTTGAGTTCCAGCGGCACACCGGCGTAACCGTAGCCGGGCAAGTCAACGAAATAGCGCTGGTTCGCCATGCCAAAATAATTGATCATTTGCGTGCGCCCCGGCGTTTTGCTGACGAATGCGAGCTTGTTCTGGTTGGTGATGGAATTAATCGCACTGGATTTCCCGGCGTTAGAACGTCCGGCGAATGCCAATTCCATGCCTTCATCCGGCGGCAAATCGACCAGGTTGTATGCCGAACGGTAATACGTAAGCGAGTTAAACAGCGACATCGGGCAACAACGCGGTGGCGAGCGCAAACGGAACTCGTGTAAAATTCGCCGTTCTATTCGCAAGGCACAGACGCAAGGAACAATTCATGATAAAGCAGTGGGCGATGATAGTTGGATTCGGGTTAACGTTGAGCGGGGTATCGTTGTTTGCGGAAGAGCACGCGACGGCCAAAGCCGATCTCGCCAAGGGCCAAGCGGCGGCGGTCACCTGCGCTGCCTGTCACGGCGGGGATGGCAACAGCGCCATTGCCATCAATCCCAGCTTGGCCGGACAGCATCCCGAGTATATCACCAAGCAGTTGATGAACTTTAAGTCCGGCGAACGCAACAACGCGATCATGAAGGGGATGGTTGCCGTCTTAGCTACCGCTGAAGACATGAAAAACGTCGCCGCCTATTTTGCCGCGCAGAAGCCGCGCCCCGGCATCGCCCGCGATCAAGCACTGGTTGACGCCGGCCAAAAAATCTACCGCGGCGGCGACATCCAAGCCGGCATTCCAGCCTGCGCAGGCTGCCACAGCCCAAGCGGGGCGGGCATTCCAGCCCAGTATCCGCGCCTGGCGGGACAGATGAAGGAATACACCTTAGCGCAGCTCAAAGCCTTCAAAGCGGGGGAGCGCGCGAATGACAGCGCCGCACTGATGCGCACCATTGCGAGCCGCTTGAGCGATAAACAAATGGAAGGGTTGGCAGAGTATGTTTCCGGCCTGCAATAGATAATCGGTTTAATTTAGGCGATATCCCTCCCCTTCAAGGGGAGGGCTAGGGTGGGGATGGGTGAGCATTCACCGATTGATTGACCCATCCCCATCCCAACCTTCCCCTTGAAGGGGAAGGAGCGTTCCGTTAGGTGCGCCGCGTAAAATTAGTTATCGCAATGAAGCGCCGAACTAGCGCTTTGGCAACAAATCCTTTAGCGCGGCGCGCGCTTGCCGCAAACTCATTTCCGTCGTCGACCAATCGATGCAACCGTCGGTGACGGAAACGCCGTAACGCAATTGCGATAAATCCGCCGGAATCTCCTGACTCCCTGCGTGGATATTGCTTTCGAGCATCACGCCGACAATCGATTTGTTGCCGCCATCGATTTGCATTACGACATCGTCGAACACTTCCGGCTGCCGGGCCGGATCTTTGCCGGAGTTCGCGTGGCTGCAATCCACCACGATATTGCTTGGCAGCTTTTGTTTCGCTAACGCCGCTTCGGCGAGCGCGATCGATTCCGCGTCGTAGTTTGGCTTAGCGCCGCCGCGCAAAATCATGTGGCCGTAAGCATTGCCTTTGGTGCGAACGACGGCGACTTGCCCGTTTTGATTCACGCCCAAGAAACTATGCGGTTGTTTCGCCGAGAGCATCGCATTGATCGCGACTTGTAGCCCGCCGTCCGTGCCGTTCTTGAATCCCACCGGCATCGACAATCCGCTCGCCATTTCTCTGTGGGTTTGCGATTCGGTGGTGCGCGCGCC
>JANMJR010000243.1:0-2253 GCA_031371465.1 Pseudomonadota bacterium
TCTTCTTTCGCGGTTTCCATTTGCTCAACTTTGAGTTTAACTTTGCTCACTTCGGTCGCGGTCTGCTCGATGCGCTCGTCGGCTATCGGCACAGCGGCGCCGTCGCCCACGGGCGCCGTTACTGCGTTCATTTTATCCTCCAACGCTTTGACTTTAGCCTTGAGTTCTTGCAATTCCCGCAGCAATTCGGCGTTGTCGACTTGGGCGATGGCAGCGCAAGGTATTGCCAAGGCGAGTGCCGCGATCAATGGTTTGACGGTAAATTTTTTCATGATGCCTGTTCCTCGTGTAGAAATTCGTTTGCCCTGAACACCGCCTGGCTTGTGCCTCACAGCGGTGCCATGTCGGAGAGCCGCTTGCGACAGGGTAGCCTTAGGCTAGCCACTGGCCTGGGGCCACTGGGTGGCCTCGGGCCATTGCCTCTTGGCTCGATACCTATTTTTTCGTTGTACTTGCTTCACGATAGGCTTCGGCCATTTCCCGCTGCAATCTTTTCTCTTTGCGCGACATGTAAATACTGGCCGCTATCACGCCGATGCTGACCAGCACAATAATCACCGTCGCGATCGCATTCACTTCGGGATTCAAACCGAGCCGCGCGCGAGAAAAAACCACCAGCGGCAAGGTGGTCGATCCTGGCCCCGATAGGAATGCCGACAGGATCACGTCGTCGAGCGAAACCGTGAAGGTGAGCAGCCACGCCGACACGATGGATTGCGCGATCAGCGGCAAAGTAATGAGCAAAAACACGCCGCCCGGACGACAGCCCAGATTCATCGCTGCTTCTTCCAGCGAACGATTGAGTTCCTGCAAGCGCGCGCGAATGGAGACCGTGGCGTAGGCCATGCCGACGAGAGTGTGCCCAACCCAAATAGTCATTGCGCCGCGCTCCGGCCAGCCGGAGGCTTTTTGCAACGACACCATGAATAGCAACAACGACAGACCGATGACGATTTCCGGCATCACCAGCGGCGCGGTAATCATGCCGTTGAACAACGGACGCCCGAAAAACTGTTTGTAACGCACCAACACGAATGCGCCGAGGGTACCGAGAATGGCCGATGCCGTAGCGGTGAAGAATGCAATCTTCAGCGATAGCGCCGTAGCGCGCAGAATCTCTTCATCCTTCAACAATTCGCCGTACCACTTGAACGAGAAGCCGGACCAAAGGGTGACCATGCGCGACTCGTTAAAGGAAAAAATCACCAGCGTGATGATCGGCAAATACAGGAATAAATAACCCAAGCCGAGCACGCCACCGGAGAACCAATTATTGGGTTTCATGCGAGCCCCGACGCGCCGCGTTTTTCTTGCTGGTGATTCAAGATCACGAAGGGCACGATGACAATGAGGATTAACACCACGGCGACCGACGACGCCATGGGCCAATCGTTGTTGCTGAACATTTCATCCCACAACACGCGGCCGATCATCAGGCTATCGGGCCCGCCGAGCACTTCCGGAATCACGAATTCGCCGACGGCGGGAATGAACACCAGCAACGCGCCGGCAAGCGCGCCGCCCAGGGACAAGGGAAAGGTCACTTTCCAAAACGCCGTCCACGGCGTCCCGCCCAGATCCATTGCCGCTTCGATCAACCGATGATCCTGCTTTACCAAATTATTGTAGAGCGGGAAAATCATGAGCGGCAAATACGCATACACCATGCCGAGGGTGAGGGAAAACGGCGTGTTGATAATTTGCAGTGGCTCGCTAATCACGCCGAGGGACAGCAAGGCATTGTTCAAAATACCGTTCGAGGTAAGGATGCCTTTCCAAGCGTAAATTCGCAGCAGGAACGAGGTCCAGAACGGCAAGATCACCAACATCATTAACGTGGCGCGATATTCCGGCTTGGCGCGCGCCATGCAAAGCGCGAACGGATAGCCGATCAGCAGGCAGAACAAGGTAGTTAGAAATGCGAACTTCAGCGAGCTGATGAAGGTGAGGATATAGAGCGGGTCTTGGGCGAGAAACAAATAATTGCCCAGCTTCAAACTGAGATTCAGTGCGCCGTCGCTATAGGTGACGATGTCCTTGAACGGAACGCGACTGAGCTGCATTTCCGACACGCTGATCTTGAAAATAATCAGGAACGGAATCAGCAAAAATAGAATCAGCCACAGATACGGCACGCCGAGCACCGTGGCGCGGCCCCAGTCGATGTTCTTTAGGCGGGCCAAGTGTTTCATAGCGTCAATTGACCAACACGACCATGGCGGAATTAGACCAATGCGCGTAAACCTTGTCGCC
>JANMJR010000298.1:0-3817 GCA_031371465.1 Pseudomonadota bacterium
ATAGACTGCGCTGACAAAGATGCCAATACTTTGCGGCGCAAATCCCAGCGCAGGGGCGACGACCGGCGCCAGCACCGAGGGCGTGGTCATGGCAATACTTGCCATGATTTGCGCTGTGGTCGTGAGTAACAATGCGAGCCATGGGTACGCAACGGTTGACGAGCCGGGAGCGGGTTGCGTCATCACGTCAGTGTATCAGGCCAATGGAAATAATCACGCGTTGCAATGGATCATCGGTTGGTGCGCAGATTCACGCGGTGAACGCGAGCGAAAACCGACTCGCGCAGGTGGCGCCCGGACGCAGCCGGAATTGCAGGCCTGGGTCGATACCGCTATCACCCTCGCTTCCTCGATGCATTAATGGTATTGAGGGGCAAGGCCCCATTTCGTGATTCAAGTGGTTCCTCTATCCAAGCGGGCGCGAAGTAATTGATCGGGCTTTATGGATTCCCGGTTTCTTGGAAAGGACGGTGTTCGCACCGGACTGCAAACCCATCGACTAAAAATCAAACTGCCCGCGCAGCGTAATAGCCGACTCCTTATCCGTCGGCGTCGCCTTGCCCGGCGCGGTTGGCGCGACGGTGATGGTGTTGTCGAAGTTCGTGCGGACATAGTTCAGCAAAAATCGCGTGTTTGGATTGACGATCCATTTCACGCCTAGGGTCCAGGCATCGGAGACGCTGGTTCCTGTGCTGGGAATAACGCCCGTGCCGGACGCGTTACTGCTCTTGAAATCCGCCGCATCGAACTTCGAATAACGCAGCCCCATTTCCCAGGCCCCACAACAGGTTTTGCCCGGTGCGAAGTTGGCTTTCGGGCGGATGCGACTCATTTTGTCACCGCGGAAAAAGTCGGCGTAATGTTCGCCGCTGACCAGCCAATTGAGATTGACGTAATAGGCGTCGATGTCGCGGCTATAGGCAATGCCGTTGCTGCTGGCGCCATCGAAGTTAACGCGGAACAATTCGCTTTGCAGTTTCACTGATCCCCACGCAAGTACCGACTCTAAGCCGTAGCGTGTGCGGTCAACGTCGTCACCGCTGAAAGCCAAGGGGCGGAAAAACTGGATACCGCGTGCTTCCGTGCGCCCGGTCGGCGCCGCCGCAACGGGGCTGGCGCCGACGGAGAAGCTGGCGCCTAAATGCAGTACCGCGTTTTTCATTCCGGCCACTTCGGCGACATTGACGCTGGCGCGGCCGATCCAGTCCTTGCCGTCGATGGTTTCGTTGGTGTCGTTGCCATTTCGCCCTTGGCCATTGCTGAAGGCGATGCCGTAGTTAAAACCCTTAAGTGGCGAACCGTAGACCACCAGACCCCGTTCTTTGCCCGGCAGCAGCGCATCGCCCATTGAGCGTTCTTGAAAATCGGTAAAAATATCGCTGGTATTTTGCTCCAAGCCGAAGGGCATTTTGGTTTGTCCGACTTTGATCTGCGCCCCTTTCCACCAACCGAGGTTAATCCAGGCTTCATCAAGCGAGGTCGTGCTGGTCGTACTGACGGTGGCGGTAGAAGTACAGATTGGGGCGCCGGATGAATTGACGCCAACTGCCGTACACACCGTTGCTGTCGGCCCCGCTACGTCAGCAAAGTTCATGCGCACACGAAAATCGATGTCGTCGTAGAACTTACCCTCGACCGCCAGATAAGCACGGCGTAGATCCCAGGTGTCCGCGCCGAGCGCGTCGGCGCCGAGAAAGGCGCGATAGTCCGCCTCGATCCGTCCGCGCAAGCCTATCCAGGTGCCCTTGTCGGCGGATTCCCAGGTGATGCCGTCTTTAAATTTCGTGGCAATGGGGTCATTGGGCTTTGCGTCTGCGACCGGAGCCGCCGCAGATTTTGCTTCCGCCTTTGCCGCGGCAACGGGCGCCGCGTTGGGTGGGGCATCCGCTTTGGTCAGCTCTTGTTTGCCCGCGAGAATTTCATACTCCGCGTCGGTGATCACCCCTTTATTTCGCAATACTTCCAACAATTGCTCGGCGGTCACCGCATTTGCCGGAGTGACAATGAAAAAACTCGCTGCCAAAATCGCCAGGATCGCGGCAAAAGAAATGCCGATGCGCGCATGCGCGCGCCGAGATGATACGCCGAACATGGTTTGTCCTCTTTTAGGGTTGAATGGTGCTATTGCGCCACAAGCATTCTAATGCTTCGCACTGGGAAAAAATAATTGTTGTCCGTTCACTCTAAAACCAGCGATCAGTTGCTGGCCGTCCTTTGATGTAATCCATTCGACGAACTGCTTCGCGACCACATGATTCACGTCAGGGAATCGCGCTGGGTTGACCGCGATCACGCCGTACGGATTGTGCAGCGCTTGGTCGCCGGAAAATAATAAATCGAGATCGATTTTTTTGATCAGTGCGATGAAGGTGCTGCGATCCGACAAGGTATAGGCGCCGCGGTCGCTCGCCATGAAAAGTACCTCGCTCATACCCTGGCCCGCAGACCAATACCGGGCACCTTCCGGCTGGACCGAGGCCGCTTTCCAAAGCAACAATTCCTTCTTGTGGGTGCCCGAATCGTCGCCGCGCGTGATAAACGTTTGTCCCGCCTCGGGTATGCGCTTCATCGCCTCCGTAGCGGTTTTTGCCTCGCGCACACGCGCCGGATCGCTTTTTGGGCCGACTACGACGAAGTCGTTGTACATCACATCACGCCGATCGATGCCGAAACCCTGGGCAACGAATTGATCTTCGTCGATGCGGCTATGCACGAATACGACATCGACATCGCCATTTTCCCCGAGCTTTAACGCCTTGCCCGTTCCCACGGCGATGACGTTGACTTTGCAATGGCATTGGCTTTCAAACACCGGCAGTAAATAGCCGAATAAACCCGTCGCCTCCGTGCTGGTGGTCGAGGCGATTCGCAAATCGTTGCCCGCCTGGGCGCCGAAAACTAGTAACAAAAGTGTTGCAGCGAAAACCGATGGCGTTAAGCGTAAAGATAAATTCATTGGCGATCCTGTTAAAAAATCATGATATATGTAAATATATGCATATATAGGCTTTTAAATCGATACTAGATTATGCACACCAATCCGGGAGTGTAAATATGAAGACAATTGCATAATGATTCGATTCAAACTTACCCAACAATGGTCCACCGCAAACGCGGGCCCTCTAAATCTCGACGAACGCTTGCTGCCGGCGCTGGAGGCAATCCAGCAGACGGGTTCAATTAGCCAAGCGGCGAACAAGCTCGGCGTTTCTTACCGGTTTTTGTGGGGATTGATACTGCGTTGGGGGAATTTACTCGGTAGCCCGTTGGCTGTGTTAGAGCGGGGGCGTGGCGCGAAACTGACATCGTTCGGCGAAAAGTTGCTATGGGGAGATAAACGCATCGCGGCCCGCATGTCGCCCATGCTCGACAGCATGGCGTCGGAATTGGAACTAGAGTTGCGGTCGATGATGTCCCTCGATAGCGACGTATTGCGCATTCATGCGAGCCATGGCTTCGCCGTGGAGGCGCTGCGTGAAGAACTGGCCGTTGCCGCCGTACCGGTTGAGTTGAAATACCTCGGCAGCCGCGAGGCCTTGGTCTCGCTGGGGAATGAAAAATGCGATCTCGCCGGATTCCACGTCCCGGTCGGCGATCTGGAGGTGGCTGCGCTGCGGCAGTTTGATGCGTGGATCAACCAACCGGGGTTCGTCCTCATTGCGCTGGCGACCCGTCGGCAAGGAATCATGACGGCGATCGACAATCCGAAGCGTATCCGGCAATTGCGCGACCTCGCGCAGCGGCGTTGCCGATTCGTGAATCGCCAAGCCGGATCGGGTACCCGTGTGTTGTTCGATTTATTGTTGCGGCAAGAAGG
>JANMJR010000309.1:0-5342 GCA_031371465.1 Pseudomonadota bacterium
GCCGGTCAGCGCTTGGCCGAGTTGCCACTGGTTCAGCACGCGCGTGCCGGGTGTGATGAAATCGGGCCGCATCAGATTGCCCCAGTTCATCGGGAAGGCCCAAATCGGCAATTGCAAAATGCCGCCGCCGACGTGCCGCCATGCGCCCACAAGCGCGGGCAAGCAAGTCAGCGCGCGTACCGTTTGGCCGCCGTTGCGATGGCGCTCGACTGCCACGCCGATGCGGATCACCGAAGGCTGCGTCGTTGCGTATTCACGCGCGAGTTTGCGCACGTCGTCCGCTGGAATGCCGGTGACGCGCGCGACTTTCTCCGGCGGATAATCCTTCGCGCGCTCGGCGAGTTCGTCGAAGCCGACGGTGTAATTGTCGATGTAATCTTTATCGATCAAACCTTCCGCAATCACCACGTTGATCATGCCCATGGCGAGTGCCGTGTCGGTGCCGGGGCGAATCCGGATGTGCCAATCGGCATGGTTCGAGGTGCGCGTTTTCATGGGATCGATGACGATCACTTTCGCGCCGCGTTTTTTCGCGGCGTCGATAATCGGCCAATGATGCAAGTTGGTGCTGACCGTATTGCACGCCCACAAGATGATGTATTTTGAATGCGCAAAACTTTCCGGATCGGTGCCCGGCGTCGGGCCCACCGTCATCATGTAGGCCGTGCTCGCACCGGAATCGCAAAAGGTTCGCTCGCTGATCGTCGCGCCGAGTTTGTTGAAGAATGGATCGCCGACATTTAAGCCATTCAAAATGCCTTGGGTGCCGAGATAGCTATAGGGCAGAATCGCCGTCGGGCCCGATTTCGCGATGATCGACTTCCAGCGATCGCTGATTTCCTTGATCGCTTGATCCCACGTGATGCGCTCGAATTGCCCGCTGCCTTTTGGCCCTTTGCGCTTCAGCGGATGCATCACGCGGTCGTCACTGTGCACGCGCTCTTCGTAGTGATTAATTTTTACGCACAAGCGACCGTCCGTGTAGGGGTGATCCGGATTGCCACGCACTTCGATGATTTTGTCTTTGTCTACCGTGACGATCATCGAACAGGTGTCGGGACAATCATGGGGACACGCGGCAATTACGTTACGCGATGAACTCGATGCGACAGCTTGTGGGGTGCTCATTGATTTCTCCTCGTTTGGTTTGTGCTTGGACGGCTTATACGTATTTCGACAACATTGTGCGCTCGGGAGTGAGGGGGATGTCAACTAGGGTTGTGAAAAAATAGAATGTCCTAGGAAGTGCATGGATATTGGCTCTTCAGGCATGCCTTGCCGCCAGGCAAGATTCATGCGGCTCGTGTCGATGTCATGAAAAATGTAGGGTGGATCAAGCGTGGCATAAAAACAGATGCTGCCACCAGAAGCGGATCCACCGAACCACTTACATGCGGCGCAACGGCCCAAGGCCACGCCGTATTGATTGCGCCTAACGAGGTTGAATTCTTGCGGCCTCCGCTTGGTTGAGGCAAAATCTTATGAAACATCGTGACCTATACAATACCAAAGGAAATCAGACAATGACTAGCCGACCATTGATTTTCGTATTTGTATGCGCGTTTTTTGCAGGCTGCACCGTCGGGACGAAGTTCGAACGCCCGACTGACGAAACGCTATTGCTGGGCGTGACCACCCGACAAGACGTCGAGGCCAAATTTGGCAAACCGCGAAGCCAGCGTATCTCCACGGGAATCAAAAAGAAGCTCAGCAACGGCACTGAAGTTGAACTTGATCCAACCTTGAGAAACGCACGATTTCAGTTTTTGACCTACGTATTTTCCGACCGAACTATGCAAGTATTACTCGGAAACATGCAGGGTATTTCGCCGGCGAAGCAATTGGATTTAAGCTTTGTGGACGACAAACTCTATTTTTATCGCTTCATTAGTACGTTTAAGAATGAAGTGGTGGACTTCAACGAGGAGTCCATTCCTAAAGTTGAGCGAAACGTTACCAAACTAAGCGAGATCAAAAGAACTTTGGGCGAACCGACGGGCCGAGGTGTTTATCCTGAAACCGACTACCCCGATCAGCGCGCGTATCTCTACCAATATTTTGAAATCGAGAGCAGTTCGACGTTGGTAAAAACCGCCGTCTTTTTTACCGATCTTGACGATACGATCACTGATTATCGTTTCAGTACGACGACCGAAAACCGCTGAGCGGTTTGAGCTCGGTTCCCAAGACTACTTATCCCCGAATTATCTGTCATTCCCGCGAAGGCGGGGAATCCAGCGTCTTTCGCTTAACGACACCGGATCTCCGCCTTCAAGGGGACGACGCTTTTGCTTGGTCCCGCGCAATCGTTAAACTTAAAAAGTATTTGTGTCCCAACCGAAAAACCAGCCAAACGCCGTTGCGCGGGGAATAAGTTTGGGGTACAGTCCCCCCCTTCTTAAATCAAAGCGCTTTTTGCGCAGGTGGAACGGGTTGACAAGGTTACTTGTCATTTTTCGAACGATAGATAGGGTTCAACACACGGTATGTCCAATCTGGCGACTGTTACTCAACTTGCTACCACCGCGCCGCAGCTTCCTGTCGCGTGGTATTTCGATCCAAAAATCCATGAATTAGAACAGCAATATCTGTTCAGCCGCGGGCCGAATTACGTCGGCCACGAGCTCATGGCGCCGAATGTCGGCGATTATTTTCCGCTTGCGGGGCAGGATTTCTCGAAAATGCTGGTGCGCAACGAGATCGGCATCCAGCTGATCGGCAATATCTGCCGTCATCGCCAGTCGATCATAGTCAAGGAAAAAGGCAACGGCCAGAATATTGTCTGTCCGCTGCATCGCTGGACTTACGACCTGGAAGGTAAGCTCCTCGGCGCGCCGCATTTTCCGCGTAACCCGTGCAAGCACTTACCCAAGACATCCCTGCAAAATTGGCGCGGCATGCTGTTTGACAGCAAGCGCGATATCGCCAAGGATTTAGCCAATCTGGGCATCGCCAAGGATATCGAGTTTAGCGATTACGTGTTGGATAAAGTCGAAGTCAAAGAATACGCTTTGAACTGGAAAACCTTTATCGAGGTTTATCTAGAGGATTACCACGTCGAACCATTCCATCCGGGCCTGGGCAACTTCGTCAATTGCGACGATTTGAAATGGGAATTCGGCGCGCATTACTCCGTGCAAACCATCGGCGTAAAAAACGCCCTCGCGCAGGCGGGAACGGCCGCTTACCACAAATGGCACGAAGCGGTGCGCAATTCCCGCAACGGTGTAGCGCCGCCTCAAGGCGCGATTTGGATGGTGTACTACCCCAACATCATGATTGAGTGGTACCCGGACGTGCTGGTGATTAACACGCTGATTCCGCGCGGGCCGCAGCAATGCACCAGCGTCATTGAATTTTATTACCCGGAAGCGCTCGCGCTATTCGAACGCGAATTCGTCGAAGCGCAGCAGAAGGCCTATCACGAAACCGCGCTCGAAGATGACGAGATCTGCTACCGCATGACCGAAGGCCGCAGAGCGCTGTGGACGCGCGGTGAAGACGACCAAGGACCGTACCAATCGCCGATGGAAGACGGCATGGACCATTTTCATCAATTCATGTGGGAGCATGTCGGGCCGCATTTGTAGTGCGATCATTGTCATCCTGAGCGCAGCGAAGGATCTGCTTTTTGCAGCGGAGGAAAGCCGATACTTCGTTTCACTCAGGATGACATGTTAAAAACGTTAGCTATCCATGCGCCTCTTCAGGCATCGTTAAGCGCGTCCATCGCGCACAAAACTAAGCGCCAGCATCGTTTTGCCATCCAGCACCGCACGCTCATCTTCGCCTTGTAATCGGTAGTCTAGCGGCTGCAAAAAATCGACCAGTTCGTCGCGCGAAATTAATACCGGGCGAGCGTTTTCGGCGAAGGCCCGCATCGATGGATTGAGTGTACGCCGCGGTGCAATGGATTCGCCCAAACCTTCAGGATTGCGCTGAATGACGATATGCAAATGATCTGGCGCTAAGCGATGAACGTTACGCAAGCCGCGCCGCCAATCGATATGCTCGAGCACCAGAACCATGACGACGACTTGATAAGGGCCAACACGCCGCGGGTCCTCAATATCATCAACGACGAACAGCGCGCCAGATACACCGGCGTGTTCAAAACGCTGTTCGGCGCGCGCTAAAAATGCAGGATTGATATCGCTGAGGGTCACGTGGAATGGCGCAAGACACGTCGCGGGGACGTAATCCAAAAACTGCGCCGTTCCAGCGCCGGCAATTAACAGATGCACGGGTTTTTCACGCGCGCTCAAAACCAACATTGACTGCAGTAACTCGGCGTTCGCCGCTGCCTGACCCACTTGATGCATGTGATCGTCGAGGTCGGCGGCGGTAATCAGTTTAGTCCAAGCGCGTCGTAGCGGGTTGTCCATACATTGCGTAGCGGCGCCGGGAAATCACGTCACAGCAGCTTCAGGCGTTCCCGTAATTCATCGACCCGACGATTGACGCAGAAGCAGAAAATAGAGCCGTTGAGACGCTGCCACAAAAGCGGAAAAGTAAAGGGTCGGCCGATGACCCGCGAGACTGCGCGTTGAAGATAATAATTCCAGGCGTGAACTTTAGGCGAGGTCGTGCCGATAATCGTGTTCCACTTAAGAATCAGAGGGAACAAAGGGATTTGCCAGCGAGCGAGCAAGCCGTTGTCAACCAAGAAGGAAAAAAACAAGCCTCGCAGCGCTGGATTCAACGGCAAGCGTGGAGCGGGGTACTCGAGTACGCTGGCCATCTTGACTTGCCCGAACATCTCCCGCGCCAATCCGGCCTCTTCCGCGATGCGACGCGGGATCGGTCGATCGTAAGTTGTTCCGAGTCTCCAGGGATCCATTTCCGGCGACTCGGTAATGCGTAAAATGTCTTCGCGGCTGATCGCGCCGATGAATGGCATGGCAAGTTGGACAAAACCGGTCTCGAGCCGAACTTCGGTCAATCCGTGGGTGCTGAGGTCGCCGCGCACCAGATCGGCATTGATCGATCCGGGCTTATCCGCGCTGTAGCTTGCCGGGTACCACAATTCCCCAAGCGAGCCGGTTAACAATAGCGTGGGCTGCGTGACGTGGGATCCGATCTGTTGCAAGTTGAAGTCGCCGTTGTCATCCAGCGCGGCATAGTAAAGGGACTCGTGTTCGGAATTCTCCTCCAGCGCGCGACGTTCGATCTGCACGCAGGGGATGCCGAATCGTTCACAGATCTGCGTTCCATCATCGTTTACCTCGAACTTCCGATCCTGAGTTGCCAGCATTCCGCGCGCCTTGCCCTTGGAAACCGTGAACGCGCGGTCGACGCCGAAATCCTTGGCAACGGCATTGATGGCGCTGCTGTCATAGCCT
>JANMJR010000033.1:0-2192 GCA_031371465.1 Pseudomonadota bacterium
CTCGCTGGGCGGCGCTGTTGCGCGCGCTTGGACATCGCGTTTACCTGCAGGTGAGCTGGGACGACAAGCCGGTCGATCTGATGCTCGCGTTGCACGCGCGGCGCAGCCATGATTCGATCAAACGCTTCAAGGCCGCCTATCCCGACCACCCGCTGATCGTCGCGCTGACTGGGACGGATCTGTATCGCGATATCCGTTTTGACGCCGCTGCGAAACAATCCATGGCGCTCGCCACGCGTATGATCGTGTTGCAGGAAATGGGCCTCAAGGAATTGTCCGCCAAGCTCGCGGCGAAGACACGGGTCGTCTATCAATCGGCCGCCGCACTCGTACCGCAGCCGCCGCTCAAGAACTTTTTCGAGGTTTGCGTGATCGGCCATTTGCGCGAGGAAAAAGATCCCTTGCGCACCGCCCTTGCGTTAGTACATGTGCCGATAGATTCGCCCATTCGTATCACCCAATTGGGCCGTTCGTTGGATCCGGGATTGGAACGAGAGGCCAAGCGCATCATGGCTGAAGATCCCCGCTACCATTGGCGCGGTGAAGTGCCGCATTGGAGAGCCGCTCGGATATTGGCTCGCAGCCGAATTATGGTCATTAGTTCGCGTATGGAAGGCGGCGCGAATGTGGTATCGGAAGCGTTGACGGCGGGTGTGCCGGTGCTGGCGTCGAAAATATCCGGCAACATCGGCATGCTCGGCGCGGACTATCCGGGTTACTTTCTTGTCGGCGACGAACGCGCGCTGGCGCGGTTGTTGGTGCGCGCGGAACAGGATGAGGATTTTTATCGCGCACTAAAACGGCATTGCCGTGAGCGTAAAAAACTTATTTCCGCCGCAAAGGAAAAACGCGCGCTGGCGCAGTTGTTGGGTGAGGTTAGTGCGGCGCCTTAGGCGCTGCGAATTCCGTCGCTAAGCACTTTTCCAATTCAGCCAAATCGTCGGCAATCGATTCGACCGCTTTACTTTCCATGGCGCGAAAGCGCCGCAATACCTCGTCTCCCAACTCGGTCACCTGCGCCCCGCCGCCGCTGGCGCCGCCAGTGGCGGTTTCCACCAGCGGGTGTTGGAAGCAACGGTTCATTGTGTCCACCAATAGCCAGGCGCGGCGGTAGGACATCTTTAACGCACGCCCCGCCGCCGAGATCGACCCGGTGCGCTGAATCGCCTCCAACAAATCAGCCTTTCCCGGCCCGATGGCGTAATCGTCGCCGAAGGGGATGCGGATGCGAATGTGCGGTTGGATTTTCATGAGAGCCGAATCGGGAACAATGCCGCAAGCAGCTTAACAAAGTATGATAGGTGCTGCAAAATCAACTTGTCTAACGAACGAAGGAGTTTCCATGAATCGATACCATCTCGCGGGTTTGATAGTGAGCGGCGCCATCGGTGTATTGGCAGGGTGTACTCAGGAACAACAAAATCAATTCTCGCGTGGCGTGCAGAATTGGACCGGCACCAACGGCGTGCTCGACATTTACACCGGCGAGAAGCTGGCGATGCGCTTCATCAAAATCGATAAGATTACGACGGCGGTCGGCACCTCCGATGGTGGTGCGCGCTCCTACCGATACGGCTATGGCTACGTCGACGAAAATCAAAACTTCAAGGCCGATTCCGGGGAGAAGAAAGTTTATTTCGAGATCAGCGATTACTCGACCAATTACATTTTCTACGAGAATTACAAGGACTAGGGAACCACGTCGGATGTCGTGGCAATGCGATTCGGTGACGGCGCCGTACTCTTGTTGGCGTCGATGATTTGCACAAAAATTTCATCGGATTTCACCATGCCGAGCTCGGCGCGGGCGCGTTCTTCGATCACTTCCGTGCCGGTCTGCAAGTCTTTTACATCCGCGCTCAGGGCCTCATTGCGCCCCTTAAGCGTGGCATTGGCGTCAAGCTGTGCTTGAACATGTTGCTCCAATTCCGCTACGCGAAACCAGCCGCCTTTGCCGATCCACAGCGGGTATTGAATCACCACTAGCAGGGCGGCCAACGCAACGCTGAGCCAGCGCATGATCTCTCGCTACTTCAGTTGAAAAAAGGCGTCGCGACCGGGGTAGCTGGCGGTTTCACCCAGTTCCTCTTCGATGCGCAACAACTGATTATACTTCGCGATGCGGTCCGAGCGAGAAAGCGAACCGGTTTTGATTTGGCCGGCGTTGGTTGCGACCGCGATGTCGGCGATGG
>JANMJR010000336.1:0-15008 GCA_031371465.1 Pseudomonadota bacterium
GCGCAGCGCGTAGGCTCGGTACAACAGCGAAGCGCCGTAATCGAGCGTCCCAGCGGCTAGCGCGGCTGCGATCTTTTTCGCTGCAGGTTCCTGCGGTGCGCTAACGGTCAGACTGCTGGATGCGATTTGGCTTGCGCCTCCACCGGTGCCGATGACGTCGAGTTTTCGTACGCTGTCGACGGCCAAATCGGCGCTCACCCGAATCGGCAACGAACCGCGATCGACCGCGCCGGATAGTTCCAATATATCGGCCGTAATACCGGTGGCGGGCGGATTCAGCGTAATTGTGATCGGCTCGATGAAACCGGCGTCGCGTTTGATCGTAACCTCGAACACAGCGTCTTGCCCTTGCCCGACAGACATGCTCGCCGGCGCAACTGTAACGCTGAATTTGGCCGGCTTGGCGCCGCCTTCGCCTCCACCGTTACTGCCGCCGCCACAAGCGACGAATAGTAGCGGTACCCCAGCCACGACAATTTTCAGTATCTTCGAAATACGCATGAGGTAATCCCCAAGTTGTGATTCTTGTGAGTGTCGCGCGCCGGCTACCGGTTCACACGCCTACGCTGCCGGGCAAACGCCATGAATGCGCCAGCGAATAACAGCCACGTGGCAGGCTCCGGTACTGGAACAACAACTGCAGAAGAATAGGTGCTGCCTGACGCAGAGGTAAATGTCACGCCCGAGGGTAAATCGATGGTTAGTGGATCGTCGATGTAAACGCGGCCCCCGCCCCCTGTGAAGGCGGACACAAAGGCGCCAATGCTGAACTCGAAGACATCGTTGATGCTCCACAGTGCGTCGATGATATAACTGCCGTCATAGCCGGTGAGCATATCCCCCGTGCGGGTGAAACCGATATCACTCGGGAATTCACTCGCGTACCCGTTGCCGCTGTAGATTTGCGCCGGTGAGGTGGGGCCCTGCCCTAATGCAAGGGCCGCATTAACCCTTCCGCCAAGTCCACTCCAGCGTCCCGCCATCCGAACAGGAACCAAGGCGGAATTACCGTTTGCGATTTCAAACTTCAGGGTATCGAAAATATAGGCCCGAGCTTGCACTTCTCGCCCCACGATGCTGGTTACGTTGACATTGATGGCGGGTGAGCCGCTAAAGCCCGCACCGCCCTCGGTGAGTACCGATCCGTCGGTGGTTACGCTTCCGCGCGCCGAGGTCTGTCCGGCAAACGAATGGGGCGCGAGATTGAGCAGTTCGACGACAGCGCCATAACGTGGATCCAGAGGTACCGCGACTACTTGCTGCGCAGCGCAGAAGAACACAACAGCGCCGAGAATTTCGCGCGTCGCCAGTAAACTTAGATTGTTTCTGCTTCGATTTTTCATTTTCATCTCCGATGTTTGTTGAACGCGGCGCCAATAGCCGCTCGATTTTATTGAAGCGGCGCACCACCGTTCCATTTGAAGAATAGGCGCGTCAATGGAGCGTGTATATCGGTCTCTCGCTTTAACCGGTTGGTTCATCCGAAAGGATGAGGCGGATGGATTACTGTGTTCTAATACGCTCTAAAGATGATCGATTCGCACGGTGAACCGGAGAATCGAGATCGTTGCCATCAAGGGGTAAAAATGAGCCAACTAAAAATACTCATGGTCGACGATCACGCGATGGTGCGTGAAGGCATTCGTATGCTGCTCGACAAGCAAGGTTTCGATTGCGATCTGCTGGAAGCCGATTCTTGTGCCGACGCGGTTACGTTTCTGGAACAGCACGACGATGTGAATTGGGTGTTGCTCGATCTCGGGTTGCCGGATATGGCGGGCATCGACGCGTTGCGTTTGCTGCGTAAGCGTTTTGCCGAAGTACCGCTGGTGGTGTTATCGGGATCGGAAGACCGGGCGCTGGTGCTGGAATGTATTAATCGCGGCGCCATGGGTTTTATCGCCAAATCGTCCAGCAGCGCGGAGTTGGTTCACGCGCTCGACGTGATATTTGCTGGTGGGGTTTACCTGCCGCCACAATTGTTTGGCCAAACCAGCCCGGCGCGGCAGGTGCCGGCAAGGTCGGTCGTTGCTACCACGCAAAACAAGTTGTCCCGTTTGGGATTGACGGAACGCCAGATTCAAGTGCTGGAACTACTAGTTCAAGGTTTATCGAACAAGCATATCGCCAATCGGCTTGATTTATCCGAGGCAACGATCAAGACCCACGTCGCGGCAAGTCTACGCGCACTCAACGTCAAGAATCGCACGCAAGCCGTGTTTGCCGTTGCGAAGTTCGGGCAATTAGCAGAAACCAATACACATTCGGACCCTCAGGAAAAACGCAGTGGTTGAGCGCGCCGCCGTCGCGACGCCTTGGTCGAATCTTGCTCTAGCGGAGCAACTTAGTGCGGTACTCAAGCAAGGCCCGCCGTTCATGGCCGGAACCCTTGTCTTATCGGTGGCAAGCGCGTTGGTCGTTTGGGACCATGTGCCCCACGTAGCCCTCGTGACTACCGTGATTGCCATCAACATGCTGTTCTTTATGTGGCGAAGCTTTTACTTACGGCACAAAAGGGACAATCCCCAGGCTGTCGATGTGCCGAAATGGGTTAACGGCGCCGCGCTACGCGCCGGAATCCAAGGCGGATTTTGGGGCATTTATAGTTTGGTGATTTTTGTTCCCGGCTCGATCGCGCTTCAAGCCATCGATCTCGCCATTATGTTTGGACTTGCTGCAGGCGCCCTGGCCGTTTGCGGTTCTCTGTATCGCGGGTTACTGATGTTTGCAGTTCCAACACTGCTACCCGTCACGTTGCGCTTGTTTGTTGAGGGTACGTTGGCGGGCGCCGCCATGGGTGCTATCGGCTTGGCCGCACTGGGAGCAATTGCGCACGCGGGCCGTACGTTCAGTAAGATCATCATCACTTCAATCGAAAACCGTTTGGAAAACGTCGCGTTGGCGGGCGAGTTGGAAAAACAAAAGCAAACCGCAGAACAGGCATTGATCCTTGCGGAAAACGCCAATCAGTCGAAGTCTCGTTTCCTAGCGGCCGCGAGTCACGACTTGCGACAGCCGGTCCACGCGCTCGGTATGTTCGTGGCCGCGGCAAAACATTCTACGTCGGCGCAGGAACATACCGCGATCATTGAGCACATTGGCGCGGCCGTTGGATCACTCGCCGCACTGTTCGACTCGCTGCTCGATGTATCACGGCTGGATGCGGGCATCTTGTTGCCGCAGATCAAAACTGTGATGATTGCCCCGATTCTGCGCAAATTATCAGCCGAGTATGGCCCTGAAGCGGACGCAAAAAAACTCCGGCTTCGCCTCCGCTGCGGCGATATTGCAGTGCGGACCGATGCGTTACTATTTGAGCGAATGATTCGCAACTTGGTGAGCAATGCACTTAACTATACGAAGCACGGCGGAATTCTGGTCGCATGCCGCAAACGCGGCGCCAACGCCCGAGTCGAAGTGTGGGACACCGGCATCGGCATCGCGCCGGAAAAGCAGGCGCAGGTATTTGAAGAGTTTTATCAGATCGGCAATCCCGAGCGCGATCGCCGCAACGGCGTTGGCTTGGGCCTGGCAATCGTTAAGCGCATCGCCGCGCTGTTGGAACATCCTCTTCACCTCACCTCTCGTGTCGGGCGAGGAACGTGCTTCAGCATCGAAATACCAATCAGCGGCGTCTCCGACAACAATACCGAATCCTCCACGCAAGCTGTTTATAATGATGAAACGATGTTGTTCGGTGTTGTGATTGTGGTCATCGACGACGAAGCCGATATTCTCGCGGCAGTCGAGTTATTGCTTAAGCAATGGGGCTGTGCGGTAATCGCGGCAGACTCTGGAGCACAAGCCGTTGAGAAGTTGCAAGCCGAAGATAGGGTTCCCGATTTCATCCTGTCGGATTACCGTTTGCGCGATGGTAAGACGGGTATCAGCGCTATTCGAGAACTGCGATCGATATTCGGCACTGCCGTCCCGGCGCTGCTCGTCACCGGCGATACTGCTGCCGAACAACTGCGAGAGTCGATGGCAATGGGATTAGAGGTGCTTCATAAACCGCTTAATGCGGAACAATTGAAACAGGCATTGATTACGATATTGGCGTAGTAATTGAAATCGCTTGAATTGCGACACGCCCGGTTGTGATAGTCCCAAAGTTTGTTCGAATTTGCGTGACCCGGCGGCGTCGCTCGACCGTTACGGATACATTGTTTATCCAATACGTGTGGCTATTTGATTAGAAAACCAGCATAAGGCAAACTACCGCTTCTTGTTCGGCGAAGCGTCAAACTTTTTTTAGGAATTCAGTTTTCTCAGACGAACTGGAATGTCAAAATTGGTACTGATGGCCGACACCTTCACGGAAAAATCGAACTCACAGTAGGGGTCGGAATTTGCCGGCTACATGTTTTGCGTTCCGACACCGCCCGCCCGATCACATCTGAACTACGATTTACATCAACCTGCCAGGTTGAAAGCCAAAGGCCCAGGGCAGTTCCCCTCGCAGTATCAGGGCGGCCCTCAAGGGACTATGCTTGAAGATCCGCTCTGGTACTGGGTCGCAGGGCAACTCTGTTGGATATTCTTACATAGTCGCTAACGCTTAAATTCTCCGCGCGGGCCACCGGATCGACGGCGACGCCGGCGAAATCTTCCGGTGATAAATAATTTCTCAATGAATTTCGCGGGTCTTACGCTGTTGCTTGAACGGGCGACTGACAATGGCTGCGAACAATTCCCGATCGTGTAATTCAAACGGTTTTTCTCGCAGTGAGTTCGTGCGCACGATAGCCAATTCGAGTTTCGGCGGCGGTGGGAATGCGCCGGGGCCGCTGCGAAACAACGATTTCATTTCAACGTCCAGTTGCAGGCTCACCGACAGCTGGTCGTGGGCGGCGCTCGACGGCCCGGCCACCATGCGGTCTACGACCTCCCGTTGCAGCATGAAATGACCATCGCGCAGTCGGTCGCCAAACTTGGCGAAGTGAAGTAATAACGGCGTGGAAATGTTGTAGGGGAGATTGCCGACCAAGCGAATCGGTTTGCTGAGTTGGGCGAAATCGAACTCCAGCGCGTCGCCTTCGTTCACGGTGAGCCTGTCGGCCGGGTAGCGTTCGTGCAGCAGTTTGACTAGATCGCGATCGAGTTCGACTACATGCAAATGATCGAACTTGGGCAGCGGGTAGTTCGTTAGTGCGCCCAGGCCCGGGCCCATCTTAACCAGCAGATAATCGGCCTGCAATTCCAGGTCATCGACGACGCGGTTGATGACGCCGCTTGGCGTGTGGTGGTCCTGCGCCGTCCGTTGCAGGGCGAGGCGCTGATTGCCTAGGAAGTCAGGGGTCAGCCACCTCAACATTTTCGATTTCTCGCGAATCATGCGAACCGAAGTGGCTAACTGCGTTTTTTAGGTTCATCCATACGCTGCGATAAAAACCGCGCCCGACGTGCAGTGGAGCACGCATGGTGCGGCTGAGCATCCATCGCTGTAATGAAATGAGGTAAAATACCTCGGTGTTTGTTTATTTCGTAAGGAAAACCTATGAACGTACAAGACCTCATCCGTCAACAAGTCACCAGCCATTCTGTTGTGTTGTACATGAAAGGCACCGCTGATTTTCCCCAGTGCGGCTTTTCTGCCAACGCGGTGCGTATTCTCAACACCTGCGGCGTGAACAATATCTTCACCGTAAATGTGTTGGAAGACCCGGAGATTCGTCAGGGCGTTAAAGAATTTTCAAGCTGGCCGACCATCCCACAACTTTACGTGAACGGCGAATTCGTCGGCGGTTCGGACATCATGACCGAGATGTTTCAAAGCGGTGAGTTGAAGACCGCGCTGGATACGGCCAAGGTGACGGCTTAATCGAGATTACCGATCGTCGTCCCCGCAACAGCGGCAATGTCACAAAACGGGCCCATCGCAGGGCCCGTTCTTCTTTGCGCGATCGCTATTGCGTTTTGATCGCCCCTTGATCCAAATGCAAGCGCCTGACGTGCGCTAGGCTGATAATTTCGTGATCATGGCAGGCGACGACTACGCAGTTATTCTCACCGACGGCTTGGCCGATGAGTTCGATGACGCGGTCGCGCGAAGCGTGATCTAAATTCGCCGTTGGCTCGTCAAATAGCATGATCGGTGCTTGCAGCACCCAGGCGCGCGCCAGCGCGACGCGCTGTTTTTCGCCGCCGGACAAGCGTTGCGGCGGTGTGTCGCGGAATTCGCCGAGTTGCGCCCACTCGATGCCGGCCTCGACGCGGCGCTTGATCTCATCGGTGGCGATGTCGCGCAGCTTCAAACCATAGGCAATATTTGCCGTGACACTGGTATCAAATAGGTAAGGGTGCTGATGCACATAAACCACGTCGCGCCGTAGTTCGGCGAGATAGTCCGGGCCAATGGCGCAGCCTTGATAGTGGATCGCGCCGAATCGCGCGGGTTCCAGGCCCGCCAAGGCTTTCAACAACGTTGTCTTGCCGGCGCCATTGTCGCCGGTTAGGACATAACTCGCGCCGCGTTCGAAATCCAACTTAGAAATGCGGAATAGATTCCGCACGCCGATATTTTTTTCCAGGCCTTCGATAGAAAGTAGTGCGGTCATTTCGTATCGCCGCGGCCTTGCAGCAATGACAAAATAATGTTCACGCCCAACGCCAGCAGGAGTAACACCATGCCGAGGGCGATACCTTGCGCGAACTCGCCCTTGCTCGTTTCCAGCGCGATGGCCGTCGGAATACTGCGGGTCACGCCGGCGATGTTACCGCCCACCATCATGGCGCAGCCTACCTCGGAAATGACGCGGCCAAAGCCGTTGAGTAGGCTGGCCGTTACGCCGAAACGCACTTCGCGCAGCAAGGTCAGTGCCGCTTGCCAACGGGTTGCGCCGAGGCTGAGAGCCGTTTCGCGGATGCGCGGATCGGCGCCCTGTACCGCTGCCACGGTGAACGCCGCCAGCACCGGAAAAGCAATCAGCGCTTGGCCGATAATCATCGCATCTTGGGTAAAGAGCAAATGAAAATCACCGAGCGGGCCGCGCCGGGTGAACAACAAATAGAGGATCAGGCCAACCACCACCGTGGGAAACGACAACGCGCTTTGCAACAGCACAATCAAAGGACGGCGGCCGCGAAAGCGCCCGGTGGCGAGCACATAGCCAGACCAAATAGCGAATGGCGTGGCGATCACCAGCGCGATGAGCGAGACACGCAGCGAAATGGAAATCGTTCGCCATAGTTCGGCATCACCGCTGAATAACAAGCCGAACGCGGCGCCGGTCGCGTCCCAGAGGGTATCGTTGGTCATTGTGGCTGCCGGCTATTTTTGACGCGCTCGGCCCTCACGGTTCTAGGCCACCCGGTCCCCGGCCCAGGGGAGATTTTCCCCTCTCCTTCGGGGAGAGGGATCAAGGGTGTGAGGCAAGGGTGTTTGTTGCAGGCACGGTTAATGTTCACAGGACCTTAAGGCCGCACATCCGCATTCGGAAAAAAAAGCGCCTGGCCGTCAACGCGAAATGCCGCAATGTGGGACTGACCGGTGTTCGACGTTATCCAGGCGACAAAGCGCTGCGCCGCCAGCGCATTCACCGCCGGATTTTTTTGCGGATTCACCGCGATCACCGCGTACTGGTTCACAATTTTTGGTTCGCCCGTCAGCAACAGTTCTAGATCCAGGGATTTTTTATGCTTAACAAACGTACCGCGATCCGTTAGCGTATAGGCGCCGCGCTCGTGGGCAATGCGCAATACCTCCAGCATGCCCGCGCCGGCGCGCAGGTACCAAGCTCCTTGCGGTCGTAACTTCGCGTCACGCCAGAGGGTTTGTTCGGCGCGGTGCGTGCCGGATTCATCGGCACGAGAAACAAATACATGCTGTCCCTGGAGAATTCTTTGCAAAGCCCGGTGCGGATCCGTGAGGCCGCGAATTTGCGCCCGGTCAGCGGCCGGACCAACAATAACGAAATCGTTATACATCACCTCGCGGCGCGCGATGCCGAAACCATCGGCGACAAATTTCTCCTCGTCACTTTTACTATGGCTCAGGACCACGTCAACATCGCCGTTGCGTCCGAATTTCAAAACTTGTCCCGTACCGCCCAAGGTGACGCGAACTTTGTCGCCTGATGCGTTTTCGAATGTGGGGATGAGCCAGGCCAGCAAGCCGGAATCTTCCGTCGTGGTGGTGGTGCCAAGTTTGAGGATATCGGCCGTCGCGCCTTGATAGACGAATAGAGCGAGCATGCAGAGGGTTTGGAGGAAATTCATGGAGTTTATTTTATCCGATTGTTATATTCTTAGGAACATAACGCTTATCAATGTATTTGGACTATTTTCAACAAATTTGCCTGGCTACAAGCCAATAGTCACGCGCCATTTCACACCTATCGCGCCAGAAGCCAAGCAGTGTGCGGTGTTTGGCGGCATGTTAACAGTGTTCGTAATACGCCTGTCATGTTGACATGGGCGCGCAACTGGCCCACTCTTACGTTTGAGGCTCCGCGAAAAAGAACAACCTGGTCATGCTATGGTATTTTCGACGACATTTCGTTTAATCTGCGCCGGTTTTTTAACCGTGTTTGGAATTTGCGTTCACGCCGAGTCGTCTCCTGAACTACTCGACAAACTCCAGTCTTCCGTTTTTAAAGTCAGCGTCGAGCGCGGTTCGGGCACTCTACAGGCGGGCTCAGCCGTCCTGGTGGCCGCTGATACCTTAGTCACCAATTGTCATGTCCTAGTCTGGGCAAAAAAAATCCAAGTGTTGCGCGACGGCGAACGCTGGCCCGCACGCTTGATCGCGGCGGATCAGGATCATGATTTGTGCTTGTTGTCGGCGCCGGGCATTCCGTTTGTGGCGGTTGCGATCGGTAATCCCGTGCAGATCGGGCAAGCCGTTCACGCCGCGGGCTTTCCCGGTGGCGGCAATTTCACTGTTTCGTGCGGAACCGTGCGCGCGTTGCATGCCTACGACGCCGCTAAAGTGATCCAAACCAATGCAGCTTTTAATCCCGGCGCCAGTGGCGGCGGATTGTTCGATGACGATGGCAATCTGGTCGGCATTCTGACGTTTCGCGCGGTGTCGGGCGGCGATTTCCACTTTGTCATGCCGGCCATTTGGGTCGATGCCCTCCTTGCCCGTGCCGATTCGTCGCGATCCGCAGGCGATCTGGACAGCGCGTTTTATCAGCGCGGCCACGGCAAGCAGCCGTTTTTCCTCCAAGCCGCCCACTTAGAATCGCAGCAGAATTGGGCCGGACTACTCGATGTCGCGCAGCGCTGGAATATTCAACAAGCAGACAACGCGGAATCTTGGATGGCGATCGGCAAGGCCTGTGTCGCATTAAGCCGAAAAGATCAGGCGGTCAGCGCGTTTCGCCAGGTGCTCGCGCTTGATGCCCAGCACAGTCTTGGCAAAGATTGGCTGCGCACGCTAGAGCCGCTCGAGCAATGCAGCGGCGCAAGCTGCTCAGTCAGTGAAGAATTGTTCGCTTTCATGGAACCCGTCCTGCCTTAGCTGCACTAAGTAACGTTGGCGTCTCTCGGGCCGTCCTGGCCGATTCTAAAATAGTAATAATGGAGTTGCACGATGTTCCTCAATGGGTTGTTGCTCACCTTGGGCTTCGTTGCGCTAACGGCGCAAGCGGGGCCCGATCGGAAACTGTATCAAAAAATCTGGCCGAGTATCGTTCGCGTGTACGCCGTGATGGACCAGGGCGGAATCGCCACCGGCTCGGGTGTGGTTGTTGCGTCGGACAAGATCATTTCCAACTGCCACGTCACCCGAGACGCGCGCGCCATCGATGTTGTGGCGTGGAATTCAAAGTGGAAAGTAAAAGAGCAAGTCAAAGATATTGACCATGATCTATGCTTGCTGATTGTCAGCCGTGACATCGGTAAAGCGATCGAGTTCGGCGATCCTGCCGCGATCGCGGTGGGACAACAAGTGGTCGCCGCTGGCTATCCGGGTGGCGGTCGCCTGGAAGTGACCGATGGCCAGATTCGCGGCCTGCATAACCAAGATGGCGGACGCATCATCCAAAGTTCTGCGCCATTCGATTCCGGCGAAAGTGGCGGAGGACTGTTCGACCGTGATGGCAAGTTGTTGGGTATTATTACTTTTAAGTCCCCGGCCGGAGGCGCATTCTTCTTCGCTGTCCCGGCAAACTGGGTGCAAAAATTAATGCAGGCGCGCGCTATGGAGTTTGAAGGCGCGAAAAAAACCGAAGCATTTTGGGAACGTTTGCCCAACGATCAGCCGCCCTTCATGCGCGCCATTGCCCGTGAAGCGGTGGACGATTGGAACGGCCTGTTTCTCTATGCCAGTCAATGGATCAAAGACGACGCCGGAAATCCGGAACCCTGGGTTGCGCTGGGGAAATCCCTGTATCGCTTGAATCGTTACAGCGACGCAATTGCCCCACTGAAAAAAGCCATCGAGCTTGAGTCGAGCCACAGTCAAGGTTGGTTTTACCTGGCGCGAACCTATCGCGATATGGGCGATAAAAATTCCCTCGCTGCCGCGTTGGAAAAATTGTCGGCACTCGATCCCGTCGCGGCGCAATCGCTGCGCGCGGATAGCCCCCAGTGATAGCTGGGAAGCCCGTCAGTACGGGGTCGCCTCGGGCGATTGCCGCCTGGCGCGACTACGGCGGCCCTAATTTCAGCGCGACTTGCGCCAACCGCTTGCCCAACGCGAGGGCTAATTTTTTTTCGTCAGCGCTGATCGGCGCATCGTTGGCTAAGCCGGCGACGTGGCTCGCGCCATAGGGCGAACCGCCGCTGCGTGTGGTTGATAGCGTCGCCTCCGTGTAGGGCAAGCCGACGATCACCATGCCGTGATGTAACAGTGGCAGCATCATGGAAATCAGCGTCGTCTCTTGGCCGCCGTGCTGGGAGCCGGTGGAGGTGAAGACAGAAGCGGGCTTACCGGCGAGGGCGCCGTTAAGCCACAGTTCGCCGGTGCTATCCAAAAAATATTTAAGCGCCGCCGCCATATTGCCAAAACGCGTTGGCGAGCCGAGGGCCACGCCAATACATTCCTGCAAGTCTTTAAGTTCTGCATAGGGCGCGCCGGAATCGGGCACTGCGGGGGCAATCTCCTGGGTATTCGGCGCCACTTTGGGGACCGTGCGCAGCCGCGCTTTCACGCCGGGCACCTGTTCAATCCCACGCGCGATGAACTGCGCGAGTTGCTTGACGGCGCCGCCTTGGCTGTAGTACAGCACCAGAACCTCGCTCACAAAACTAAGCCGCTAGAAACTGGAATAGGTCGAAGTGAGTGGTTTGTTCGACCAGGCGCGTGACTTTGATGCGATCGATACGGTCGTCGTGTTCCAGTTTGTATTCCATGCCTTCGCGATACGTATCGCGCGGTGTCAGGATCGTCGCCGTTTGGCGTAGCGCCTCCATGCTCGGGAGTAACAACGCTTCGCGTTTTTGCACCAACGGACCACTGACGGATTCGATGTGCAGCGGAATGCCGCTCGGCGCGAGAAACTGTATGCCGAGTTCGATTTCCTGTGCGTCGTTTGATTGCACCCAGCGTGCCGCGCCGATGTGCCACGAATTTTGGCCCGGCAACTTAACACCGATGATCTCGCCGACCGCTACCAAGGGTTTTGAATCAGGTGTTTTTCGCAACGCTAAGCCGGTTGCGCTTTGGTTCACGATTTCGCAATGACTGGTCAAATAGTCCGGCCGGACTTCCGCAACCGTTCCTGCCGCAACCGCGCTCAACGACAAGGTGGTCGCTGATTGCATGCGCGCTCGCTCCGCGCTCGACACCGGATCTAATTGAATTTTCAGATAGTGATGCAGTGCTTGGATACCGGCACAAATCTCAGCGACGCTCGCGGTTGCCTGACGATTGAAACCGCGCTTGGGCGGCAAGCTCCACGCCCGCGATAGGCGGCGCAGCAAATCGCTGGCTTGCGCCGCCGTGCCGACAAAGGGCACAGCGAGGGTTTTTAGCGCAACACCGCTATCGAGTTGATGAATCAATTCACTCAAAGTGAACGATAGATTGGCCGTGCTAAGGACCTTATCGATCGGCGCGGGCGTGATATTGGTTGCCCCCGCCAGCGCTTTGGGTGCGCGGTCACTGTCGCTTTGCACCAGAAACGCGCCGGCCCCGGCGTGTTCGGCGGAGTAGGGCATGATGATCGCGCCGCCGCTGAAGTGAGCGACGATGTTGGCGACCTTGTCCACTTCGCCCGGCATCAGGCGATAGGGGTCGGCCAGGGCCAGCAACAGCGCCTGCTTGTAGGCGAGGCTGATTGGCGACGCCAGCTCCGTATTGCGCCCCGTATCGATGGGTTGTTCGTGCAAGCCGTGAAACTGGGCGTAGTGATAGATTTGGTGGATCTCGTGCCAGACGCCGGCAGGGGTCGGGGTGTAGGTTTTGTAAGACAGCGTCAACAAATCGGACAACGCGCTCATGGCGCGATGCAGCAGGATCGGTAACTGTCGCTTCGCGCTAAACAGCAGCAGTTTGTTGGCTTTTTCCAATAAGATAGTCTTGTAGCCGTAGGCATACTCGATCAGCAGATCGCGGCTCAGATTGGCGGATTCGCGCGCCATCTCGGAAAGCGGGAGCCGAACTTCATTGAAATCGATGGATAAGGCAATGAGCACCGGATAAAGCCGTTCGCGGTACACTTCGAGCAACTTGAAACGTTCATCATCATCTAAACGTACGCGATTACTGCCGTATAGGGCGGCGTACATGCCACGCGCCGAATCGGTCAAGGGCTGGCCGACTAGTGTATCGAGCCATACTTTGGCCTGTTTGGCGCGCATAACGGAGCTGCCAGAATCGACGGGATCTGCGGTCGGAACGGAAAACTTAAATGACATGCTCTCCCTTTGAGCAGCTTAGTTGCTAGAATTCTAAAGCAAAGTCACTGTTTTAAGAAATATAAGTCAAAAACTTAATGGAGTAGTTGTGATCGACCTGATAAACATTCGCCCGATTTCTAATCGCCTTCCCAACGTGGCGGCGCTACTTGCATGGCTATTGCTGAGTCTGAGTTCCACGCTGACTATTGCGGACGACTTTCACCTGGTTGACACCACCGGCAAGAGCCACGATCTGTCGGCCTACAAAGGCCAATGGGTACTGGTGAACTTTTGGGCAACGTGGTGCCCACCTTGCCTGGAAGAAATTCCCGAATTTGCCGCGCTTTACGCCGCGCGTAATAGCCGTGACTTGATGGTCATCGGCGTCGCGGTAGACTTCGACGACAAAAAGCAGGTTTTCCAGTTCGCCGAAAAGCAGGGCATGAACTATCCTTTGGTTCTGGGCGACGAAAATAGCGTGGCTCGATTCGGCAGGGTCAATGTTTTGCCAACCACGTTTTTGTTTGATCCCAAAGGAAAAAAAGTGTTACACCGGGTTGGGCCATTGACGCGCGCGGAACTAGAAAAATTAATGGGCAAATGAGGGAGTATAGCGGCATGAGTTTGAACAAAAAAAACCAGGCTGTTATCGCCCAGACGGGCCACGTCAGCCGCCGCGAATACGTCGAGCGTCGAACAACCGGATTGCGCAGCATGGGGTATGCGTTGTTTTTTTCCCGGCGGCGCACTCTGCGCCGCGACGGCGAGGTCGTAGACTACTACACCGATTGGTACAGCGCGCCGCTGTTCGCGCTGGTGCTAGGCATTGCACTTTTGTGTGTCGCTGACGCGTACCTCACCCTCGAATTGATTGCGCGCGGCGGTTCGGAGCTCAATCCCTTCATGGCGTACTTACTTGGCAAGGGCTTGTATGTTTTCGTCGCAGTGAAAATGGCGTTAACCGCGGGCGCGGTGGTGATCTTGACCCTGCATCAACGTTTTGCCTTTTTTCTTAACATTCGCGCGGTGCACGTATTGCTGGTCACCTTTATCGGCTATGGCGTTCTCATCGCCTACGAATTGAATTTGCTCGGCGAGCATTGGCCTTTCGACTGATACCGCCCACAACCCGCATGCCTACTGGCCTCTGGCCAGCCATGCCTGGAAAGCCGCATGCAGGCTTCTTCGTGGCACACCACCGCAAAAGTTAATGAGCAGCGAGTTTGCGTGTTTCGCCGTGGGTCATCACGGCTAACTTTTCTGACGGCAGTTTAGCCTCGCTCAGCGCCTTGGTCAGCAGCCGCGGCGGATCGTACAGCGATTCATCGGTCAAATCATCGAACGTTCCCCAGTGCACACCGATGGCTTCCGTCGCGTGTAAATCCTGAACTATTTGCAACGCTTCCGGCGGATTGGCGTGTTGCATTTTCATAAACCAGCGCGGCTCGTAATGGCCGATCGGTACGGCGGCAAAATCCATGGCGCCGTAGCGCAAAAATATCTCGGTGAAATCTTTTGAGTAACCGGAATCGGCGATAAAAATGAGCTTAAAATTTGCCGTCCTAAACAACCAGCCCCCCCACAAAGCCTGATTGGTATCCCAAAGTGTGCGCTTGCTCCAATGTTGCATCGGCGTGAAGGCGATGTTCAGGCCCAGTTCGCTGCGCTCGTCCCACCAATCCATCTCGACGACGTGGTCGATTTTGCGCGCCGTAAACCATTTTTTGATTCCAAGTGGAACGAGAAAAAGCGTTTTACCGTTGGCGCGTTTGTTAAGCTGGATGACACTCGCGGCATCGAGATGATCGTAGTGATTATGGGAAATGACCACCACGTCGATCGGCGGCAATTCCTCAATGGTCAGCGCCGCCGCGACCACGCGCTTCGGCCCGGCAAAATCCACTGGCGAGGCACGCTCGGAAAAATGCGGGTCGGTGAGAATGTTCACACCCTTGATCTGCAATAACAGCGTGGCGTGGCCGATCCAGGTCAGCGTCGTGTCGCGACGGTTGGCCGCGAGATAAGCCGTATCCGGCTTGAGCAGGGGAAAGTGGTAGCCGCCCTCGGGCTTCTTCGGTAATCCGTCGCGCCACTGATCGCGCTTCCATTTCCAGAAACCGCCGGGATGTTGTTCCGCGTAGAGGTTGCGAAAACCGTCGGGCGTGTGATGGCTGCGCACGGCGTTGAAGTTCGGATTTTTCGACGCACACGCGCCGAAGATC
>JANMJR010000359.1:0-2749 GCA_031371465.1 Pseudomonadota bacterium
GCCATGATTCCCTGACCGGCATATTGAACTGGCGGGCATTTCAGGAGCGTCTCGACTACAGTCTGGCTTGGTCCGCTCGTGATCGCCAACCACTGACGTTGGCTTACCTTGATCTAGACGATTTCAAGAAAATTAATGATACATACGGGCACGCAGAGGGAGATAATGTGTTGGTTGCAATCGCCACGATTCTCACGGAAACAATTCGCGCTACGGACACGGTTGCGCGAGTCGGTGGTGATGAGTTCGCGCTGTTGTTTCCCGGCACCGACAAATCAGGTGCGGAAGAGGTACTTGGCAAGCTGTCACAATGTTTGGCGCAGCGCTTGAACAGTAAAGGCCAAAGGGTGACATGTAGTATTGGGGCTGTAACGTTCCCGCTTCCGCCGCGCAGTGGCGACGAGGCAGTCAGTATCGCCGACCATCTTATGTATCAGGTCAAGCACCGCGGAAAAGGTGCTATCGCCTATGGCGTTTTCGATCATGCCACCGGGAAAGTTATTGAGCTGGCGTTATAGCATTAAATTCGATTTTCCATATCCCAAGCGTGTCGGATGTGGAAATTCATCGACCTTGTTTCGACCAAGCAAGAAATCGCTGACATCGGACCTGGCCCTCATTTCCAAGTCGCGCGCAATTCCCATTGTCGTTGTCGCAATTTTAGCGCTTGCCTATGTATTGCCCGGACTCATCGGGCACGATCCGTGGAAAGCCGATGAGGGCTATACGTTCGGCAACATCTTTGATCTCATCCAGTCGGGGGACTGGGTGGTTCCCCACTTAGCCGGTGAGCCGTTTATGGAAAAACCACCCTTTTATCACCTCGTTGCCGCGGCAACGGCCACCCTCATGAAACCGCTATTGCCGTTACACGACGGCGCACGTCTAGCAAGCGGACTATTCATGGCCATTACGCTCCTTGCCGTGGCGTGGTCGGCGCGGCATTCCGTCGGCGAAGGATCAGGGCGGAACGCGGTTCTAATGACGCTATCGGCTGTCGGACTCGTTATCCATGCGCATATGATGCTGACGGATTTGGCGCTCATGGCCAGCGTAGCAATTGCGATGGCGGGACTAGTCGCATGCGCCCGAGGGAAGCCATTGGGTGGCGCGTTGCTTGGCACGGGTACAGGGATGGCATTTTTGGCAAAGGGATTAATTAGTCCCGGCGCAATTGGTGCTGCGTCGGTATGTCTGCCCCTTGCCTTTGCCCAATGGCGCACAAAGGGCTATGTCAAACAAATCTGGATCGCGGCCATCGCCGTCTCCCCGTGGTTCATTGTTTGGCCGCTTGCACTATACCTGCGTTCGCCAAATCTGTTCTGGATTTGGTTGTGGGACAACAACATCGGTCGGTTTTTTGGATTTTCCGTGCATTATTTGGGGGCTCGGCACGAAGCGGGATTCTGGTGGCGTACCTATCCTTGGTTCCTATTTCCGTTATGGATATTTGTAGTGCCGCTATTCTGGCGCATGGGACACACTGCTTGGAAAGAACCGGCTATTCAGATCGGTGGGACGCTGGCGGCTACCACGGTCATCGTGCTTGCCCTTTCAGCTTCGGCGCGGGAGGTCTACGCGTTGCCGTTACTGCCGCCGCTGGCATTGATCGCAACGGCAGGCATCGCCTATGCGCCACGTTGGCTAGATCGTAGTTTAACGGCACTCGGTATCGCGATAAGCGCCGTAGCATTGATTCTGTTTTGGTTTTGCTGGGGAATGTTAACAAGTACAGGAATGGCGCCAGGCTGGCTATGGCTGACTCGCATATTGCCACAGCAATTCCTAACGCCGATGTCATTAACCTGCATTATTGTGGCGGGGACACTTTCCGCGAGTGCGGTCGCCGTGATCATTTTTTATTGGCGAAAAACGGAGCGCGGTTTACTGGTCTGGGGTACTTCGCTGGCCCTGGGCTGGGGGCTTGCCGCAACGCTTTGGCTGCCCTGGCTCGACAATGCTAAAAGTTACCGCGCTATGTTTGAATCGATGCAGGCGGCCCGAACCAACCGCACAGACTGTATCGCCAGTCGCGGGCTGGGTGAGTCAGAGCGAGCGATGCTTGAGTACGTCCTGGGTATTGTCACCGAACGCACGGAAATTGCCCCCGATTCAAATTGCGCAACATTATTGGTTCAAGGCTCCACACAAAAATCGCTACATCTTCTTCCAAGTGAGTGGCATCGCATTTGGTCCGGTAGTCGACCTAGTGATACGCGCGAGCGATTTGATTTGTTCGTTCGCGATCGTGCCCCTACGGTGGCTCGGAATCGCCAACTTATCGAAACGGCGAATAACGTTGCGTTGCAATTTCCAACGTTGCGTCAGACCCATGCAAATACGCCGTCAGGTCGGTGACAGGTTACCGCGTTACGCTGTTAGTTGCAGGATGAATTCGTCATTGTCAAATTTTAGCTAAGGAGAACGGTAATGGGTCTGTTACAAGGTCTAGTCGGCGGCGCAATTGGCGCCGAAATGATTCACGTCGTCGAAGGTGTCATTGCAAAGCATGGCGGTGTCCAAGGTTTAGTTGATCAGTTTAAGCAGCAAGGACTTGGCGCAACGATCAGTTCCTGGGTAGGGGGCGGTGAAAATGATCCGATCGCGCCTGAACAAGTACGTCAGGCCGTCGGCCCTGATTTTATGAAAGAGCTCGCAGCTAAAGCCGGCCTAACGACCGACGAACTAGCCAAGAAATTAGCGACGGTTCTTCCGACTGCCGTCGATAAACTCACCCCGAATGGCAAAG
>JANMJR010000118.1:0-5255 GCA_031371465.1 Pseudomonadota bacterium
AGCCGCCACCCAAGATCACCACCGCACACCCATCGATCGAGAACAAGAACAAACCCAATGTAGTGGACACCTTTTGACGAGGGGCACGATTTCATGCGCTTTCCCGACCGCTTACAACCTCCAGTTGAGAAAGTTGGGCTAGCACCGGAACCGTTCTGCGCATAGGTGGCGCCGCGGGACGCTTACGCCCCTCTGGGTTTAAGTGGTTAGTGACATCTCCACTTTGGCACATTGACGCCGTTTCGGGTGGCGGCGTCCATCCCATTGCTTACAGTCAATGGCAAAATAATCGTGGGAACAACGACGGCCACAAAAAAAACTGCTCATGTCGACACATGAGCAGCGAGTTTCCTTACCAACTTGTCGTTATTTTTATACTTGCGAGGCCGATCGACCTCGATTTCATTGGATCAACGCCGTAAGATCGCCGCGCCGCTGATGCCCTGTTCGTTGGACTGTAAACCGTAGGTAGTGATCAAGCCTTGCGCTTGGGCGCCGACAAACGCTCCCTTAGCGAAGCCATTTGCGGTGGCCGTAACGGGATTGCCGAAACTGTCTAAACAACCGCTGCACAAACCGTTGAGGCGCAACCCATTGTTGCTGGAAAGAAATTGCCCAAACGTCCCGCTTCCGCTCGCATCCCATGTACGACCGGAATTGTTTGCCTTCAACGTGTAGTCAGTAACTGTCTGCGCAGCGAAATTCACGTTGGCGGATATCGACGTGAGATTGCCAACACGCCCCAACTCATCTGTAGGCCGCGTGCCGCCGACAAAATTATATGTTGCGGTGATCGGCAGCATTGCCGCAAGTTGCGTTGGCGAGGTCAAATTCGACGCATTCACAAAATGCAATTTGCCCGACGGCTCTTTGCCGTCGATCAAAAAGCCGGTATCCCAACGGCCCCAATTTACGCCCAAAGCGGAGTTGACTCCACTTTCCGCAAGTGCGGCGCCATTCGAGTCAAATGCTAGATTTCGCTTGTGCTGAACGGTTAGTCCGCCACCTTGCGCCGCATCGGAGTACGTAGCAAGTGTTGCGACGCCGCTGTTTGAGTTGGGGGTAATAACATCCACAGCGCTAAGATTGGCACCGTTATTGGCGAGGATGGGTCGCTGAGTTTCGCCTGCGGCGCCGCCCCCTCCTGAATCCTCGGACGAGCCGGAACCTTTCTTCTTAGCTGATTTATTAAAGAGATCCGGTGTAGACGGCAATAGCACCGGCACGGAAAGTTCGTCTTCGGCATATCCAACTGAATTCGGTTTGATTATTACTAAGCCGCCTTTTGTTTCGATATAGGTTTCGCCGGTATTTACCTTGTCGTACGTACCCGGCTTTGTCCCCACATAATCATCGTCATTTTTGGGTATGAATGCCGGCTCGTGATCGGTGCCACGCACACCAATGCTCGCAGTCGGCGTCTGGATCAAATAATTCTGTTTGTTCTTCTTGCCGATTTGTCCTGTAATCGCACGAACACTGCCGCGATCTAGGCGATAGGTAGCTCGCTCTGTACCGTCCTCCATACCATTGAATCGATAGGTTGAGATAGTCAAGCGCGTATTAGGGCGTACCACCAGCGTGCCACCATCATCCATTTTCAATTGCGCCAGCGCTGGCGAACCGGAAAATATCACGTCACCCTCGTTTACGTCCGTGCCCTTAACAACACTGACGATTTCTCCTGTTTTAGTCTGCACACGGACATCGCCACTCACAAACTGAAATTTGCCCGAGGCAGCAAAGGTATTTTGGGTCAACGCCACGATCAATGCCGCAAACAGGGGTGCGAGTTGCTTTTTAGTAATCTCACGTTTCATCGCTTGTTGTCCAATTCGGTTCGATTCAAAGGTATAACCACTAATACAGTTTGGCTATTCAAAAATAGCAGCGAGCGTACTAAAATCAAAGCTCTAAAGCGCATCTGTAACAGTGTTTAACAAACATAGGATTATTAACGCCAATCGCGCTGCATAGTTACAGAAAATTCCTTCCGATCAAACTCGTACAACGCTATATTTGAAGTCTGCCGGGTCAGGCTCACGTTTGGCCGCAACAACCAGCCTTCCCACAGTAAATAGCTCATCCCCAGACTCAAGTCGTAGCGTTTGTCGTCCCGAATTTTCTGGTGAATCGCTTGAAAGCGCTGATAGTCAGCGGCCATCAGGTTGATCGCCGCGAATACCGCCAAATTCGTCGTTAAACCATATTGCCCGCCGAGGCGCGCACCATGGAAATCCTTTTCTCCGGACGGATTTCCCTGAATATCCGATTCCCTTCCCCCGTAGACACCGAAGAACGCCAACACTTGATTGTTTGCGCCAAAAGAGCGGAACCAATTCACGCCTAATAGGGTTTGGTTAGAATCGAACGCACTCATCACCTCATTGGGATAACGCAACCGGTTGTACTGAACGATCGTTTGAAATTGATTTTGCTCATTGATATTGAATCGCCATTGCACCGTCCCGCCGACGAGATTGCGATAGAGGGGATGCCCAAGAATCGAATTACTTCGGCTAGCCCGGGGGTCAAGATAGGTCTTACCGACACCGAGAGAAAACTCGAACTCATGATCCGATAACGTATAGGTGCTGCCGACCCGTAAGTCGCCGCCGGAGCTATCGAATTGTGGGTTCTGAAAATTTCGGCGTAAGTTTAGATCCAGCCCAGCATAGATGCCGATTCGGTTGTTAATTCGATGGCCTACCTGAATACGACCTGTGAGTAGCGTAAAGTTGCTCGGTGTCTCAACGCTATCGGGATCGAGTACAACTGTGCCAAGAAAACCGGCGATGAACTGTTCCGCATTGCCAGGCGCGTTGTTTACGTTCGTATCCCGCCCGATCGTTATGCCAAAAAATCCGGACCATTTAGTTTTCGGAACTAACGATCGCTGCGCCATCTCCGCGACGAACCCTTCCACTCTAGTTCGCACGGCATTGGGCGGATTCAACGCCAATACGGCGGCAAATTCGGCCTCGGCGCCGGTTGTATCTCCTAGCGCCATGAACGCGCGGCCCATATCAATGCGAGCACCGGCAAAGTTCGGATCCGCTGCAATTACCCGTTCGAGTGCGAGGGTCGCCTTGTCGGGCTTGCTGGCATCAAGCGCGGCGACGCCAAGCAAGTAATCGAATTCGACATCGCCAGCGCCTTCATGTTCTATTTTCATGAGGGCTTCATACGCGGCCAAGGCCTGGCCATTGCGCAACAGCGCCTGTGCTTGCGCAATCGGCGCCGTCAGGGACGCGGTAGGCGTTGCGCGGTTGGAAGATTGTTGAACCTGGATATCCTTCGGCAATTGTGTCACTTCAATACTTGACGCAAAACTTGGATCGAACACCGGTCGCTTACGCCGCTTTGCTAGTTTCTCTTCAACGATGGCCAGTTCGGTACGCGCTTGCTGCAATAGCCCAACGTTCGAGGTGCCCCGTATCGCCCTATCGAGTTGAAACTTCGCTTGCTGATGATTTCCGAGCGCCGCGTAATTTTTGGCGAGTTCAACACGCATATCCACCGCGGCCGGAGCCAATTGCAGTAGTCGCTCGAGCGCCAAGGTCGCCTCGCCGTGCGCGCCGATACCCGCCGCGGCTTCCGCTAACAGGCGATCAAAGCTGGGTTCGCCGATCAATTCGGTTTCGACGGACTTAAGGTGCTCGTAGGCTTGCTGATGCTGATTACCCTCCAACAGGATCTGGGCGTGGCTCAGATCATCGGCGTTGGCAGCGGCAAAGGCGAACAAAGCCAACCAACCGAATGCGTTCCGAGAAAATAAAAAAAAATTCACTATTCTTGCACCCGAACTTGATGGCACACGGTCGTGTTAGTATCCACCCCCACGCTAGGACACCTTGCCAGGAGCCGCGAGGATACTGGGGAGGGGCAAAGCCTAGCCGGAGAGCCGTGCTGGTGCGGGATGGTCGGCCACTGCCTTTTGTCATGGGTCACAGTTGCGTTCAATTTCTAAGAGCCCGAGGACCCCTCCGTCGAAAGGTCTTTGTCTTGATGTTCCAGCGGCACCCCTTCGTTATTCGTCGAAACGAACTCGACCCGACGTGCCTTGGCCCGCTCTAGCGCTGCTTCGCCTACGTTCGATAACATCGCGCCGGGCCGAATGACCAAGCGCTCGCGTCCCACGCCCGTTTCGACCAAATAGTCGCGAACCGCTTGGGAACGCGCCAAGGCGAGTTTCTCGTTATCGTCCCGGCCCGAAAGTTCATCGGCGTAACCGAGCAGATCGAGCACGATCGCCGGATGGGCGCGCATTACATAGGAAACCTGTTCCAATACCAAAGCACTTATGTCGCTTAATTCGGCGCTATCGCGCGCGAAGTGCACTCGATCGGGCAAGCTCAAACGCGGTTTCACATCCATCGTCGTTCCAACTGGCGGCGGGGTAGCGATAACCTCGCCGCCAACCGGTTTGGTGACTGACGGGCCTTCTACCTTGCTAACCGGCTTGGGTTCGCCACAGGCCTTAATTTTCGCGTCCGCTTCATCGGCGAAGCGCTCGGCACGCCGCACGCTCGTCCGCGCCGCGCGCCAACCCATATCGTTACTCGCGCGCCCGGCTGCGACGAGCGCCAATTCCAGTCGTGCTGTTTGCCAAGTCGCGCAATTAAAATATTCGCTACGCTTAAACGTTGCGGCCTTGAGCCATAAATCGTCCCTTAACTTGACCGATGAAGCGATCAATCGCGCGTCAACTTTCGCCGCGCCGCCCTCACGCTCAATTTTTTCAACGACCGACTGTGCCTCGTTTGAAGCCTCAAGCGAGGCGCGACGATCTTTTCGAAAGTGCGATTCCCGGGCATAGTCAATCCAAGCTTGCGCCAGAGCAACGGCGTAGGCGTTAATCGAAACACCTTTGGCGATTTGATCGTTTAACCGCATTTGCTGACCGCGCAAGGGATCGTCGCGTCGCCATGCGGCGCTAATCTTTTTGTTTTCACCGGAACTCGACGCTTGCTCGGCGGCCACCGCGCCCGCCGAGGTCACAACGACCAAAAGCAGGGTCGCCATGACCGCAATTAAATTGACGCAAAAGACGTGTACGTTCTTCATGGGCTTAGTCGCGCGGCAACGTGTTGTTAACCTTGGGGTTCTTCGCAGCGAACAGATCTTCGTCGAACTTGAAGCGCATGCGCAAAAATGCCCCTTGATTGGTGTAATCGCTGCCGCTTAATTCCTCGCCTTTAAATCCAAAAATGTTGTAGCCCGCCGACAACCAAAGATTTGCAGTTAGCATGTAA
>JANMJR010000438.1:0-2840 GCA_031371465.1 Pseudomonadota bacterium
TCGCCGTCTATTGAAACCCGCCGAAAAGTAACACTGTTTCGCGGCGTTTATCCGATTCGGTTTAAGCATTCAACGGTTGATCCGGAAGAAATCATGAACTTGGCGCAGGAAGATTTGTTAAAGCGCGAAGCAGTGAATAACGGCGACTTGATCGTCCTCACCATCGGCGAGCCGATCGGCAAGCCCGGCGGAACCAATACCATGAAAATAATCAAAATCGGTGAACACCAAGGGCAGGGACTAGGGCCAAGGGGCTAGAGACTAGCCAAAACACTCTAGCCCCTAATCCCTAGCCTCTAGACCCTAACTACCAAGGAGCACAACATGCCACTCGTATCAATGCGACAACTACTCGACCACGCGGCGGAGAATGGCTACGGCCTACCGGCGTTCAACGTTAACAACCTAGAGCAGGTCCAGGCCATTATGGAAGCGGCGAATGAGTTGAATTCGCCGGTGATCATGCAGGCCTCCGCCGGCGCGCGCAAATATGCGGGCGGGAATTTCTTGCGTCACTTGATTGAGGCGGCGGTGGAAACCTATCCGCATATCCCAGTCGTGATGCATCAAGACCATGGCCAATCAACAGCAGTGTGTCTCACGGCAATCCGCTCCGGATTTTCCAGTGTAATGATGGACGGCTCGTTAATGGCGGACGGCAAGACAGTGGCGGAATATGAATACAACGTCGATGTAACCCGCGAAGTCTCAAAAATTGCCCATGCGATTGGCGTCACCGTTGAAGGTGAATTAGGCTGTCTCGGCTCGCTGGAAACCATGAAGGGCGACAAGGAAGACGGCCACGGCGCGGACGGCGCCATGACCCGCGAGATGTTATTGACGGATCCGAATCAAGCGGCGGAATTTGTTGACCTCACGCAATGTGATGCACTGGCGATTGCGATTGGCACGTCTCACGGCGCGTATAAATTTTCGCGCAAACCCACCGGCGACATTCTCGCCATCGAGCGCATTAAAGAAATCCACAAGCGTATTCCCAATACCCATTTGGTGATGCACGGGTCCTCCAGCGTGCCGCAAGATTTGCTCGACATCATTCGCGCGAACGGCGGCGAAATGAAAGAAACCTATGGTGTGCCGGTGGAGGAAATCCAAGAAGGCATCAAACATGGCGTGCGCAAAATCAATATTGACACCGATATTCGTTTGGCGATGACCGCGGCGATTCGCAAATTCATGAACGAGAAAAAATCCGCGTTTGATCCGCGCGATTACCTCAAACCGGCGCGCGAAGCGGCGAAGCAGATTTGCAGGCAACGCTACGAGCAGTTCGGCTGCGCCGGGCAAGCGAGCAAGATCAACGCCGTGCCGCTGGAAAAAATGGCGGAGCGCTACAGCAAGGGCGAATTAAAATCCGTTATCCACTAGCCTAACGCACCAGCACGAGAATTTTGGGCTGCTTCGGCAGCCCAAATTGTTTATAGTACGTTCTTTAGTCGGACTATTCGCCGCATGCAACGCAACTCGCTATTCTTCGCCCGTATTCAAGGATTGTTCCGCGACGGCCTCGACCTAGTCGAATTCCTGGGCCTGTTGGTCATCGGCTTCGCCACCACCGTGGCAATGTACCAAGAAGTGATGATCATGGTCGCGGCGAACCGGGTTGCGCTGACGGATCTGCTGTTAATGTTCTTGTTCCTCGAAGTCCTGGCGATGATCGGTCATTACTTTTCGTCCGGGCAATTGCCGGTGCGCTTTCCGCTTTACATTGCGATGGTCGCGCTGGCGCGCTATTTAATTCTGGATGCCAAAGAGATTACCGAATGGCGTATGCTCGCCGTATCGGGCTCGATCCTGTTGCTTACACTGGCGGTACTCGCGGTGCGCTATGGCCACGTGAAGTTTCCCTATGAGCAGGACGGCGATTCGAAGAAACCCTATGTCAAGGAATGATGTGTAGGGTGCATTTATGCACCGTTCCATTAAACGGTGCGTAAACGCACGCTACAAATAATCGATCTATGCCCGCCATGTTTGAATCCACTATCAAAAGTTTGCCGCTAATTGCGCGCGGCAAGGTGCGCGACATTTACGCTGTCGGTGATGATCGGTTGTTGATCGTCACCACTGATCGACTTTCCGCATTCGATGTGGTGATGCCCACGCCAATTCCCGGCAAGGGCGAAGTATTAACCCAATTAGCAAACTTTTGGTTCGCCAAGCTGCAGCACATCGTAGCGAATCATTTGACCGGCGCCCCGCCGGAAAGCGTTGTGCAGACCGATGAACGAGCACAGGTAGCCGGGCGGGCAGTCGTGGTGCGGCGTTTCAAGGCATTGCCAGTGGAAGCCGTGGTGCGTGGCTATGTCGAGGGTGGCGGCTGGAAGGAATATCAGGAGAAGCAAAGCATTTGCGGAATCGCGCTACCAGCGGGGTTACAGCGCGCGCAACAACTCCCGGAACCGATTTTCACGCCCTCGACTAAAGCGGAAACCGGCGCCCACGACGAAAATATTTCCTTCGCCGAAACCGAAAGACTAATCGGCCCGGAGCGCGCGGCACAAGTGCGCGACACGGCGATCGCGTTGTATCGCGAAGCGAGTAAGTACGCGTTGACGCGGGGCATCATCATCGCTGACACCAAGTTTGAGTTCGGCTTGGACGACAATGGAAAATTGTTTTTGATCGACGAAGCCTTGACCCCGGACTCATCACGATTCTGGCCGCAAGAGAGCTACAAAATCGGCGATAGCCCGGAAAGCTTCGATAAGCAATTCGTGCGTAACTGGTTGGAATCGATCAAGTGGAACAAGCAACCGCCGGCGCCGGAATTGCCGGCGGATGTCGCCGAGAAAACCGGCGCAAAGTATCGTGAGGCG
>JANMJR010000491.1:0-7907 GCA_031371465.1 Pseudomonadota bacterium
CCGTCGGTAAACAGTGCGGCGATCGCCAAAGTCATGGCGGCATCGGGAATGTGGTTCAAATCCAGATCGAATGCGCGCAACTTGCCACCTTCCGGCGCGGCAACCTCGATCCAGTTATCTCCTATTGCAACGTTCGCACCGAGTTGCTGCAATGCCTCGACAAAACGCACATCGCCTTGGATGCTGGCTTGGCCGACACCTTCGACCCGCACCGGCCCTTGGGCAATGGCCCCCGCGGCGAGAAAATACGATGCCGACGAGGCATCGCCTTCGACGTGAATCGCGCCGGGGCTTACGTAGCTCGATTGCGCCGCCAGGCTAAAACCACGCCAGCCATCGCGCACGACTTGCACGCCAAACCGCGCCATCAACTTCAAGGTGATTTCGACATAGGGTTTTGAAATCAACTCGCCGATGACCTCGATTGTCATCGCCCGCCCCGTCAACGGCAGCGCCATGAGCAATCCGGTCAGAAATTGGCTCGATACATCACCGCGCACCCTCACCACATTATTTTCCACGACCGACGCGGGCGAAATTTCCAGCGGTGGGAAACCCGCGTTCTGCACATAGGCGATGACCGCGCCGATCTGGCGCAGCGCATCGACCAAATCCCCAATCGGCCGCTCGTGCATGCGCGGCACGCCGGACACGCGATAGTGCCCGCCGCACAGCGCTAACGCCGCCGTCAGCGGACGAAACGCGGTCCCGGCGTTGCCGAGAAAAAGATCGGCACGCTTGTTCGGGAACGGACCATTTACGCCGTTGATGCGATAGACATGTTCGTCGCGGCGCCAGGTTACGCCGAGCGTCGTGAGCGCATCAAGCATGCGCTCGACATCGTCGGAAATCAGCAAATCGTGAATGAGCGTTTCGCCCTGCGCCAACGCGGCGAGCAGCAACGTCCGATTGGATATGCTTTTCGAGCCCGGCAACCGAACGACGCCCTGGGCTGTGCGAACCGGTGCTAAATCGAGATACTCCACCGTTATTCGTTCCCCGTGGCCGACTGGGTGCGCGCCAACCAATCGTCGCGCGTGTCACGGGCGCGGCTGAATAAGGATTCCAGTCGCGCCGCGTCGGCATGTTCCAAACAATCCTGTAACGACGCCAACTCGCGCCGATAATCGGCCAGTTCCGTGAGCAATGCCGCGCGATTGGCTAAGCAGATATCACGCCACATCTCGGGCGAACTCGAGGCAATGCGGGTGAAATCGCGGAAGCCGCCGGCGGCAAATTGAAACAACGCTTCGCGATTGGGTTTGTTGGCGATCCACTCCACCAGCGCAAAAGCCAATAAATGGGGAAGATGACTGATAGCGGCGCACAAGGCATCATGCTCTGCGGGTCGCATCAGATGGACGTCTGCAAAGCATATGCGCCAAGCGCCGCGCACTGCCTCGATCGCAGCCGGGTCGGTTTCTAATTCCGGGGTTAATATTACTTTGCGTTGGTGGTACAGCGTTGCATCGGCGGCAGTGGCGCCGCTCTTTTCCGTACCGGCAATCGGATGACCCGGCACAAAGCGCGGAAATTTATCGCCCAACCCGCTTCGCGCATAGCCCGCGACATCTTGTTTGGTGCTACCGCCATCGGTGATGACGACATTCGCCGATAGATGTGGGCCGATTGCCTTGAGTAACGTTTCCATCTGGCCAACCGGTGTGGCTAAGAATACGTAATCCGCATCTTGCACAGCGGAAATGGGATCAGTGCTCGCTTCGTCGATGATACCGAGTCGTAACGCTTGATCGAGATTTTTCGCGCTGCGTCCGACACCGACGATGCGTCCGACGGCGCCCGCTTGGCGCAGCGCCAGCGCAAACGAACCACCGATCAATCCGACACCGAAAACGACGAGCTTATTGATCGAAAACGTAGCCACGAAAAATTGGGATTCGGAAGCGAACTACGCGTTGGCCGACAACTGTTTGATGCCCGCCGCCAACGCGCTGAGGCAGCGTTCGTTCTGCTCGGCAAGGCCGATGCTGATGCGCAAATGCCGCGGCATTCCATAGCCGGCGACCGGGCGCACAATCACGCCCTGGCGCAACAAGAATTGGAACATGGCCGAGGCGTCACCGACATCGACACAGATGAAATTTCCGTAAGAAGGAATGTAGCTCAGGCCAAGCCGCTCAAAGCCGGCGGCAAGTTGCAATAAACCTTGGCGATTGACTTCCGCGCTTTTCGCCAAAAATGCGTCGTCATCGAGCGCCGCCGTCGCTGCAGCCAGCGCCAGACTGTTGACATTAAACGGCTGGCGCACCCGATTCATCAGGTCCGCCACGTCGGGATGGGCCAGGGCAAACCCGACGCGCAAACCGGCTAGACCATAGGCCTTCGATAGCGTCCGCGTAATAACCAGATTGGGAAATTGCTTTAACCAAACCGTGGTATCGAATTTCTGCTGGGCCGGAAGATACTCGGTATAGGCTTCGTCGAGCACAATGATCACGCGCTCGGGAATGGCTTTAATTAGCGCGATGAGATTATCAGCAGACGCAAACGTGCCGGTCGGGTTGTTCGGATTAGCAACGAATACCACCCGCGTATCGTCCCGAACGGCGCGCGCCATCGCGGGCAAATCGTGGCCGTAGTTCAGCGCGGGCGCCTCGATCGCCTTCGCGCCGATGGCCTGTACGGTGAGGGGATACACGGCAAACGCATGTTGCGAGAACACCGCAGAATCTTGTGCGGTCAAGAACGCGCGCCCGGCTAATTCCAGCACATCGTTCGAGCCATTTCCGAGCACGATCTGCTCCCGCGCCACGGCATATTTTTTCATCAGTGCAGACTTGAATTCGTAGCCGCTGCCGTCGGGATATTGCGCGATACCGCTTAGAACGTTCTGGATCGCCGCAATGGCGACGGGGTTTGCTCCTAGGGGATTTTCATTCGACGCGAGCTTGATAATGCTCGCCTCATCAAGATTGAGTTCGCGCGCCAACTCGGACGTGGGTTTGCCGGGCTGATAGGCGGCGATTGCCTTGATATGGTCGGGCGCAAGATCGCAGGCGGCGATCATGGTTTTTTCCTAGAACGCGGCCATGGGATAGGAACCCATGACCTTCAAATGCAATGCCTTGGCCTCGATCTCGCGTAGCGCCTGGGCTACCGGCGGATCGTTGCGGTGGCCTTCGATATCGACGAAGAAATAATATTCCCAATTCGCCGTGCGTGACGGCCGCGATTCCAGCCGCGTCATGGAAACGCCGTGGGCCGCCAGCGGCGCAAGCAATTCGTGAATTGCGCCGGGTTGATTCCTTGCCGACATGGCGAGCGAGGTCTTGTCTTTTCCGGTCGCCTCGGCCTGCAAGTTCCCCAGCACCAGAAAACGCGTAGTGTTTGACGGTTCATCTTCGATATTTTGCGCCACACGCGCAAGCCCATAGCGCCCTGCGGCAGCTTCACCGGCAATGGCGGCGGTATCGGGCTCAATTTGCGCCAAGCGCGCGGCTTCGGCATTGCTCGATGCCGGCACCGGCTCGGCATGGGGAAGGTTCGCAGCCAGCCATAGATGGCATTGCCCCAGCGATTGCGGATGGGAATACACGCGCTTGATGCTCATAAAATCAACGGTCGCAGAACGCGCCAGAAGATGATGATGGATACGCAGCATCACCTCGCCGCAAACGTGCAGCGGTGTCTGCAACATGAGATCCAAGGATTTGCCAATGGCGCCTTCGGTGGAATTCTCCACCGGTACCACCGCGAACCCAACCGAACCCGACTCGGCACGGCGAATTACGTCGTCAAAGGAGGCACAGGGCACCACCTCGGCGGCATGGCCGAAATGTTTAATCGCCGCGGCCTCGGAAAACGTGCCGGGCGGTCCAAGATGGGCGACCTGCACCGGCTTTTCCAGCGCCAAACAGGCGGACATGATTTCGCGAAACAGAAAGGCGGCCGTAGCGTCGGAAAGTGGCCCCGGATTTTTCTCCATCACGCGACGCAACACTTCCGCTTCACGTTCCGGCTTGTAGGCAACGCCCGACTTCAGGTGACCGATGCGCTGCGCCACTTCGGCGCGCTGGTTAAGGAGCTTGAGCATTTGCGCATCGATTTCATCGATGCTGACGCGCAATTTGTTGAGCTCCTCCGACATAGCTAGGCCGCCTCCAACGGAATAGCGCGCACCGACAGGATGCCTTTGATACTGGAAATTTTGCCGACCACGCCAGACGAAATCGCGCTATCCACGTCCACCAACGTATAGGCGACTTCGCCTTTGGACTTATTCAGCATATTGTGGATATTCAAATTCGATTCGCCCAGGCTGCTGGATATTTGCGCCAACATATTCGGCACATTGGCATGGGCGATGCCCAACCTGAACGGGGATTCGCGCGCCATCTGTGCATTGGGAAAGTTGACCGAATTGCGGATATTGCCGTGCTCGAGAAAGTCCTTGATCTGATCGACCACCATCACGGCGCAATTCTCTTCGGCTTCCGCCGTGGAGGCGCCCAGATGCGGAAACGCTATTACATGCGCATTGCCGCGCAACTTTGCGGACGGAAAATCGGAAATGTAATACTTGATTTTGTGCGATTGGATTCCCGCCAGCACGGCGTCATCGTCAATCAATCCATCGCGCGCGAAATTAAGCAAAACGCTGTGGTTGCGCATCAGGCTAATGCGCTCCGCATTGATAAGATGGCGCGTCTTATCCAGCAAGGGTATGTGCAAGCTGATGAAATCCGCTGCCTTGACCACCTCTTCCACGCTTTCGGCTTTTTTGACCTGTGACGGCAAACGCCAAGCGCCTTCCACGGTAATCTCGGGATCGTAACCAATGACTTTCATGCCGAGTTTGATGGCGGTCTCCGCTACCAGTGAGCCGATTGCGCCCAGGCCGACAATGCCCAACGTATGGTTCGGCAATTCGTTACCGGCGAAGAGTTTTTTCTTTTCTTCCATTAACGCATGCAAGGTTTTATCGTCGGCTTCGGGCATTTCGCGGACGAAGCTCAACGCGGGTATGAGATTTCGGCTCGCCAACAACAAAGCACTCAGCACCAACTCGTTTACCGCATTGGCATTGGCGCCGGGCGCATTGAACACCGGCACACCACGCGCCGTTAATTTCGCAACGGGAATTTTATCGGTGCCGGCGCCGGCACGCCCGATAGCACGGACACTTTCGGCTATCGGCAAATCGTGCATCTTTTGCGAGCGCACTAAAATCGCATCCGGCGCCGCGGCGGCGCTTGCCACCGCGTAACGCTTCTCGGGTAGCCGTTTCAAACCGACATTGGAAATGTTGTTAAGTGTTTGGATACTGAATTGCGACATTTACTTCCAGGATTGTGATGTTAGGACAGGCCGTCATGATACCGGTATCGGCAGCAAAAATCAGCCGTGCTTGGTGGCGAAGTCGCGCATGAAATCGACCAAGGTCGTTACGCCCGCCAATGGCATGGCGTTGTAAATCGATGCGCGCATACCGCCCACCGATCGGTGACCTTTCAATTGAATCAAGGCGTTTTGCTTGGCTTCCTTCAAGAAAACGCCGTCTAAACTTTCATCGCGCAAGGTAAACGGGACGTTCATGCGTGAGCGGTCGGATTTCGCCACCGGCGAGCGGTAAAAATCGCCACCGTCGATGACATCGTAAATCAATTTCGCTTTGGCGACGTTATGTTTTTCCATCGCCGCGAGACCGCCAAAGCGCTTAAGCCATTGGAATGTCAAACCAGCGATGTAGACGCTATAGGTTGGCGGCGTGTTGAGCATCGAATCGTTTTCCGCTTGGACTTTATAGTCCAACATCATCGGCGTACCGGGCAAGGTCTGGCCAAGCAAATCTTCGCGAACGATAACAATAGCCAATCCAGCGGGTCCGATGTTCTTTTGCGCACCCGCGTAGATCAAACCGTAGCGACTCACATCCACCGGTCGCGATAAGATATGCGACGACATGTCCGCCACTAGCGGCACATCGCCGGTGTCGGGGATCCAGTTAAATTCCACGCCACCGATGGTTTCGTTGGTGCAAATGTGAACGTAGGCGGCATCCTTGGAAAGCTGCCACGCCGATTGCGGCGGAATGTAACTGAAATTCTTGTCCTCGCCCGAGGCGGCGATATTCACTTTGCAATAGATTTTGGCTTCTTTGATCGCCTTCTTTGCCCACTCGCCGGTGTTGAGATAATCCACAGACGTTTTTCCACGCAATAAATTCATCGGGATCGCGGCGAACTGCAGCGTCGCCCCGCCTTGCAGGAATAGCACTTTGTAATTGGCCGGAACCGCTAGCAATTCGCGCAAATCTTTTTCCGCCTCCGCATGAATTGCCAGGTATTCCTGCCCGCGGTGGCTCATCTCCATCACCGACATGCCGCTACCATGCCAGTCGAGCATTTCCGCTTGCGCTTGTTTCAGCACCGCTTCGGGCAGTACCGCCGGGCCCGCACTAAAGTTGAATATCCGACTCACTCTGCTTCTTCCTCCGATTCCGCAACTCTCGATACGCTGACCAGGGTGTCGCCATCATCCAATCCGATCAGGGTCACGCCCTGTGTCGAACGCCCCATCTCGCGAATGCCCTTGACCTTGGTGCGCACCAACACGCCGGCGCCGGTAATCAGCATGATTTCGTCGTCCTCGGTGACCAAGGTCGCGGCAACGACTTTGCCGTTGCGCGTGCTGGTCTGAATCGCAATCATGCCCTGGGCGCCACGTCCATGGCGGGTGTATTCGGCAATTGAGGTGCGCTTGCCATAACCTTTTTCGGTGGCCGTCAATACCGACTGTTGCTCGTTCTCCGCCACTAAAAGCGCAATGACCTTGCCTTCTTTGGTCAGCCTCATGCCACGCACGCCACGGGCGTTGCGACCCATGGGTCGCACATCGTTTTCATCGAAACGCACCGCTTTGCCCTCGTCGGAGAACATCATCACGTCATGCTTGCCGTCTGTGATTGCGACGCCGATTAAGCGATCGCCCTCATCCAAGTCCACGGCGATGATACCGGCCTTGCGCGGATTGGAAAAATCCACCAGCGGCGTTTTCTTCACAGTCCCGAATTGGGTCGCCATAAAGACAAAATGATTTTCATCGAATTCTTTGACCGATAAGACCGCATTGATCTTTTCGTGCTCTTCGATTTGCATCAGATTTACTATGGGTTTACCGCGACTGGTGCGACTGCCTTGGGGCACCTCGTACACCTTAAGCCAATAGGCTCGTCCGCGATTGGAAAACGCCAGGATCGTGTCGTGAGTATTGGCGATGAAAAGATTTTCGATAAAATCATCTTCTTTTGTCGCGGTCGCCTGCTTGCCACGTCCACCGCGAATTTGCGCGCGATAGTCCACCAGCGGCTGCGCTTTGATGTAACCGCCGTGAGACAACGTAACCACGACATCTTCCGGCGTGATCAAGTCTTGGATACTCATTTCTTGGCCGTTGGCGATGACTTCCGTGCGGCGTTTGTCGCCGAATTGCTTCTTCACATCGGCCAACTCATCGCCGATGATCGTCGTAATCCGCGCCGGACTGCCAAGGATATCGAGCAGATCGACGATTTGATCCATTACGTCGCGATATTCTTGAACAATCTTGTCCTGCTCCAGGTTGGTTAGGCGTTGCAACTGCATTTCCAAAATGCGTTGCGCCTGAACTTCAGAAAGGCGATAACCACTAGTTTGATTTTCCTGCTGCAAACCAAACTCGACGCCTAACCCGTCGGGGCGGGAACTGTCAGTAGAGGTACGGCCCAACATTTCTTCCACCAACTTGGAACGCCACACCTTGCCCATCAACTTTTCTTTGGCAATCGCTGGCGTTTCCGATGCTTTGATTAAGGCAATAATTTCGTCAACATTCGACAGCGCGACGGCCAGGCCTTCCAAAATGTGCCCGCGTTCGCGCGCCTTACGCAGTTCGAATACCGTTCGGCG
>JANMJR010000093.1:0-28232 GCA_031371465.1 Pseudomonadota bacterium
CAGCACTGTCGTACCAAATGCCTTGGCCAGACGCGCGGCGGCTAGGCCGATCGGGCCCAGGCCTAGGATACCGACGGTCTTGCCGTATAACTCCTCGTGCAGCGGCGCACCGGTACGCCCGCTCATGCGCCAACTGCCGGCCTGCATCGACTGGTGCGCGGCGACGAATTCATGGCACCACGCGAGCATGGCCATCACAACGTATTCACCGCCGGCGACAGCATGGCCGTAAGCGTTACAGACCGCGGCCTGCGGCGGCACTTCGGCGAAATTGATCTGATCTAGGCCCGCCCCCGGTATCTGCAACAGGTGCAGATTCGGCGCCGACGGCATGTTCGAATACTTCAGTGCAATGACAACATCGGCGCGCGACATATTCTCAGCCAAGACCTCGGGCGAAACATTTTCCTTCAGACGCGTGATCACAACGGGCGTGGTGAGTTTTCGCTGCAATGTCTCGAGCAGATCGTAGACCAAAACACCATAAAGTAGGATGTCGAGCGGTTTGTTGTTATTCGGCATGTTGACCACAACTGCGCCAATCCAGTTTGGATCGCGCGCGAAAGAAATTGAACGATTAGCTTAGTTTGGGTAAAACAATATCGAAATTTCCTTGAAGCTCGGCGCCGGATTTTTCCAGCGTCACGACTAAAAGATCGCGACGCGCTTTGTCGCGTATACCGTTGAGCAAAAAATCGTCGGCGTTCTCGGGCGCGCCCGCAATGTACATTTGCGTCACCAGAGGCCGTCCGGCTTTTGGCGTCAGCGCGAAGTGAATATGTGGCGCGCGCCCTGGGTAGGCGATCGGTTTCACAGTGCGAAAACGATATCGCCCCTGGGCGTCGGATAGCACTGCGCCGTAGCCCTGAAAATTCGGATCGATCGGTTTTTCGGCGGTATCGCCGTCGTGGTGGTAGCGGCCGTGACCGTTGACCTGCCAAATCTCAATCATGACCCCACCCAGGCTTTGCCCAGCCACATCGCTCACGCGCCCAGAGACCGTGACAATTTCACCAAACGCCACACCGTCGCGCCCCGCGACCAGGGTTAAGTCAAAATCCTTGTCCGTCGGAAACTGGCGCGGATAGAACGGCCCACGGTGCTGGCTGGGGGTCGGCGCTGCGTCGGCCGCATGGGAGATCGGCGCCAGCAGGCTCACGCCAGCCAGACCGGCCGCCCATCTCAGTACCCGACGCCTTTTTACGATGATCATCGTGGCGCCGGTTTTATCTTAGGCTGCATCGACGCCGACCGGCGATCGAACGCAATTTTTTCGCGCCGATCAGGCGCGAGTCCATGACGCCGCTCGGCGACAGGCGCTAGGCGAACGTCGGGATTCCGGCGTCGATCCGTGGCGCGACGTCGCTCGGATCGTGCGCGTTGCTCAGAAAAATCGATCTTGGCGCCCGGCGCCAAGTAACACAACACGAACTGCTCAAGATCAACCGACCGGTAACGCACTTCACCATCGGACAAGGAGAAGGGTATAACGGGATCAATTTTGCGATCATTTTCGAGCCACGCAAGCGCCGTTTTGTTCGGCATGAATCCCTGTAGCAACGTACTTGCCTCGCGGTCACTTACCCAGCGAGATGGATGGGTTCGTTCCATAGTGTCCACCTTTCTTGCCTAAACCAAACCTCAAAGAGAGAAATCACCAAATCGAGTACACTCTTATTATCGAACCGTTCGACCCAGCAATGCAATCCTCTTTGACCCAAAATCACGCGCCAACCGTTAATACCGGTGCCCGACCGACACTTTCAAAAGGAATCGTTGCGATGAAAAACAATGTATTAGCTGCCCTTTGCCCAAGCCTGTTCATACTTATTCCGACGCAGTTGCTAGCGCAGGAAAATAGCAGCACCGCGCTGACCATCTATAGCTCGGCGCAGGCGGGCGCCATCGCGCCGGAAACCTACCGCGACGGCGGCACGGGCCAAGGCGTGCCGGGCTACGCACTGATCCGCCAAGAACGCAACGTCAATCTCGATAAGGGCCGCACTCTCATTCGCTTTACCGATGTCGCGGCGCTCATCGATCCCACCACCGTGTCTTTTACCTCACTGACAGATCCCGAAGGGACGCGCGTGATCGAGCAGAACTACCAATTCGATCTGGTCAGCACCGAGAAACTGTTGCAAAAATATATCGACAACGAAATCAGCGTCGAGCAGCAGCGCGGCGACAAGACGGAACTCATCGACGGCGTGCTGACCAGTACGGCCGGCAACTTGATCCTGCGCAAAGAGGACGGCAGTGTGCGAATCGTTAACGGCTACTCCGGCATTAAACTACCGAAGCTGCCTGGCGGCTTGATCACCAAGCCGACCTTGGTGTGGGATGTTGCGACCGGCAAACCCGGCCTGCATCGCACGCGAGTCGCCTACCAAACCACGGGCATCACCTGGTGGGCTGATTACAACTTTACTTACTCGGAGGGCAAGGACGCCAATGCCTGCAAGCTCGACGCGGGCGCATGGGTCAGCATCCTCAATCAATCGGGCGGCAGTTACCAGGACGCGAAATTAAAACTCATCGCCGGCGATGTGCAACGTGCGTCACCCGCCCCATCGCCACGCATGATGATGAAAGGCCGCGCGGCGGCGATGGACATGGCGGAAGCCCGACCCGCATTCGAAGAAAAATCATTCTTCGAATATCACCTCTACACCCTGGGTTACCCCACTACGCTGCCGGATAATTCCACCAAGCAGATCGAGCTATTCCCCGCGGCGCGTGGCGTGCCGTGTGAAAAAACCTTGTTGTATGTCGGCCAGGCCGCGTCCTATTACAACTACGGCAACCCGATGGTCGAGCGCAATTTCGGCGTGGAGTCGAATAAAAAAGTCGACGTGTTCATTTCCTTCAAGAACACGAAAGAAAACAAAATGGGCATGCCCCTGCCCGGAGGACGCGTTCGCGTCAGCAAACTCGATACGACGGACAATAGTTTAGAATTCATTGGCGAAGATCGCATCGATCACACGGCGAAAAACGAAAAAGTATTGCTTAAACTCGGTAGCGCTTTCGACGTGGTCGGCGAACGTCGGCAGGTGGATTTTCGCGTTGACACAAACGCCAAATGGATGGAAGAAGACATCGAAATCAAGATTCGCAATCATAAAGAAGAGCCGGTCACGGTGACCGCCAAGGAAAGCTTGTATCGCTGGAGCAATTGGAAAATCAGCAAAAACACGATGGCCTACGACAAGCAAGATGCGCACACGGTGTACTTTCCGGTGAAGTTGGCCAAAGGTGCGGAGGGTATCGTCCGCTACACCGTGCGTTATACCTGGTAATGGCGCCGCGCCAGGAGCCTCATAGATATTGGCTCCTGGCAGTGCCATTGCCGCGAGCCGCATTGGTGCCGGCTCTCAAGGCATGTAATAAAAACTAATTTTTTGGAGGATCAATGATGAAACAACGAATCGGCTTTATCGGTGTCGGCTTAATGGGCCACGGCATGGCAAAGAATTTAGTGGAGAAGGGTTTTCCATTGGCGGTGTTGGGTCACAAAAAACGTGCAGCGGTGGACGATTTAAAAAAACGCGGCGCAAAAGAAGCGAAGACCGTGAAGGCCTTGGTCGATGCGTCCGACGTGATTATCCTGTGCGTCACGGGCACGCCGCAAGTGGAAGACATGGTCTACCGCGCCGACGGCATTCGCGCCGCGGCGCGCAAGGGGCTGACGGTGATCGATTGCTCCACCAGCGAGCCGCCCTCCAGCACGAAAATATTTGCCGATCTAAAAAAGCTCGGCGTGACCTTCGTTGACGCGCCGCTGACGCGCACGCCAATCGAAGCGGAACAGGGCCGCTTGAATACGTTGGTCGGCGCCGAAGTAAAAGTATTGAAAACGATCCGGCCGATTCTCGAAGCGTTTTGCGAGAATATCTTTCATATCGGCGGCCCGGTCAGCGGCCATCAAATCAAGCTCATCAATAATTTTTTCGCCATCGGCCAAGGCGTATTGATCGCGGAAATGTTCAGCGCCATGGGCAAGGTCGGCATCGATCCGAAAAAATTGGTTGAACTGGTGAGCAAGGGCGCGGCAAATTCGGGGTTATTTCAATTGATTGCCGGCGGTGCGGCGGAAGGTGATTACGAACGCATGAAATTCGCCATCGTAAATGCATCGAAAGATGTCACTTATTACAACCGCATGCTCGACAGCCTTGGGCTCATCGGCCCGATCGCGGCGGCATTACAACAATCGCTAAAGCATGCGGTCGCGCTCGGCTACGGCGATAAGATGGTGCCGTCGTTGATCGAAGCTCAGCGCGAGATTAACCGACTGAAGTAAGCTTATGAAAGCTCTGATTTATTTCGAGTTCTAGGCGAGACAAGGCGCGAGTGAAAAATGTCGACGCAGCATAGGGTTGATATGTAAGGAGACATTTTTTGCGAGCAACGCCGTATCGCGACGAAATCGTAATAAATCAGCGCTTTCTACTGAAGTTTGTCGGGAAGGATGGGGAAATGCGGTAGCGGCAACACATCAATACCTTCGTCGCTCAGCTCCGCGACCTCTTGCGCGGACGCGCTGCCGCGAATACTGCGCGCTTCCGATTCGCCGTAATGCATCTTGCGCGCTTCTTCGGGAAACTCGGTCCCGACGTCTTCCGTGTGAGTGCGCAGATACGCCATCATTTTACGCCACATGGCTTCCGGCGACAGGGTGGCGGACATCGCCACGGCACTACGCGCTGGCGCGGAATGTTTGGTGATATTCAGTCGCGGCGCCGCCGGGCGACGCAAGACAGTAGTCGACGCACACAGCGGACAAGACACGTGGCTTTTGGCCTGCTGTATTTCAAAGCCCTCGAGCGAATCAAACCATCCCTCGAAAGGATGGTCGTTCTCGCACACTAAGTCATAGACGACCATCGCAATTGTGGGCTTAGTTCAGATACGAACTACTTCGCCACTTGCCTCTCACGAATTTCTTCCAAGGTTTTGCAATCGATGCATTTTGTCGCGGTTGGCCGCGCCAACAGGCGTTTTAATCCAATTTCAATGCCGCAACTATCGCAGTACCCATATTCGCCGGCATCGATTTTAGCGACCATCTCGTCGATCTTCTTGATCAGCTTGCGCTCGCGGTCGCGGTTACGCAACTCCAGCGCCATGTCGGATTCTTGCGTCGCTCGATCATTCGGATCGGCGAAGATCGTTGCTTCGTCTTGCATCGTATGCACGGTGCGATCGATATCGTGGCCTAAATCGGCTTTCCATTCATCCAGCAGCTTGCGGAAATGACCAAGCTGACGCTTGCTCATGTATGCCTCACCCTTCTTTTCGACATACGGCGCAAATTGCTTTGTTGTTACTTCACGCATGGATCCCATCAATCAATACCCAATTTAAAATATAAAGAATGGCAGAAAGTTGTTTACGTCGAGCGAACTAAATAGTAAATCATAGCACAGTTCGATTACCCGACCACGCTGTTAGCGGTCAACCCACCAGAAGCCGCGCCGATGACCCTCTTTTGCTTGCATAAATCCCATGGACGCCCCGTGAATCGGTTAAACTTCGTATTATTCTCAACGGTTTGGAGAGGCCAACAATGAATCGCTTAACACTACAAAAATATACGTCGATGGCAATTTGGCTGCACTGGTTGATCGGCATCGCGATTTTGGGACAGCTCGCACTCGGGCTATACATGGTTGATATTCCTAAAGAAACCGCCGGCCGCGCGTTCTATTTCAACTTGCATAAGTCGATTGGCGTCACGCTCGCATTATTTATCTTGTTGCGAATCTGGTGGCGCCTATCGCACCGACCGCCGACCCTTGATCGCCTCATTCCGAAATGGCAAGTTATCGCCTCAACGGTTAGTCACTGGATGCTCTATTTATGCATGGTGTTCATGCCCGTTACCGGCATGATCATGTCGTCCTATAGCAAATACGGCGTCAAAGCCTGGGGGATGCAGGTGATCACGGGTAGCGACGATAAAGACGCTCGGGAATTTTGGTTTGAGTTGCATGAAATCACAGCGGAAATCCTGATGGTGGTGATCGCGATTCATGTCATTGCCGCGTTGAAACATCTTATGATCGAAAAAAATGGCGTGTTTCAGCGCATGCTGCCGTAATTATTCGCGGCCGTCGGCCGCCTCCAGCAAGGTGACGATTTTCTTGTGCCGAAACGCGCGCGCAATAGCCAGCGCGGTCTTGCCACGATTGTCCATCAGATTTGGATCGGCCTTCGCGTCCAGCAGCACTTTCGCCGTTGCGACATCGCCGTTTCCCGCCGCCCACATTAGGGCCGTCAGGTCATTCTGGTAGCGGGCGTCGGCATCGACACCCCATTGCAACAAGGCCTTCACCGCCTGCGCGTGCCCATTGCCCGCCGCCAAGACCATGGCCGTCTTGCGTGACTGATCCTGAGCGGCAACATCAGCGCCGCTTTCCAGCAGTAGCGTGACGACGGCCCCATGGCCTTGAAATGCCGCGCTCATCAGCGGCGTCACTTTCTCCAAATTCGCCTTATTCACCTCGCCGCCAGCGCGCAGTAACAGTTGCACCATCTCAACATTGCCGTTGCGCGCCGCCAGGTTTAACGCCGTGTCACCGGCCCGATTGCGTGAGTTTGGCGACGCGCCTGCGTTCAGTGCCCGCGTCAACAAATCCAGTTGGTTGCGTTTCGCGGCGGAAACTAGCTGGGCGTTGATATTCATGGATTGAACGGTTTCTTGCGCGCCAGCCAACAGGCTCGGCAGCAAAAACAGAGCAACGAATTTCACGATGCGAAGCAACATTTTTGAAAACCTTATCTAAGAAAATTTATGTAATAATAGCGCCGCGCTATTGTATCGAAGGCTCCGGCCTTTCGCCGCCCCAAGTGGTGAATAACGTTAAATAATTATTTGAAAACATTCTGGAGGTAACATGGAATTTATTAAATCAAAACTGGCTCTCGGACTTGCCGCCAGCCTCTTGATTTCTTCCGCCGCTTTCGCGGCCGAAGAAATTCAAGGTGGCGCCGTAACCGCGTCGAAGCCCATGTCGAGCGCCCTGGTGCCCGTCACCCAAGCGATGCTCAGCGCATCCGAAGGCGATGGCAAGCATTGGCTGCACCCGAACGGCAACTACGCACAAACTCGTTATTACCCGGCTTCGCAAATTCACACTGGCAACGTCGGCAAACTCAAACCCGCCTTCGTGTTCCAGACCGCCGTATTGGAGTCGATGGAAACCGCGCCGCTGATCGTCAATGGTGTGATGTTCCTGACAACCTCCTATAACCACGTCTATGCAATTGACGCAGTTACCGGCGAAGAGTTCTGGCACTACAAACATAAAATGGGTGCGGTGACGACGTTCTGTTGCGGCCCAAATAACCGCGGCGTCGCTGCGTTGGATGGCAAACTGTTCATGGGCACGTTGGATGCCAAGCTCGTTGCACTGGACGCAAAATCCGGCAAAGTGCTCTGGGAAACGGAAATCGCTGATCCGGAACTCGGATATTCCGAAACCATGGCGCCTGCTGCAGTTGATGGCAAAGTGTTGATCGGCACCAACGGCGGCGAATACGGTATCCGTGGTTTCGTCAAAGCCTATGATGCCAACGACGGCAAATTGCTCTGGACGTTCTACACCATTCCGGAAAAAGGTCATGAAGGCGTGTGGAATCCCAACGACGCGACCAATCGCAACATGAAGCGTGACATTGCGGCGGAAAAAGCAGCCCTCGCCAAAAACGGCGGCGACTTCTACAAAACCCTTGGTGGTGGCGTGTGGATGACGCCCGCAGTCGATCTGGAATCGAAAACGGTGTTCTTTGTAGCCGGTAACCCTTCGCCTGACCTGTATGGCGCAGAGCGTCCCGGCGACAATCTGTATACCGACTCGATCGTCGCAGTGGATCTGAACACCGGCGCCTACAAATGGCATTATCAATACGTCGCTCACGATGTGTGGGATCTGGATGCGGTGAGCCCACCCATCCTAACGACCGCCAAAGGCAGCGATGGTAAAGACCGCAAGGTCGTGATCCATGGCGGCAAGACCGGCCATGTTTATGTGCATGACCGGGCCACCGGCGAGTTGATCCGCTTCTCCGACGCGATGGTGCCGCAAACCGGTCTTTGGTCCCTACCCACTAAAGAAGGTGCACGCATGGACCTCGGCGCAAACGGTGGCGTGGAATGGAGCCCGATGGCGGTTAATCCTAAGCTGCGCATGGCCTATGCCGCGAATCTGATTCAGCCGATGACCTACCACGTCGAAGCCGCGGCGTATCCCGGTGGTAAGCTGTGGCTCGGTGGCGCATTCAAAACGATTCCGGGTGGCGCACAAACCGGTCGTTTGAGCGCGATCAACCTCGACACGGGTAAAATCGCATGGCAAGCCGACACCCCGCAACCGCTGATGGGTGGGATCCTGGCCACCGCCGGCGGTCTGGTGTTCAACGGTGAAGGCAACGGCTGGTTCAAAGCATTCGATGCCAAGAATGGCAAAGAACTGTGGAAGTTCAACTGCGGCGCGGGCGCGAATGCACCGGCCGTTTCCTACATGGTCAACGGCAAGCAGTACATCGCCGTTGCAGCCGGTGGGAACACGCAACTGGACTTCAAGCGCGGCAACAGCGTGTTTGTATTTGCGTTGCCGTAAACTGATCGGCTAGTTGTTTGTCAAAGTAAGGCCGCTCCCATGGAGCGGCCTTTTTCGTCACTGAAGGATTGCGCCTGAGTATGAAAAAAGTATTGCTAGCATTCTCGCTTCTCACTTCGAGTCTGACCGGATTCGCGGAAGATGCCGCGCCGAGCGTCAATACGCCGGAAACCTGCGGCGTCTGCCACGGCGTTGATGGTAATTCCCCCGCTGGCGTTTTTCCCAATCTCGCCGGGCAGAATGCGCGCTACCTGTATTTGCAACTAAAAGATTTCAAGGAAGGCCGCCGCAACGACCCGCTGATGAGCCCAATTGCCAAGCAATTGGAAAAGAAGGAAATGCAGGCGTTGGCGAAACATTTCTCCGAACAAAAACCCAAGCCGGTTAAATTTACCGCCGACAACACGAAAGCCGCCGCTGGCAAAAAAATTGCCGACGATGCCCTATGCCCCATGTGCCACCTCGGTGGCTTCGTCGGCCAGAACGAAATCCCCCGCGTCGCCGGGCAACAACCCGATTACGTGCGCAAACAACTGACGGATTTTCGCGCCAGAAATCGCACCAACGACGCCGGCAACATGACCGCCTATTCGGCCAGCTTGACCGATGACGACATCGAAAATTTGGTTCACTACATCGCCACGCTGGACTAACGTCCTCACCCATGAATAAACTGGCTATTGTTGTCATTGCCGCGCTGGCCGTCGGCGCGTACTTTTTTCGCGACCAAGTCCTTGGGCTTGCGAAAACCACGGCCTCCCAAACGATCTACACCTGGAAAGACAAAAACGGTAAAGTTAATTACAGTGCCGACAAAGCTGCGGCGCCCGCCCATGCCAAACCGGCCACTCTGCCGGGCGTCAGCATCATCGAAACCGACCGCGCAGAGCTGGAGAAACAAGCCAAGCGCCTCGAGGAAAAAGAAAAACCAGCCGAATCCACCGACCTAACAAAACCCAAGCTGCCCGAAGTACGCAATTTAGCCTTGGAGCGGATGGAAAAAGCCCTCGACAAAGCAAAACAATAGTTTTTAGAGTGCCGTGCCAGGGGCCGCACCCGGCCTGGCTTCTGCCGCGATCTGCCCTGCAATTAAGTACCCTTGCGCCTCTCACGCCATCGATGTTCTATGTACTGCTGTTGATGGTTCGAGGTATAATACGATCCGATGTCAAAACATTGACCCGCGCCGCCTCGGCGAACGCTCTGAAACTCATTAAGACTTCATGGCGCGACGAGTCTAACAATAAAAGCTGTACGCTGCCGCATGGAGATGACATATGACCCAATTGCATTCCCATTTTGCCCCGCAACCCCATCGATTAATCGCCAGCGTGTTGTTGGCAGAAATCGCTGGTTATGAAGATCGTCCGGTCTTCGAGCAAATTCAGTTCACCACACTCACGCGCCAACTTCTCGATGGTGTGATCGCCGAAACCCCCGGTTGTGAAGTTTCGATCATCGATCGAGAAGATCGCATCGTGCTGTTATTCCCCGCGGATCCGCTGGACTGCCTGGCCCTCGCCAAGCACTTATCCGAATTACTGCGAGCCGACCAGCGCTACGCTGAATTGCCGTTACGAATCGGCGTCAACCTCGGACCAGTGACCGTGATCCAAGACGCGTCGGGCGCGGCGCAAGTGACCGGCCCAGGAATCGATGATGCACAACGTATCGCCCGTGCCAGCGCGCTGCGCGAAATACTGATGTCGCGCGCCTACTATTCCGTTCTCTCGCGAGTGTCAATGGACGACGGATTACTGCGCCACAAGGCGTTCATCTCGGACGAATGCGATCAGTCCATTGCGATCTACCAGATCCCGAAGCCATCAATGGCGCTCGCCAAAGCCGACGCGCCCAGCGCGATCCGCACGGCTACGCTAGCCCTTCCCACACGTCATTCGCGCGCGCGCTGGAGTGCGATTGCGGCATCGGCCTTGCTCATCGTCGGTTCCCTCGTGCTTTTCCAAAGCCAGCGTCCACTTGATCTGCGACAAGCTCAGACACCGCAACCATCCGCGCCGCGTGTGGCGGTAAAATTGCAGCGGGAAACGCCCGCTGCGCCGGCAGCGGCAATCGTTGTCACTGCGCCTGATCGCACCACGCCAGCGCCGGTTGCGGCGCCCACAGCCGCAGACATCGCAGCAGCAGTCACGTTCCATCGCGCGACACTACCCGTGGCGCTTAACCCATACCCCACTCCCGCAAAAACCGCGCGCAGGGCAGTCGCCACGCAACCGGCAACCCTAAGCCTAAACATCAGGCCATGGGGAGAAGTGTATGTCGATGGAAAGAAAGTCGGCGTGACGCCACCGTTGCACAATATCGAGGTCCCGTCCGGTAAGCGCCAGATTGTCGTGCGCAATTCCGATGCTCCGCCGTTCCGTGCGACGCTCGAGATCCAACCCAACACGCTGATGCAAATATCTCATCGCTTCGAATAATTGCACCATGGGTTCGGGCTCGATTCTTAGTCGCCGTTACGCAGTTCTCGTATCAGGGTTAGTGGCAGGCTGTAGCTTAACCCAGCCCAACCCGGCGCCGATCAGCGAATCGGGCGTCACCCAGGCACAACGTGACGCCAACCAATTGCTGCAAACCGGCTTGAAACAATACGATCAGGGAAAATATAAACGCGCGGCGGCGACGCTGCAACAGGCGCTCGACACGGGACTTGCCCCAGCCCATCAAACCCTTGCCTACAAGCATTTAGCGTTCATCTCGTGCACCTCGAATCAAGAGAGCCAGTGCCGCAACGAATTCCGCAAGGCCCTCAAGTTAGATCCGCGCTTCGATCTGGCGCCGGCCGAAGCGGGCCACCCGCAATGGGGACCGGTATTTCGCAGCGTAAAAGCGAATTCGAAGTAGCCACCTCGCCAGGCCATCAGTCGAGCGGCAAGCCGACGTAATTTTCCGCTAGGGTCGTCGCCGCCGCGTGGGAACCGGTGACGTAAGCCAACTCCGCTAACTGCACGCGATACTGAAATGCGTCGGCGCCGGGGAAGCGATGCAGCATCGACGTCATCCACCAGGAAAATCGTTGCGTCTTCCAAACTCGGCGTAATACCGTCGCGGAGTATTGGTCAAGCAAATCAGCGCGACCGGAGCGATAAAACTCCGTCAGCGCCCGCGCCAGTACGCGCACGTCAGCCAAGGCGAGATTCAACCCTTTAGCGCCCGTCGGCGGCACCACATGGGCCGCATCGCCGGCCAAAAACAGCCGGCCATATTGCATCGGCTCGACGACAAAGCTGCGCATGCCGACGATCACCTTGCTGAAAATTCGGCCCTCCTTCGGCGCCCAGCCGTCGCGCGTAGCAAGGCGTTGGCGCAACTCCGCCCAAATGCGATCGTCGGACCAATTTTCGGTTTTGTCGGTCGGATCGACTTGCAGATACATGCGCTGAATTTCCGGCGAACGCGTGCTCACCAACGCGAAGCCGCGATCGTGCAGCGCGTAGATCAGCTCGTCCGACGACGGCGGCGCTTCGCACAAAATGCCGAACCAGCCAAATGGATAGACCTTCTCATACGTCGTCAGCACACCCGCGGGAATCGACACGCGGCAAACGCCCTGAGTGCCATCACAACCGGCAATGACATCGCAGGAAATCTCCCAATCCGCATCGTCTTTACGAAAGCGTATTTTCGGCGTCGCGCTATCCAGATCCGCCACGCTTACTTGCGATACGCCAAACAATAGCTGACCGCCATCGTTGAGCCGCGCTTGCACCAAATCCTTGATGACTTCATGTTGCGCGTAGACCATCACGGACTTGCCAGCGGTAAGACTGGGAAAATCAATGCGATGCCCTGTGCCATCGAAGCGCAATTCGACACCATGATGGCGCAAGCCCTCGCGTTCCATGCGTTCGCCAATGCCCACCTCGCGCATGAGATCGATCGTGCACTGCTCCAACACACCGGCGCGAATCGTCGATTCGACAGCGTAGCGGCTGCGCGTCTCGATGACAATGGATTCGATGCCCTGCAAGTGCAGCAGATGAGACAACATCAATCCCGCGGGACCGGCGCCGACGATGCCAACTTGCGTTTTCAGTTTCATTTTTTATGGGTGATTCGGTAAAGCGCTATTGAGACAGGTTTCCGGGGCGATGGCAACCTTGCTCAAGCACATCATAGGTCTTCTGTTGACACGTATACGAGTCAAGGATGTGATACTCGCTAGCTCGCGACATGCTACAGGCCAAGCCACGTGATGAAGAAACGAGTGCAGAAGAAAAAGAAATTTAACGAGGTTAATTCGAACGGTATAGCCAGACTAATGTTTGTACTGCGCGCGCAAGCCCTAAGCGCATCTCAGACAATGGCGATGGCCGTAGCGATTTTCTCGCAATAACTTTCGACCCAAACAACAATGACCCAATGTCTGGTGCATAAGCGGACTGGTCTATGAAAGTAGCGGCAGGTTATTTAAAGTTTCGCACTCAAAACCGGGAGCACCCATTCCAGTGCAAATTTTCAATGCCAGAGGCTTAAGTACCCGCATTCGTCTGGGCGGCAATTTGCCCCCCACCAACGCAAACATAGGTTATCTCGTCTACGAAACGGGCGGCACAGATTCCCAGTGCGCCACTGCCCCGTTAAACGCAAAGGCAACCTTGCGCTCGGACAGCGCATTCGCCGACGGCCGCACAACCAATGAAATTCGATTTCCCAAAAACAATTGCGAGTGGGCGTGGGTTGAGGTCGCCGGTTCGAATCAATTGCATAACGAAGCCGTCGCGGCGAATGTCACCAATTTCCGCGACATTACCCAACGCAATGCGTGGCAGGCAGAACTATGATCGACTGTTAGTCGGTTATTGGGGTTGTCGCGGCATTTGCGCACGAGCGTCGAACTCGAACGAACCCGAATCGCGCGCGAACTGCACGACGAACTTGGCTCACTATTGACCGCGATTTAGATGTATATGAGCACCCCGGCAAAACCGGCCCATGCAACGATCGGCCAGGGACAGCGGTTGGACGCGGTGGAGCGCACGGTTCTGCGGGCGCAGGGTGGCATTGCATCGCCTTGAAATGGAGCAACCATTGTTGAGGTGCGAGAACTAGGCCAACGCGCACCTTCAATTTTATCAACGGGTTTAGCCGTAGTGGCCGTATTAAATTTTCCACCGTGGATTTCCGCTTTCGTCCCACTACCTCGCCTAATACCACATAGCATCGACTTTTATCACATCAACTCACGTAGCATCCCGCATGGATTAGCGCGAATTCCACACAAGCACGAGGCTGCGCTTAGCCCCGCCGGTGACTGGCCAGAAATCCTTACTGGATATAGCGCCCAGGCCATAGTGCATTAGAAAAATACGCTCTCAAAATTCCGCGGCGGGGCTCGCTGGAATACAGTTGGCGATATAATCCATCGTTCGCCCATTGACCAGAAGGAGAAAGCGATGCCGCGTTTCAAGAATTTCGGTCTCTCCGGCGTGATCCCAGCGACACTGCTCGCCTTAAATAACGACATGAGCATCGATGAGCGTCAAACGCGAAAGCATCTGCGCGAATGCGCACTGATCGATGGCGTCGCTGCGCTAACGGTCAACGGCCACGCCTCGGAGGTGCATGCCTGTTCATTTGATGAGCAGCAACAAATTCTCGCGGCATCCTTAGCCGAGGTCGGCGACAAACTGCCGTTGATCAACGGTGTCTATGCCGATGGCAGCATCGAAGCGGCGCGGATCGCCGCGATGGCCGCCAAGGAAGGTGCTTCCGCGCTGCTAGTTTTCCCACCGAATAGCATGTCGATGGGCGGACAACTACGTCCCGAAATGGCGATCACCCATTATCAACGCATCGCCGCCGCGACGGATTTGCCGATCATCGCCTTCCAATATCCGATGGCGAGCGGATTAGGCTACGCGTTCGACACGCTGCTGCAATTATTCGACAAAGTGCCGACCATTCAGGCGATCAAAGATTGGTCGAACGACGCCATGTTGCACGAACGGCACATCCGCAGTTTCCAAAATCTGCCGCGCCCGATCAATGTGCTGACGACCCATTCGTCGTGGTTAATGGCTTCGTTAACCATGGGCTGCAACGGTCTGCTCTCCGGTTCCGGCAGTGTTATCGCCGATCTGCAAGTGGCATTATTTCGCGCAGTGAAATCGGGGAACTTGACCGTCGCGCAAGCGATCAACGACCGCATTGTGCCGCTCTCGCAAGCTTTCTATGCGCCACCGTTCCTCGACATGCACAACCGGATGAAAGAAGCCTTGGTTCTGCTCGGCCGTCTAGACAAAGCCGTGGTGCGTCCGCCGCTGATGAAGATCAGCGACGCCGAAATTGCGCGCATCAAGCAAGCGCTCGACAAAGCGGGTATTACTCGAGAGGGCGCGCTAAAGCTCGCCGCCTGAGCTTAAGCGTAAACTCAAACCCATGACGACAGACGCACGGCCAGGGCTGTTCAGCCCCGGCCAAATCGGTTCGCTTGCGCTGAAAAATCGCATCATCATGGCGCCGATGACGACGCGCAAAGCTGATCAAGATGGATGGGAACACTGTCCCAGATGAACCGTATTTGGGACAACCAAATAAATCGTAAATCACTAATTAATTTGGTCGGGGTGGAGAGATTCGAACTCCCGACATCTTGCTCCCAAAGCAAGCGCGCTACCGGACTGCGCTACACCCCGAACTTAAAATTATATCATTTCGTTCGCGGCTTGAATCAGGTTAGACTTTCTCACATCGACTTCTCGTATAAACGCTTTGGGTGACCTTGTTTCCACCATCGCCATGGCAGCCGGCCTCAGTTGGGCGAGCGGTTTGCGCTTCTACGCGGTGCTATTTAGCGTCGGCGTTCTGGGTAAAATGGGCTTCATCGTGTTGCCGGAACATTTGCAAATCCTCGCGCGACGGCGTGCTCGCCGCGTCTGTATTCATGCTCGCGTTGGAATTTCTCACCGACAAAATACCCGTGGTCGATAGCCTGTGGGATTCGATTCACACTTTCATTCGCATTCCCGCCGGTGGGCTTTTGGCCGCTGGTACGGTCGCGCACATTAGTGCGGAATGGGCATTCCTCGCTGCGCTGCTGGGCGGAACGCTTACCGGCGGCAGCCATTTCACCAAGGCGGGAAGCCGCGCGCTGATCAACCTCTCGCCGGAACCGTTCAGCAATTGGGCCGCATCCCTTAGTGAAGATTTCATGGTCGCCGCGGCACTGTGGGCGGCGTTATTTGCGCGCCTGTTGTTTCTCGTTGGGTTGGCGGTGTCTCTGCTGCTGATGATTTGGATACTGCCGAAAATTGGGCGCGGTGTGCGGTTGGTGCTAAAACGCACCCGCGACGCCCTTGATCAACCGGTAACCGAATGCTAGTGCTCACGTAACGATGTGGCACCTATATTTAATCGAGTGCAGGAATGGCGCCTATTACGCCGGGATCACCAATGATGTTGAGGCGCGCTACGCGGCACATGTCCGCGGGCAAGGCGCGAGATACACCAAGGCCAACCCGCCGCTGCGTTTACTCGGCGCCAAAGCGTATCCGGATCGACCGAGCGCAGCGCGCGCCGAGTGGGCGATCAAGCAACTTCGGAAATCGAAAAAACTAGCCTACCTTACTGCGCCATGACGAATACGCCCCACGCGAAAAGCACAAATCGCCTCTCGGCTCTGAAACATTTAGCGCCTTTTTGTCGGCCCTACGGCAGCCGATTTTTGCTCGCTTTTATATTTCTCTGTGTGGCGGCCAGCGCTACGTTAGCGGTTCCGTTCGCTTTCAAAAATTTGATCGATCTGGGTTTCACACAACGGGTAATCGGCGCAAGCACATCAAGCGGCAACGCCTCAATCGACGTTTATTTTCTATCGCTGTTCGCCATCGCCTGCGTGTTGGCGGTGTTTACCGCAGCGCGATTTTATATGGTTAGTTGGCTCGGCGAGCGCGTCACAGCCGATTTACGCCGCGCGGTGTATGGTCGCATGTTGTTGCAAAGCCCGGCGTTTTTTGAAACCACGCAATCGGGCGAAGTGTTGTCGCGCCTCACAACCGATACCACGTTGGTGCAAACCGTCATCGGCAGCAGTGTTTCCATGGGGTTGCGTAATCTGTTTTTATTCATCGGTGGGTTGACGATGCTGATCGTCACCACGCCCAATGCGACGCTCATCGTCTTGTTGGTGATCGCCCTGGTCATGATTCCCATCGCGTTATTCGGTCGCCGCGTGCGCAAGCTTTCGCGCGCCTCGCAAGATCGCATCGCCGACTCGAGCGCCGTCGCCGGCGAAATCTTGAACGCCATGCCTATTGTCCAAGCGTTTACCAACGAAGATTTTGAGAACCGGCGCTTTGCTGACGCCACGGATGCCGCGTTCGAAACCGCGGTGCAGCGCACTCGCGCCCGCGCCTGGCTCACCGCGATCGTCATCGTCATTATTTTCGGCGGCGCCGTGTATGGCTTGTGGCTCGGCGCCCGCGCCGTGTCGGCGGGAACCATGACGCCGGGTCAGTTGGCGCAAGCGATTTTGTATGTCGCCCTGGTTGCCGGGTCGGTCGGCGCGCTGGCCGAAGTGATCGGTGATGTTCAGCGCGCCACGGGCGCGACCGAGCGCCTACTGGAACTATACACCGCCGTGCCGCAGATCACATCGCCGATTCAACACACGGGGGTTCCACAGACTCGCGGCAGTGCGCAAGTGGAGTTTCGCGACGTACTATTCCACTATCCTTCACGGCCACTCGCGCCGGGCTTGGATCGTTTGTCGCTTAGCGTGGCGGCCGGTGAAACGATTGCCATCGTCGGTCCATCGGGCGCCGGCAAGACTACGTTGTTTCAACTACTGTTGCGTTTCTACGATCCGCAATCCGGCGCGATTTTGATCGATGGCCTCGCCCTGCCCGCGTGGTCGCTCGCGGCGTTGCGCGCGTCAATCGCCATCGTTCCGCAAGACACGGTGATTTTTTCCGCCGATGCCATGGAGAATATTCGCTATGGCAAACCCAGCGCTAGCAACGCCGAAGTCATCGCCGCCGCGCAAGCCGCTCAGGCCCATGGCTTTCTCGAAACCTTGCCGCAAGGTTACCAAACGTTTCTCGGCGAACGCGGTGTGCGCCTGTCCGGTGGTCAGCGTCAGCGCATCGCCATCGCCCGCGCCATTCTCAAGGACGCGCCGTTGTTATTGCTCGACGAGGCGACCAGCGCCCTCGATGCCGAATCGGAACAAGCGGTGCAGCGCGCCATCGAATCCGCCGCACGGCATCGCACCACGCTGATTGTTGCTCATCGGCTGTCCACCGTACGCCGCGCCGATCGCGTCATTGTGCTCGATGGCGGCAAGGTGATTGAGTCGGGTTCACCGAGCCAATTACTCGACCAAGGCGGTATGTACGCACGGCTCGCACAATTGCAGATCTTGAACGAAATCGAGGACTAACGTGAAGCCTTTTAACGACAATCGTTTCGGTACTGTCATGGCTAGCCTCGCAATAGTTATGATTGCCTGTTGCCTGGGGGAAGTTCAGAAGACGCTCGCGGATACGGCCGCCGGTGACTACCGCAGGATTCCGCCAACGGCCGACAGCATCGGTAAAACCTATATGGGCCGTGAAATCGCCCAGGTCATGGGTTTTCAAGGCGCGCCATGGCTAGAGCGCGAACAACGCGAGCGGGAAGAGCGCGGTGATTTGTTGTTGCGCGAACTCGAATTAAAACCCGGCATGGACGTGATGGATGTGGGCGCAGGAACCGGCTACTACGCGCGGCGCATTGCCGCGTTGGTTGGCCCCAGGGGCAAGGTCTTCGCTATCGATGTCCAACCGGAGATGGTGGAAATGCTCAGCGCCGTTGCCAAAAAACCTGAGTTCGGCAATATAAAACCGCTACTCGGCTCCGAAAAATCCGTGACGCTTGCGGAAAATATCGCCGACCTGGCCATCATGGTCGATGTGTATCACGAGTTGGAATTCCCGAGCGAAATGTTGGCCAGCATCACGCGCGCGTTGCGGCCCGGCGGCCGGGTGGTGTTTGTCGAATACCGCGCGGAAGACCCACTCGTGCCGATCAAGGCATTGCATAAAATGAGCGAAGCGCAGATTCGCCGCGAAGCGGAACACAATGGACTCATCTGGGTGCGCACCGCGAACACACTGCCGTGGCAGCATGTCGTGATATTCAAAACAAAATAATGTAGGGTGCATTCATGCACCCGTTAATTGTCAAGGTGCATCAATGCACCCTACAATGATTGCATGCCTGAAGGGCCTTATGGATAGCGCCTCTCCATGCATGCCGCGCCACGAGGCACGAAGGATATGCCTTCTGGCGGACGTCATTGCGAATAGTAAGCCACGAAGTAATCTCATTTTCCCGGCGCCTGTTCCAAGGTATGATTTGAAATATCAAAACGAACTCGACAAACATTCATGAGTAAAACTTTACGCATTGGCGCCGGCTCCGCATGGTGGGGCGACCGCATCGAGCCGGCCCGCCTCAACGCCGAACAAGGGGATCTCGATTATCTGTGTTTCGAAACCATGGCCGAGGCGACCATATCCGCCGCGCAAGTGCGTGCGCGCCGCGACCCGAACTTCCCCGGCTACGATACTTATCTCGACGATCGCATGAAGGCCGTGTTGCCGGCCTGCCTGAAACGCGGCGCCAAAATTATCAGCAATCAAGGTTGGATCAATCCCACCGGCGCCGCGCAACGCATCGTGCATTGGCTTAATGAATTCGGCGCGCGCGGCGTCAAAGTCGCGGCGGTGTCGGGCAGCCTCATTACCGATCGCGTGCTCGACCTTACCCAAACGATTCTGGAAAACGGCGAGCCCACATCCAGCCTCGCGAAAAACTTGGTTTCCGCCGAAGTCTATCTCGGAGCGGAACCGATCGTCGCCGCGCTCAAACAGGGCGCACAAATCGTCGTCACCGGCCGTGTCGCCGATCCCTCGATTTTCATGGCGCCGATGATGTACGAATTCGGCTGGGATCCACTCGATCACGCCCGACTCGGACCTGGCAACGGTATTGGCCATTTGCTCGAATGCGGCGCCCAGGTAACGGGGGGATACTTCAGCGATCCGGGATTCAAAGACGTTCCGGAACCATGGAATCTCGCATTTCCGATTGCCGAAGTCGAAGCCGATGGCAGCGCCGTCATCACCAAAGTAAAAGGCTCCGGTGGCGCAGTGAATCTGATGACCGTAAAAGAACAATTACTTTATGAAGTTCACGATCCGGCCAATTACATCACCCCGGATGTCGTCGTGGATTTCACGACCACGCAACTGGAAGAAATCGGTCCCGATCGCGTGCGCGTGACGAATATTTCCGGCAAACCGCGCACACCGACCCTGAAAGTTTCCATCGGCTGCATGGAAGGTTTCATAGGGGAGGACATGTTCTTTTATGCGGGGCCCGGTGCACTACGGCGCGCGCAACTGGCCAAAAATATTTTGGAAGAGCGCTTCAAGATCGTGAACTTGCAAGCGGAAGAAATTCGCATCGATTTCTTAGGCCTCAATGCTATTCACGGTGCGATGTCGCCCGCATCGCAACCGGAACCTTATGAAATTGCCGTGCGCGTCGCCGCTCGCACCAAAACCCGCGAAGAAGCTATCAAAGTCGGGCGCGAAGTGGACGGTATGGCGGTATCTGGCGTGGGCATGACAGGCAAGCGCGTGCCGCATCAAGAACGCTTTCGCGAAATTATTGGCGTGTGGTCGTCGCTGGCGCCGCGCGAAAAAATCAGTCCCGAAGTCACGATCTACGAGAGCTAAACGATGAAAGTTCAACTCCAACACGTCGCCCACACCCGCTCGGGCGACAAGGGCAATACTTCGAATATTTCAGTGATGGCCTATCACGAGTCGCTCTATCCGCATTTGAAAACTCAACTTACGGCGGAAAGTTTCAAAGCGTTTTATGCTGGGGTCGTAACGGGGAAAGTCACGCGCTACGAAGTGGATGGCCTGGCGATGTTGAACTTCGTCGCCGAGGGCGCATTGGGTGGAGGCGTGTCGCGTAGTTTGTGCTTGGACAATTACGGTAAGTCGTTGGCGGCGGCGGTGTTGGGATTTGAGTTGGAGATTCCCGATGAATTGCGAGAACATTTTCGGGGAATAGTCGATCGGCAGTAGGGTAAATCAAGTCTCAAAGGGACGGATCCACCATCAACGATTCATGGTGGATCCGCGTCGCTTGATTCCCCTACGCTCTTGTCATTGCGAGGAACGAAGTGACGAAGCAATCTCGTATTTTACGGTGGACAAATTCGAGATTGCTTCGTCGCAAAGAACGTTTATTCCAAAGCAAAGCGTGGGACTCCGCGCGATGACAGGCTTACAGTTTACGTTTCTGGCAAATCTTACTACGACCCAACCGCCGACAATTTTCAGGATTTCTCAATTGCAGTTTTTGGCGACACTTCGCTTTTCAACGTCTTGCACAACTGACTCGCCGCCTGCCCAAGCAGCATCGTATCCACCCCAGCGGCGATCAGCGTGAAACCATCCGCCATATAGGGTTTCACCGCTTCGACCGACACACCGAAAAATCCGAGCTTCAAATTTTTACGTCGAGCCGCGTCGGCGACGACATTGATTGCTTCCACAACTTCCGGGTCGTTGACTTGACCCATCTTGCCCATGCTCGCGGATAAATCGTAGGGGCCGATAAGCACCGCATCCAATCCCGGAACATCGGTGATCGCCTCGATATTACGCACGGCATCGATGTGCTCAGCCTGCACGATCACCGCTGTGTCCTGATTCGCACGGGCGATATAATCGGCGACCGCATAGCCATAGCCGTGGGCGCGCGAGACGCCGACCCCGCGCTGCCCCAGCGGCGCATATTTGGCGAAGCGCACCACATCGCGCGCCTGCTCCGCAGTATTCACCTGCGGCACGATCACCCCGGCCGCGCCCATATCCAACGCGCGTTTTACCCAAATCTCGTCGTGACTCGGTAAGCGCACGACGCATGGCGTATCGCCTGCGGCAATCATCATATGCTGTAGCGCTTGGGGCGACGCTGGCGCATGCTCCGCCTCCAAGAACAACCAATCGAAACCGGCGCCGCACAAAATCTCCACGACCTCCGGCGAACTCAGACAAACCATTGGACCGACTAATACATCACCACGACGCAGACGTTCACGAAAAGAATTTGGCATGACATTTCTCCTAGTTAAAAGTATTCATCAACGATTTAGCTACTGAGGAGAATATTAGCCAGGAGGATGCAGAAAAGGCTTCTAATTTTGAACGTTCACAAAGCCTGTGATAGAATTTTTTTCTACGAATTATGGAATTAATAGAATGAATCTCGATAAATTCGATTTACACATACTCTCCATCCTTCATCGCGACTCCCGCACCAGCCTACAGGACATCAGCGCGCAAGTCGGCCTTTCGACCACGCCGTGCTGGACGCGCATCAAGCGCATGGAAAGCGCGGGCGTCATTCTCGGCTACACGATACGCATCGACCCGGCGGCCATCGGCTTCAGCGAAACCGTGATGGTGCAAATCACACTGGAAAGCCACAACGACGAAACGCTGTATAAATTCGGCAAAGCGTTGGAAGATATTCCGGAGGTATTGGAAGCCTATTTAATCTCCGGCGACTACGATTACTTCATTCGCCTGGCGGTGCGCGACACGCGCGACTATGAGCGCTTGCTGCGTGAGCAGTTGTATAAGCTTCCCGGCATACGTCACAGTAAATCGAGTTTTGTATTGCGGCGATTGAAGGAAACGACGATACCGCTGTCGGCGACCAATTCAGCGCAGCGCGCCACCGAGAAGAAAACCTAGTCGCCGGGAACAATCGCATAAATCAACCCATCCCAGGGCTTCCCATAAGAAACGATGCGGTTGCGTGCCGCCGACTCCAAGGTCGCGCCGACTTTTTCCGCGACGCGACGGCTCGGTAGGTTTTCGGGGCGAACGACCAATTCCACGCGCGTCAATTCAAGGTCCTTGAATGCGAATTCGATCAGCAGTTGCACCGCTGCAGTGGCGATGCCGCGGCCGCACCGACTGCGCCGCACCCAATAGCCGATATTGGCGAAGTTGTGTGCCGTGTTGATTTGGTTTACCCCTGCGCCGCCAAAAATTTCATCGGTGACGGGGTCGACTACGGCGAATTCATAGGAGATACCGACAACTGAATTTTGCCGGCAGGCTTCGATCCAAATCCTCGCTTCATCGGCCGAATAATCGCCGTGACACCAATCCAGCCATTTCCCGACAGACTCGGCGGACTCGCGTGCGGCAGCGACGAAATTTGCAACGTCGCTCTTTGCAAAAGGACGAATGCGAACGATCTGGTTGGATCGCGCGGTAACCATTGCCGCTAAACGTTGCGCCGTTCCAACACCGCCTGCGCGAGCGTGCCGCTATCCACATGCTCCAACTCGCCGCCGACCGGCAGGCCGCGCGCGATGCGCGATACCTTCAGGCCGCGCGCGCGCAACAACTCGCCGACGTAGTGCGCCGTCGCTTCGCCTTCCGTGGTGAAATTGGTCGCTAAAATCACTTCTTGCACCATGCCGTCGGTCGCACGTTTGATGAGTTTGTCCAAATGAATTTCTTTCGGGCCGATGCCATCAAGCGGCGATAAACGCCCGAGCAGCACGAAGTACATTCCGCCAAACGCTAGGGTTTGTTCCATCATCAATAAATCTGCCGGCGTCTCGACGACACACAACGTTGTCGCGTCGCGCTTGGGCGAGCGGCATAGGGCGCAAATTTCTTCTTCGGTAAACGTGTTGCACTTTTCGCAATGATGAATGCGTTCCAGTGCAAGTGTTAAGGCAGTACCCAATCGCTTCGCGCCAGGCTTGTCGCGTTGCAAAAGATAGTAGGCCATGCGTTGCGCCGATTTCGGCCCAACACCGGGCAAGCAGCGCAGCGAATCGATCAGTTCTTCCAATGCGGACGGTGTTTTCATGTTCGCTATTCTAATGGGGATGGAAATTTCCTGTGCGCAATCGTTCGCCTTCGGCAGTTATTTTCCTGGGCGACAACGCTGGAAGGCTTATGCCGCTTGGCGGCTGGCGTGGTATGCCTGAAATGCCTTACGGGTACTTCCTCCCGGCGAGGCATGGCCAGCGATCCTTTCTGGATAAGCGTTTCAGGGCATCGCCACCAAGATTGCTCGTACTCGATGAATCCGGGGCTAGTCTAAAACCTCGGTTCTGCGCGATAATTGCGGTTTACTAAAACAATATCAGGCAGCGTTATGGACCCCAAAATATCCTTCCCACCCGGCGTTGAAATCAACGGCAACGTCTCCGGCGCCTATGCCGAAATTATCACGCCCGAAGCGGTTGCTTTTGTCGCAAAACTGGTCCGCGCCTTCGGCGAGCGCCGCGAACAATTGCTCGAGCGACGTACCGTGCGCCAAGCAGAATTCGATCGCGGTGTTCGCCCGGATTTCCTGAAAGAAACCGAAGCGATCCGCAATAGCGATTGGACCATCGCGCCGCTGCCGAAGGATTTGCAAGACCGCCGCGTGGAAATCACCGGCCCGGTCGATCGCAAAATGGTGATTAACGCGCTCAATTCCGGCGCCAGCATGTATATGGCGGATTTTGAAGATTCGTCGACACCGACCTGGGCCAATTTGATCGAAGGCCACATCAATCTGCGCGATTCGATTCGCGGCACGATTTCCTTTTCGACGCCGGAAGGAAAATCCTACCAGTTGAACGACAAAACCGCCGTGCAATTAGTGCGTCCGCGCGGTTGGCATCTGCTTGAAAAGCACATGATTGTCGACGGCAAGCCGGTGTCCGGCTCGATGTTCGATTTCGGTCTGTATTTTTTCCATAACGTCAAAGCACTGATGGCAAAAGGCTCCGGCCCGTATTTCTATTTACCGAAAATGGAAAGCCATTTGGAAGCGCGCCTGTGGAACGATATTTTCGTCACGGCGCAACAGGAGCTTGGCGTCCCTCAAGGCACAATCAAGGCGACGGTGCTGATCGAGACGATCCTCGCCGCGTTCGAGATGGACGAGATTCTGTATGAGTTGCGCGAGCATTCGGCGGGCCTGAACTGCGGTCGCTGGGATTACCTTTTCAGTTGCATCAAGAAATTTCGCTCCGACAAAAATATCGTGCTAGCCGATCGCAATCACGTCACGATGACCAGCCCGTTCATGCGTAGCTATGCGTTGCTGCTGGTGAAGAACTGTCATCGCCGCAACGCCCCTGCCATGGGTGGCATGGCAGCGCAAATTCCGATCAAGAACGATCCCGTCGCGAACGATGCGGCCATCGCGAAAGTCCGCGCCGACAAAGAGCGCGAGTCCACCGATGGCTACGACGGAACGTGGGTCGCCCACCCTGCCCTGGTGCCGGTGGCGAAGGAAATTTTTGACCGGAATATGCCAACGCCGAACCAGATCCATCGCCAGCGCCCGGACATCAATGTCTCAGCGAAAGACCTGATCGATTTCAAACCGGAAGCCCCAATCACGGAGAACGGCTTGAGGCAAAACATCAGCATCGGCTTGCAGTATTTAGGCGCTTGGCTCGGCGGTACCGGCTGCGTGCCGATTTTCAATCTGATGGAAGATGCGGCGACGGCGGAAATTTCGCGCGCTCAGTTGTGGCAATGGATTCGCAGCCCGCGCGGCGTACTCGACGACGGCCGCAAAGTGACCAAGGAATTATTCCGTCAAATGGTGCCGGAAGAGTTGGCAAAAATCAAAACCTCGCTCGGCGAAAAAGGTTGGAACGCGGGGAAATACGACGAGGCCGCGAAAATGTTTGACACCCTCACGACCAGCGATGATTTCGTCGAATTTTTAACGCTACCGGCTTATGACGCGATCGCTTGAGTTCAGCGTGTCATCCCCGCGAAGGCGGGGATCCATGGGGCTCTTGTAGTCACCTGAACCGGCGAGTTGCGTGAGCATCCGAACTCGCAACGACCCAAGCCCTTTGCGTTCCCGCCTTCGCGGGAACGACAAACCCGGGTTATTACTGCTTCGGCGCCACGGCGGCAGGCAAGCTCAGACAGGAAACATAGGGCGGATTCACCATGCCGTTGCTGTAGCCGAAATACGAAATGGCGCGGAGATAATCTTGACTCACGGTTTCCTTGGCCTTATAGCACGCATCCATGCTCTCGAAGCCTTGCACCACGGCTTGCGTGCCGGCATCTTTGGCGACAGCGTAGTAAATCATCATTACGATCATGGTTTTCATGGCGCGTCCTTTGGTTCTTATGGATAATATGGATCTCTATCAGGGATTTCGTGTTTCGTGATGCTCGTAGCTGTACTTACGCTGGCCCTCACCCTACGCCCTCAGGACTGAGTAACACGTAAAGTATAAATTATTTGATGCCTTTGAATTCGTACAAATAGGAATACCGTGAACCTCGGAAGCAAACTTCTGCTCATCTTCCTCGTATTCCTAATCCTGCTCGGCGTGGTGATGGCCGTGAGTTTTCGCGAACGTAAACTAGCAAACAAAACCGGCGCCAGCGACCCGCTGTCCGACGAGGCCAGCGACACCCGCACCATCACCATTATTTTCGGCAGCATCGTCGGCGGCATGTTGCTCGCGCTAATCGTTGCCTGGCTGGTGTTTTTCTCATGAAAATTTCATCCCCCACCCTTTCCATCGCCTTCTCGCAAATCGGCCACAGCATGTCGCACATTTTCATGCTGCTCTACCCGACAGTCGTCCTCGCGCTGGAAAAAGAGTTCCACCAAAGCTACGGCGAACTACTCGTGTTGATGACGCTCGGCAACGTGTTATTCGGCGTCGCCGCCCTGCCCGCCGGTTGGCTCGGCGATCGCTGGAGCACGCTCGGCATGATGATCATTTTTTTTCTCGGCCTCGGCGCATCGGCGATATTCACCGGCTGCATGTCCACCACCGGCGGCCTGGTGTTGGGCCTGGCGTTCATCGGCCTATTCGCCTCGATCTATCACCCGGTCGGCATGGCGTGGCTGGTCAAAAATTCGGAGAACAAAGGTCGCGCGCTCGGCATCAACGGCGTATTCGGCAGTCTGGGCGTGGCTACCGCCGCTCTGTTCGCAGGCATTTTGACCGACACGATTAGTTGGCGCGCGGCGTTCATCGTGCCGGGCGTGGTTGCCTTATTCGTCGGCGTCGCGTTGATTTATTGCACCCAGCGCGGTCTCGTCGTCGCGAGTTCGGGCGATGTGAAGCCCTTCGTTAAGCCGCCCGCCGCGGATATGAAGCGCGTGTTCATCGTGCTCTCGTTCACCATGCTGCTGAACGGCATTATCTACCAATCGGTGTCGAGCGCGCTGCCGAAAATCCTAGCCGAAGGCGCGCCTAACTTAACGGGCGGCACGGCGTCTGGCGCGGGAATTTTGGTTTCCATCGTTTATTTCTGCGCAATGGTCGCAAGTTTGTTGGGCGGTTATCTTTCCGATCGCTTCCGAGTGAAAAATCTCTATATCGTGACCACCGCATTGCAGGTTCCACTCTACGCATTGGCCGCCTCGCTGATGCATTTGCCATTGTTGTTCGTCATTACCCTGGCCGCTGTGTTCAGCACCATCGCGGTGCCGACGGAAAATGTCCTGCTCACCCGCTACACGCCGGAACGCTGGCGCGCGACCGCGTTCGGCGCGAAGTTCGTATTGGCGTTAGGCCTAGGCGCGCTCGGCGTGCCCCTCGTCGCCTACATCCGCGACCACACCGGCGGCTTCTACGCGTTCTACATATTACTCGCGGCGATGGCCTTGCTCATTGCGATTATTGCGTTGTGGATGCCGAGTGATCAGACCAAGCGTCGATTTGATGCGGGGCTTGCGGCTAAGGCGATGCCGTGACCGTGGCTTCTAGGCCGACGACGGCTTTAGCGACCGACCCATGATATTGTTCGGCGGGTGGAACCCGCCCTACATTTCGGCCTGCCGCGAGACGTATCCCGCGCGCCCGATGGCCGAGCTTTCCGCATGCCACTTACACTAACTTGCGCAACGTATGACGACGATTCCGCGTGTAGGGCCGCACTTGCGTCGGCCAGCGCCCCGCGTCGACTGCTTTCGCCCACGCCTCGCTCAGTAATACTTCCGCACTTTCCAATTCATAGATCGCGCTGAAGCGTGGTTCACCTTCAGCGACCAGCGTTTTTCGCTCGCCGCCGATAATCATCTGCAGGGGCTCGGCGACAAAGCGCCGTGCCGACAATACGCCGGGCACTTTCAAGATCAATGGAATGTGTTCGTTGTCGTACACCTCGTTAAAAATTACTTCCTTGTCGGCATCGACATCCATACCGGCGATAAAAAGAAACTTCGCTTTTGGGTGCATAGTCGCCTCAAACTTTGAATGAAAAATATCCCTACGTATCCGGCTTCACGATTTATTTGAACATCGGTCATTGCTTCAATGCATACTATGTCATGCTGACGCTAATCACAACCGTTGTGATCCACAGTAGCAGCGACACCCATTGCGGCGGCGCGACTTCTTGCGGCAATTTTTTGTAGCGTAGGTACAGCGTGCAAATCGAAATGATCGGCAGCAGCAGCGCCATGGAGACACCGCTGATGGTGACCATCAGCGCCGGGAGTTTGACGGCGAAATAAAGTGGTACCGGCGTGGCGTTGAACACGACGACCATGATACGTTGC
>JANMJR010000108.1:0-7937 GCA_031371465.1 Pseudomonadota bacterium
TAACGAAAAACTCAACTTGCAACACGCGGGCACGGGAAAACCCTGGGCAACGGTGAGCAGCCGGGCTGCGATCCCGCTAAAAGCGCCGCTGAACAGCGGCTTCACCATCAAGCGCAGCGTTACCGCCATCGAGCAGCAAGAAGAGGGCAAATGGAGTCGCGGCGATGTGCTGCGCGTTCGGTTGGAATTGGATGCGCAAACCGATGCGACCTGGGTGGTAGTCGATGATCCCATTCCCGCCGGCGCAACCATTCTCGGCGCGGGTCTGGGCCGAGATTCGCAAATCATGACGCAGGGTGAAAAACGCGAAGGCTGGATGTGGCCGGCGTTCGAAGAGCGCGCACAGGACGCTTTCCGGGCTTATTACGAATATGTACCGAAAGGAAAATGGCGTGTGGAATACAGCGTGCGCCTAAATGGGTCAGGTGATTTTCGCCTGCCGGAAACGCGGGTCGAAGCGATGTACGCACCGGAGATGTTTGCCGAGTTGCCGAACGCGTCGCTGTCGATTCAGTCAACCGACGAGGTGAGCTTTTTCAGCAAGGCGAAGCGCTGGCTGGATACCTTGTTTAGATAGCGGTTTCTTCTTCGGATGGTTCCAATCCTACTTGGTTAAGTAGGGACTGGTTTCGTCGTTCCCGATTACGCTCTGAGCACACAATAATCGCGGTGGAATGATCGTGACCACACCCCCACGCAGGCAGGCTGAAACACCGCATGGATACTGGCTCGCGCCGGCCTATTGGCCATCAAGCAATATCGGCGCCGGCCTACGGCAATCACATAGCGCGTCTTTTTCTCACCCTGGCGTTCTGACGCTAGGCAGACAAACCGCTGATTCGGCTCGCAGCAATGAGCCGCGACGCGGACGCCGCACCGCCGTGCGGGCAACCCAATATTTTGAGCCCACACTCGAGGTCTACTGTCTCGGCAATTTTTCGATACGCCCGCGCACCGACGCGCTGCCAATCAAGCTAAAAACCCACACCCGCCCTGCCGCGCTGCTGCAACTTCTCATCGCCGTCGGCCCCAAAGGCGTGGCTACGCGCCAGGCGGAAGAAATCCTTTGGCCGCCGGCGCAGGAGAAAGTCGGGCGCGGCAGACTCAATGTGGCGCTGCATCGGTTACGCCGAATCCTCGGCGTCGATCACGCCTGCCGAATGGAACAGGGCATCATCAAACTCGATGCCCGCGCGATGTCCATCGACGCCTGGGTGTTCGACAGCGAGGCCGACGCGCTGCACGCGCGGCTACGCCAAGCCGCCGACCTGGATGCGGGGGAAATCGCGATTCGCTGTGAGCGCTTGTTGGCGCTGTATCGCGGCCCGTTCCTGGCGACCCAGCCAACGCCCCTATGGATCGTGCTTACGCGCAATCGCTTGCAGACGAAATTCGTGAAGTTGATTAAAGCAGCGGGCGCTTTTTGGCAAGCCAACGGTCGCTGGGATCGCGCTGCACTGCTTTACCAACGGTTGCTCGAGTCGGACCCATTCGCCGAGGATGTTTACCGCGAACTGATGCGCTGCCATCTCGCGCAACGGCAATTCGGTGAAGCGCTGCGCGTATTCAAACGCTGCCGCGAATTGCTCGCCCTCACGTTGGGAATCGCGCCGAGTGACAAAACCGAGGCGCTGCATCGACAAGCGTTAGCGGCACAGAAAGGCGAAGTCGAACGCGGACCGTGAAAGCGGCAATTGTTTAAGAATGACATCCTTCGCGCCACAATGCGAGATTGCTTCGTCGCAAGAGGCGCTCCTCGCAAAGACACCTCCCTGGCCACAACGCGTGGTTCAAGAATCCAAGGATTCAATTTTTCTCTGCCGGATTCAAATCCGTATCCAGCGCGACCCGTTCGTCGAACACGAAACACTCGCCTTGAAAATGCGCGTTGCCGCACTCCTCGAAGTATTTCAAAATACCGCCGTCGAGTTGAAACACGTTCTTAAATCCTTGTTGCAGCAAATACGGCGCGGCTTTTTCGCAGCGAATGCCGCCGGTACAAAACGTCACGATGGTTTTGTCCTTCAGGCTCGCATCGGCGTGCAGCGCCGCCGCGGGGAAATCGCGAAAATGATCGATAGCGAAATCTTGCGCATCGGCGAACGTTCCGTGTTTGACTTCGAACGCGTTGCGCGTATCGAGCAGCACCACGTCGCGCCCTTCATCCAACCATGCCTGCAAAGTGCTCGCCGATAGACGCTCGGCGGGCTGTTCAGCGGGATTGATGTGCGGCATGCCAAAGGGAATGATTTCATTTTTTATCTTCACCCGCAACTTGCCGAACGGCGGCCGATCGGAAAAGCTGTCTTTGAACTGCATGTCGGCGAAGGCCGGGTCGCGGCGCAATTCCGCTTTGAACGTCGCAATGTTTTCTTCAACGCCGGCGAGGAATAAATTAATGCCTTCGGGCGCGAGCAAGATTGTGCCCTTGAGTTGTAACTCGGTGCAGTGGCTTTTGAGTTGGTCGCGCCACTCGGGTAAACCGTCGAGGCTGACGAATTTGTAGGCGGCGATGTTGAGGATTGTATTCATTGCATCAACGTCTGATAAAACCACCGCGTCATTCCCGCGTGCCCAGAGAGCACGCGGGAATGACATAAAAGGTGTAACCGTAATGTATTAACGCCAATGGGAAACCCCATCGTAAATCAATTTGGCGCCCATCAAAAACAGCAGAGTGTAACTGACGCGGTAAAACACTTTTTCTTTCACCCGCTTATGCAGCCACACGCCTAAGCCCATGCCGATTGGCGCGAACGGCGACAACACCAGCGAGGTGCTCATGTTGGCGAGGCTAAGTTGGCCAAGTAGCGCGTAAGGAATGAGCTTGAAGTAATTTACAGCGGTGAAAAAAATCACCGTGGTGCCGACCAGCAGGGTTTTCTCCATTTTCAGCGGCAACAGATACACCATCAGCGGTGGGCCGCCGGCGTGGGCGACGGTGCTGGTGAATCCCGACAAGCCGCACCAGAACGCGGCCTTCGCTTTGGAGTCGACACCGGGCTTTTGGCGCGCGGCAAAGCCGAGCCAATGATTCAATGCGAATCCCACGGCGATGCTGCCGACGAGAAAGCGAATTGCCTGTTCGTTCAGCTGGCCGAACATGAGCCCGCCGAGCGTCACGCCCAGCGCGGCGCCGACGATCATGGTCTTGACGCGGGTGCGATCAAAAATCCCGCGATAGGCCCACAGGCCGACTAGATCCATCAGGCACAGGATCGGCAACATGATGCCCGCTGCGGTAATCGGTGAAATTGCGAGGGACATCAGCGGCACCGCCATGCCGCCGAAGGCGCCGGGGAACCCTCCCTTGGCGATCCCGACCAGAAGCACGGCGGGAATCGCGACGGCGTAGAACAGCGGGTCGGTGATGATGGAGAGGATCATGGAAAATGAGTGTCGACCACATTTTGCCCCTCGCCCCTTCGGGGAGGGGTGGGGGCGCGGTAGCCCGAGGCTAGTCGCTGGCCTAAGGCCATGAGGGGAAGCGCTAAATACCCATCAGCGTCAGCGCGGCGCGATGCAATGGGCTGTCTGCTTTCGCGAGTTCTTCAACCACGGTGAAATGATTGGCGCCTGGCAGGGCAATGTTTTGCATGCCGGGGCGCGACCCGCTAGCCATGAGCAATTGAGTTTGGCGCTTAAATTCGTCACTCTCGTCACCGCCCACCGCCAGGGCAATGGGCATTGAAAAAACGGGTTGCGAGAAGACAGGGCTCAGGCGTTTTGCCGCGGCCTGATCAAGGCGCACGTCTTGATTGATCGAGGTATGGCGAACCGGTTCAAGATCGTAAAGGCCGCTGATGCAAATCGCGCCTTTGACCAGATCAATCGGCAAGGTGGTGGAGACGGACGGCCAATGGGTCGCGGCCAACATCGCGGCTAGATGTCCCCCGGCGGAATGGCCGGCGATATAGAGCTTGCTTGGGTCTGCGCCATAACGTTGCGCGTTTTGCGCCAGCCACGCAATCGCCGCACGACATTGGCGCACGATGTCATCGATGGTCAAGTGCGGCGCGAGGCCGTAATTGATCATCGCGACGGTCACACCCTGCTTACTAAAGGTGGGCGCCAAAAAAGAAAAATCGTTCTTGTCCAGGGAACGCCAGTAGCCGCCGTGAATAAAAATCAGCAACGCCTGCGACGGCCCATCGGGGAAGAACAAATCGAGCTTCTCGAACAAGCTCGGGCCGTATACAAGATCAAGCTCGCAACGGCGCGCGGCACGCACTTTCGCCGATTCACTCGCCCAGCGCGCGAGTATCTGTGGATGCGCGGGGACGGCGGCGCGGTTGTTGTATTGTTGCTCGTAATATTCGGGGGTGAAGTGGGTCATATTAAGAATGCCGCTTTGCGGCGATTATAGCAGCGCGCTTTAACTCAACGATTTCAGATAGTCGGTTCGCGCATCCTTCGGCATTTTTGCGACGCGCTTGACCGCATCGTAAAAACGCACGAAGTCGCCTTGCGCCTGTTGCAACAACTTTTGAAACGCGGGCACGAGTTCGGTATAAATCGCGATCGACGCCAGGTGGGCATTGTTAAGATCCTGGCCGAACCAGCGATCGTAGCCGGAAAAGCCGCCCCAGGATGTTTTCACGGCTTGATACTCTGCACCCAAATCTGCAAAGGTCTGATGTTTCGCCAGGCGTTTTGCGGCGTCGGAAAGATCGGTTGCGTACAGGCTTTTTAAGCGTTGTTGATACTTCAAAACCAACTCCTGGAAGTCCGCTCGACGCGTTTGCGCCGTTTGCCAATCGCCGGAAAGTCCGCGCCCTGCCTGGCTCTGCAGCCAACGCTCGATGCCGGCCGCTTCAACCGCCGTGGCGAACGATTCGTTAAACATCGAGTCGTCCCGCACATACACGATTTGATGCGCCAACTCGTGGAACAACAGCCGCGCCAATTCCACTTCAGGATAATGGATGAAGGTATTCAAAATCGGATCATCGAAGTAACCCAGCGTTGAATAGGCCGGCACGCCGCCGACAAACGCATCGCTCATTTGCAGTGGAAGGTTCTTTGTGAACGCTTCGGCGTGCGCTTTCGAGAAATAACCGCGATAGTTCACGCAGCCGGCGATCGGGAAACACCAATGCGTCAACTCGGTAGAAAATTCTGTGGTCGCAAATACGTTCCAGATCACGAAGGGCCGCTTCAGATCGGCGTAACGTCGATAACTCTTGTTATCCGGCAATTTCAGTTCTCTGCTCGCGTAGTCGCGGATCGCCAGCAGCGAAGTGAGGCGCTGCTTCAAGTCAGGCGTGGTGTCGCGATCTTCAATCACCGCTTCGATCGGCCGCGCCTTATTTAACATCTCCATCTGGCCATTGAACGCTTGCCAGTAGAAGGAGATGGTGGAACAGCCGGTCAACGAGAACAACGCCAGAACAATGACGAGGTAATTTCGACAGCTAGACCGCGAGCCTACCGATGGCGTTGTAGGGTGAATCAAGCGTGGCATAAACGCAAAGGCTGCCACTAGTAGCGGATCCGCCAATTGCTCAACGGTGGATCCGCTTCGCTTGATCCACCCTACCATTTTCTTTTAGCTATCACGCCACGAAGCGCGCGGATACTGGCTCGCCGCTATGCATGCCTGAAGGTCCGCTCTGATACTGGTATCGATTCATTCAAATCCAACGCGTCGTTGACTTCATTATCTGCGAACCGACCCGCATCGCAACCTTCAATGGCCCGGGCATTTCCGCCGCGCCGTGGGCTTGGGCCGCCGTAGCGTGCTCGGCTTCGTCACGCCGCATCTGCTCCAACACTGCGCGGCTTTTCGCGTCGCTGGCCGGCAACTGATCGAGATGGCCTGTGAGATGTCCCTCAACTTGGCGTTCGGTTTCGGCAAGGAAGGCCATACTCCAACGATCGCCGAGCAAACCCGAAAGTGCGCCGAGTGCGAACGAGCCGCCATACATCAAGGGATTGAGCAGGCTCTTGCGGCCGCCGAGTTCGTTCAGCCGTTCTTCGCACCAGGCCAAATGATCCTGCTCCTCGTCGGCCGCAGCGCTAAGCGCAGCGCGGATCTCCGGGCTGCGCGCGGTGAGCGATTGGCCCTGGTAAAGCGCTTGGGCGCAAACCTCGCCGCTGTGGTTAATGCGCATTAAACGCACGGCGGCGGTTTTTCCCGCCGGCAATGTAGGTGTTTCCATCGCGGCCCGGGCGGGCGATTCGCGCCGCGCCTGTGCCGGCGCAAACACGGTACGTAACGCTCGGTCGAATTGCAGAATAAATGGGTCGGCGCGGCTCATGTTCGGTTCTTACGTTAGCTCTGGCTGTGATTATACCGCGCGGCTCCAAGCAGCCGAATTGTCACAAACTTGTCATATATCGTTAATAAACTAGCCTCCGTTCTAACTAACCCAAGAAATAAGGAGCTCATCACCGTGGCCATAAAAAAGTTGACCGTTGCAACCCCTTCCATGAAAAATCCGCTGCTCGCCGTTGCCGTTATCGCCGCGCTGGGGCTGGCGTTCACGCCGATCGCCCATGCCGACGCGCTGGATAATCTGATCGAGAAGCTGAAGGAAAAAGGCGTGATTACCGAGGAAGAATACAAGGATGTCATCGAGGTTCGTGAGGGCGAGCGCGCGGTTGCACGCAAGCGCCGTCAGGAAGAATCCGAGAAAATGACCAAGGCGGAAGATCGCGCCAAGACCGAAATGGTCGGCAACTTCAGCGACGGTATTCGCTGGGAATCGGCCGACAAGAAAAACTCGATCGGCCTGAACGGCCGCATGCAGTTGGATTATCGCAAGTTCAGCGGCGACGACAATTTAATCGCGGACACATTCGATATTCGCCGCGCGTATCTGACGGTAGCCGGAAAATTTTGGGAACACTACACGTTCGATTTGACCGCGGATTTTGCGGGGCTGGCCGGCTCGAACAATATTTCCACCACCACGACTTGTACTCCGGCGGGCGTGTGCACCTCGGCGACGAGCACCGACCTGCGCCAGCAGTCACATCTGGACGTCGCGTGGTTCAACGTTGGCTGGTGGCAAAGTGCACAATTCCGTTTCGGCCAGTTCAAAATGCCGTTTAGTTTGGAAGAACAGACCAGTTCCCGGTTCATCGACTTTCAAGAACGTTCGTCGATGAACGCTCTTGTTCCCGCTAAAGAACGCGGCGCCATGGTGCACGGCACGCCGTTGACCGGACTATTTTATGGCGTGGCGGTATCTACCGGCCAAGGCAAGAACAATAACGAGAACGATCGCATCACGGACGGCACCGACTATATCGCTCGCGTCGGCGTCAACATCGCAGAAATGGTCGGGCAAAAGAATGCGGTTTATCATTTGGCCGCAGCCTATTCTGACGGCAAGCTTCCGGTCGCCGCGGCGCCGAGCGGTCGCACCGAAGGCCGCGGCCTGACCTACTTTTCGTCTGCCGCATTTACCGGCGCCAATATGGATCGTACCCGTATGGGCGCGGAAGCCGCAGTGGCGATCGGTCCCGTTAAATTCCAGGCCGAGTACACCCAAGCAAACTTTAGTGGCAAGAGCGCGGCCGGGGTAAATTTTGATCGCGACATCAACGCCTGGTACGCGGGCGTTAACTGGGCGATCACCGGCGAACCCTATGCGGCGAGCTACCGCAACGGCGCGTTTGGCCGCCTGCGCCCGAACAGCAACTTCGCGCCTAAGGGCGGCGGCTGGGGTGCATGGGAATTGGGGCTGCGCTACAGTAATTTCGACGCGTCGGACTTCCGCCTCGTCGCCAACAATCCGCTGGGAACCGGCGTCTTGGCCACCAACCTAACCAACCAAGCGAATGCCTATACGGTGGGACTGAAATGGTTGCCGACGCCGAATACGCGCTTCTTGCTGAACTACATCCAGACCAATTTCGACACGCCGATCACCGTCAATTCAGTCAAAGTTGACGATGAAAAAGCCATCACCTTCCGCGCGCAGTTCGAT
>JANMJR010000011.1:0-2447 GCA_031371465.1 Pseudomonadota bacterium
CGCCGAACACCATGAAGTCGTACCACTCGAACACCGTGCCGACACACGAGGCAACAATGACTTTTTTCTCTTCGGAAGTGAACTTGCCACCCGCTGGTTTCGCCATTTTCGTCCCCCTATGGTCAAGCCGCAATGTAGCGCTTAGTGGGGTGATCGGTCAATTAGCTGGAGAAGTGGTAGACATGACCGGGCGGCCGGTGTCACACCGCAGAACATGTCGCTGGCAAGCCCCGACCCACATGGTGAATTGCTTTGTGCGGCACAGCGGGCAGGTATCCGCACTTTGCCGACATTGGGAAAATTTAGAAGTCGCCCTTCGCGAACGGCGACTCCAAGAAAACAGGAAAAAATATTCAATGTGACCAACCATCGCATTCAATGCCGGCCAAGCGTCGTTCCTCGCGTCGCTAAGCTTGAATTAATGCTTACGACGGAAGAGCCGTCATTCGGTCCCGACGGCGACCCAGCGGCCAACGCCATGCAGTTAGCCACTGCACGCGCTCAAATATAGCGTTGGAATATTGGCGCGCGGTGGCTGGGTGTCGCGGTGGCTAACGAGGGGCCGCATTTACTTTTATTATCAGTATGTGATAATGATATAATACGGTTGTGCGCGATCCCTCACTCGATAACCTCTTAGACTTGCATGGGCAGGTTCTAGTGATTGATGCCACAGGCTATTGGGTGCGTTTTGTCGTTCATCCCGTGCCCGTGACCGAGCAAAAGCCGCATGGGTTGGATTACAGCTTGACCATGCATGCGCCGGACGGGACGCGCTTGGTCGGGTTTGATAACGCCCATCCGGTTAAAGGAAAGCGCGTAACGGGTCACGACCATAAGCATCGCTTGCGAACGGTCAAACCCTACGCATACCGTGACGCCGCCTCGCTCGTTGCGGATTTCTGGGCAGAAGTCGAGGCGGTCATGCGCGAAAAAGGAGTCTGGTCATGAAAACACTCAAAGTCGGTATTGCCTCGTATGAGGACATGAAGGCACGCACGCTGGCGATCGCCAAGGGTGAACTGAAGCCCAAGGCGGGCGAGCCGAAGATTTGGTTTACCTCGCCGGAGAGTTTTGCCAAGCTGCTGTCAAACCGCAATCGTGCGCTGCTCGGCGTGATTGCCGACACTCGGCCAGAATCGATCCATGCTTTAGCATCGGCGACGGGGCGTACGCCGGGCAATCTGTCGCGCACGCTGCGAACCATGGAACGCTATGGTCTTGTGCGCCTACACAAAAGCGTGCGTGGAGCAGTCAGGCCGGAAGTCCCGTATCGGGATGTACAACTCGAAATGAGTCTTTCGAGTCCCTGAACTAATTTCATCGCTACATTCTTGCGGTCGTGGCGCGTTGCTTCGCACAAAACGGAATTTTTGCTCACTTGGCGAGTAAAGCGATATGGTCATATGACAATCCGCACATTGCCGACATTAAGAAAATTTAAGAACCGTCATTTGCCAACGTCGGCTCCTCGGTAGTTCGATTATTTACTTGTTTCAGTAGACGATCGCATTCCGTTGCGGTCGATTCCGTTGCAAAAAGAAAAGCCAGTATGCCAAAACATTGACGCTTGACGTACATCGTCTGATCCGCTATGTTACTGATCGATGATTCACAGTTACCGCGACAAGCGCACAAGAGAGTTTGCCGAAGGCAAGCGTGTCCGGGAGTTCGACGGTATCCGCCGACAAGCGGAAAAGCGCCTCGACATTTTGGACGCCGCGACCAGCCTTGCAGATCTTCAGGCGCTGCCTTCGAATGCGCTAGAAGGGCTGAAGGGTGACCGCAAAGGCCAGTACAGCATTCGCATCAACATGCAGTGGCGGATTTGTTTTGAATGGCCCGAGTGTCAGAGCGATCCCTCGAACGCTGAGATCGTGGATTACCACTGAAACGGAAAAGGAGTTTAACTATGGCCCGCACACCGATCCATCCCGGCGAGATTCTCGCAGGTGAACTTGAAGAGTTAGGCGTCAGCCCGACGGAGCTGTCGCGGCAGATTCGCGTGCCCGCAAACCGCATCAGCCAGATTATCAACGGCAAGCGCGCAATTACGGGCGATACCGCCTTGCGGCTCGCGCACTGGTTTGGCTCAAGCCCCCAATTCTGGATGAACTTGCAGGCGCTCTACGACGTGCGCCTGGCTGAGCAGGAAGCGGGTAAGGAGATCAAGGCTCTTCCCACGAAATCCTCAGCCGACGCTAAACCCAAGACCGGCCATCCGGGCCCGGTGTAAGGCGGGACATTCATGCCCGGAACAAACGAAGCCTTTTCGCGCGTAAAAATCGACGCCCAGCTCAAGGACCAGGGCTGGGACGTTCTGAGCACGAACGCCGTTCGTTTCGAGTACGTCCTGCCGGACAGGAAAAAATATACACCGTTCAATATTCCAGTCACATTGATTATTTCAAAAAAGAAATGAGAAAAGAAAGTGACTTGGACAGACT
>JANMJR010000015.1:0-1660 GCA_031371465.1 Pseudomonadota bacterium
GCATCGGGCTGCGGCAAATCGACGTTACTGCGCATTATCGCCGGCCTGGAAACACGCACCAGCGGCCAAGTCAGCATCGCCGGTGAACCGATCGAAGGCCCCGGCGTCGATCGCGCCGTTGTGTTCCAACACTACAGTCTCTACCCTTGGCTTTCGGTCATGCAGAACATCAAGTTCTCGCGCCGTCTCGAAACTCAACGTAGCGACATCACCTCCGCCGACGTGGAAGTCGCCTCGGGTCGCGCCGATGCGCTGCTAACCGTAATGGGATTGGCGCATGTCGCCGATGCCTATCCCAACCAACTTTCCGGCGGCATGCAGCAGCGTGTCGCCATCGCCCGCGCGCTGATGCCGCGGCCACGAATCCTATTGATGGATGAACCCTTCGGCGCCCTGGATGCGCAGACCCGCGACGTGATGCACGATCTCATCCGCTATTTGCGCGCAATTGAAAACACCACCATTGTGTTCGTCACCCACGATGTCGAAGAAGCGATTTATCTGGGCGGTCGCGTGGTCGTGCTGGCGCCGCGGCCCGGGCGAATCGACAGTATTCATGCCGTGCCGCTACCGGACGAGCGCATCCAAGATATGAAATTGGCGCCCGAATTTACCGCACTGAAACGCACTATCCTGGAACGCATCCGCGAGACGTCGGGTATGAAAACCGACTACGACATGCTGCGTAAGCTCACGCAAAGCGCGGCCCGAATTGTGTAACAACGGAAGGAACAAATGCTGACTGGCAAACTCGAAATAACTGCCGATGCCTTGTTATGGCAGGACTTGATTCCCGGCGGCGCCCATTGGTCCGGTATCTTGCGGCGCGGCACGACGTTGCGCCTTACGGATTTGAAAGGCGGCGCCAACTGCTCGGCAATTTTTTTCAATCAGGAAGAAAAACTCGAACGCTACAATATGGCAGATACTTTGAAAGCGCAGCACACCGCCCATCTCACCCAAGGCCATGTCTGCTATTCAGATATGGGTCGAGTGCTATGTTCCGTCACTGCCGATAGCGTGGGGTGGCACGATCCGCTGTGTGGGCCGTCCAACGCCGCGGATATTCGTAAAAAGTTCGGTGAGCGCCGTTATCAAGAAGCGCGCAATGAAATGTATCGCAACGGTCGCGACGGCCTGCTCATCGAACTGGCGAAGTGGGGATTGGGAAAGCAAGACTTGGTTGCCACGGTGAATTTTTTCAGCAAAGTTTGGGTGGATGATGAAGGCCGGTTTCACTACGTCGCAGGGCATTCCCAGGCGGGCGCGGCGGTGGATTTACGTTTCGAAATGAATTGTTTAGTGGCATTTTCAACCGCTCCTCATCCCTTGTCGGATTCCCGCGAGTATCAGCCTGGCGCGATTGGCATCCGCGCATTTCGTTCTGACCCCGTCGCGAGTGACGATCCCTGCCGCATGAGTTGCGCCGAAAACGGCCGCGGCTTTCACAACACTGAACTGTATTTTCGCGGAGCAAACCTATGAACGTTACGCTCACCGAAAGTAAGCTGAATCCCGCGAACGCAAGTTATAACTTGACGCTCTCCGCAGGCGAAGGCTGGTTGCGCGAAATCAAGCGCGGGCAAATCCTTCGTATCGTCGATGTCGAGGGCAATCAATCGGCTGATACGATGTTCTACAGCGCGGCAGACCCAGTCGA
>JANMJR010000016.1:0-2932 GCA_031371465.1 Pseudomonadota bacterium
ATTTTTACGCAAAGTTCTTTGTAGTTTTTTTGTTTGAATTATTTTGTTTGTTTGGCCCAGCATATTAGACCCATCCCTAACCTGTCCTTCCCCTTGAAGGGGAAGGAACGTTCTAACGATTTCCTAGTGAATTTCAGGTTCTGGTGTCCGCCCACCACCGGCAAGAAAATCATAATCGCAACCTTGATCCGCTTGCGTCACATGGCGTGAATGCAATAAACCATAGCCACGCGGGTAGATGATTTCCGGTTGCACCCAATTCGCTTTGCGGCGCGCTAACTCTTCGTCGCTAACGTGTAATTGCAGTTTGCGCGCGGGTACGTCGAGTTCTATCATATCGCCATCTTGTACGAAGGCAAGCGGGCCGCCGACGAAGGATTCCGGCGACACGTGCAGCACGCAGGTGCCGTACGAAGTCCCGCTCATGCGCCCGTCGGAGATGCGCACCATGTCGCGTACGCCTAGCGCAAGAATTTTTTTCGGGATCGGCAGCATGCCCCATTCCGGCATGCCTGGACCGCCCAGCGGCCCGCATTTTTGCAGCACCAGCACCGAGTCCGGCGTGACGTTCAGATTGGGATCGTCGAGGCGCGCGTTCATGTCGTTGTAGTCTTTGAACACGACGGCGGGGCCTTGGTGTTTGAGCAGTTTCGGATCGGCGGCGGTGTGTTTAATGACCGCGCCGTTCGGCGCAAGATTGCCGCGCAATACCGCGACGCCGCCTTCGGGGTTCAGCGGTTTTTCGCGGGTGCTGATAACGTCGTCGTTGTAAACATTGGCACCCACTAAATTTTCGCCGATCGTTTTGCCGTTGACGGTCATGCAATCGAGATTGAGCAAATCCTTCAGCCGATTCATCAGTCCCAAAATTCCGCCGGCGTAATAAAAATCTTCCATCAAGTATTTTCCCGATGGCCGGATATTCGCGAGGAAGGGCGTGCGCCGTGACAATTCGTCGAAGTGATCCATATCGAGTTTCGCGCCGTTGAACGGCCCGACTCTGCCCGCCATCGCGATCAAGTGAATGATGGAATTGGTTGAGCCGCCGAGGGCCATCGCTGTCGTGACTGCGTTTTCAAACGCCTTGGTGGTCATGATGTCGGTCGGTTTTAAGTCGGCCCACACCATCTCGACGATCCGCCGCCCACTCGCGCTGGCGAGGCGGCCGTGATTGGCGTCCGGCGCGGGGATCGAGGCGGCGCCGGGCAAGGTCATGCCGAGCGCTTCGGCGGCCGAGGCCATGCTCGACGCCGTGCCCATGGTCATGCAGGTGCCGTAGGATCGAGCGATGCCTTGCTCGATTTCTTCCCATTGTTTGTCGTCGATGTTGCCGGCGCGTTTTTCGGTCCAGTATTTCCAAACGTCGGTGCCGCTGCCCAAATTATTGCCGCGCCAATTGCCGCGCAGCATAGGGCCGGCGGGAACGAAGATCGCCGGCAAATTCATACTCGCCGCGCCCATGATCATCGCGGGCACGGTCTTATCGCAGCCGCCGAGCAACACCGCGCCGTCGACGGGATTGGAACGCAACAACTCTTCGGTTTCCATCGCCAGCAAGTTGCGATACAACATCGTCGTCGGCTTCATATGAATTTCACCGAGTGACACGGCGGGCAATTCCACCGGGAAGCCGCCCGCTTGCCAGACGCCGCGTTTTACCTCTTCCGCGCGCATGCGAAAATGCATGTGACACGGATTTAAATCGCTCCAGGTGTTGACGATGGCGATGATCGGCTTGCCGGCGAAATCTTCCTTGGCATAACCCATTTGCATGGTGCGCGAGCGGTGGCCGGAGGAACGCATATCTTGTACGCCGAACCAGCGGTGGCTGCGGAGGTCTTGAGGTTTTTTGATTGTCATGATGAGTTTCTGTAAAAGTTTTTCTAATCAATTTGCGCGCCGGACGCTTTTACTTTTGGCGCCCACTGTGCGGTTTTCTCTTTAATATACTGGCCTAGTTGGCGCGGTGTACCCGGCGCCGGTTCGGCGCCTTGCACCAGGAGGCGCGCTTTCATCTCGGGCAGGTTTAACACTTTGTTTACTTCGAGATTGAGGCGCTCGATAATCGCTTGCGGTGTGTTGGCCGGCGCCATTAAGCCGAACCAAGCCGTGATTTCAAAATCCGCCACACCCGCCTCGGCGACGGTGGGTAAGTCCGGCATGGCGGCGGAACGCGTCGCCCCCGTGGTCGCGATGGCGCGCAGCTTTCCGCTCTTAATATGCGGCATCGACGACGTCAGATTGTCGAACATGATATTGACTTGGCCGCCGATCAAATCCGGCAACGCCGCACCGGAACCCTTGTAGGGAACGTGGGTCATTTGCACGCCGGTTAGTTTTTGGAACAACGAACCACCGATATGATGCGACGTGCCATTGCCCCCGGACGCAAAGGTAATTTCACCGGGCCTGGATTTCGCCAACGCAATCAAATCTTTCACGGTCTTTACCGGAAGTTCGGGATTGACCACCAACACATTCGGCGTGGTTGCGACGAGAATGATCGGGGCGAAATCTTTGATGGGATCGAACGGTAATTTTTTGTATAGCGCTTGGTTGATAGAATGGGTCGCAACCGTCGCCATTAGGAGCGTATAGCCGTCCGGCGCTGACTTTGCCACGAGATCACTGCCAATGTTACCGCCGGCGCCGGGCCGGTTGTCGACGATGACTTGCTGGCCCAACGCAGTTGTCAGTTTCGCCGCGATCTCGCGCGCCAAGATATCCGGCGTGCCGGCGGCGGGATAGGGCACCACGATTTTGATGGATTTCGTGGGGTAGGTTTCCGCGTACGTGTTAAATGTCAGTGTCCCCAGCAGCACGGCTGCAAACAAAATCGCTTTGTTGCAAATGCGCTTGCGTTCATTGCCACGCGTTGTAGGGTGGATCAAGCGAAGCGGATCCACCATGGCGCCGATAAAACGTGATGCGC
>JANMJR010000025.1:0-3016 GCA_031371465.1 Pseudomonadota bacterium
GGCCCCGGTTGGCTGTTTCTAACGGGCGCTCGCGGCGATATCGAAGCCGTCCGCTATGCACTTGGCTTCTATGATATCGATCCGGAGATCGATGGCGATCGTTCGCAACACACGGGCATGGTGCGCATCGGCAACGAACCGTTGAACCGATGGAGCATGGCGCCGGCGCTTGCGGAACCTGAAAGTATCACTCAAGCAATATTATCGATTCAGAGTCAGACAGGGTAAGTTCTGACGCCAAAAGCTTAGGCGCGCACTAGCGCCATCGCCGGGAACCGCACCCAGCGAGGCTCCTGGCGATATTTTATCTAGCCACAAGGTCATGTCGAGCTGGCTTTGCCGAAACGCGTGATCGAGGGCGGGCGTGTATTTAATCACCCAACGATTGAGACTGGAATGATCGACTTCAACCCCGCGCCCTTGCATCATTTCTCCTAACTGCCGATAGCTAATGGGATAGGCGAATAACAGCGTCCGCGCCAAAGGATGATGTCCCGTTCAAACTGGCTGCCGTTGAAATCCATGATCGATATTTTGCCGCCAGAAGAATTCTAGTGAGCATACCGATTTCCGGTGAAATCGCAAACTTTGCGACAGAACCGTGCGTTTACCTATCGCCTCACGTCGTTCCCGGAAAATAGCGAGAATTATTTGATCAGGCCGTGTTCAATGGCGTATCGCAACAATTCGATATTGTTGTGTACATCCAGCTTACTGAGTACTCGCGTTCGATAAGTCGTGATGGTTTTCGGACTTAGACTCAAATCTTTGGCGATTTGCGATAGGTGTTTTCCCTCGGCAATCGCACACAGAACCGCGAGTTCGCGATCCGACAACAGTTCGTGCAGGTTTTCTTTTGATTTTGTGCGCAATTGAGACGCCAATTTCAATGCCAGGCCGGAACTCACATAGGCGCCACCTTCGATGACCCTATGAATCGCGGTTAGGAGATGGTCCGGCGCGCTGTCCTTGGTTATATAGCCAGACGCGCCGTCTTTTAGCGCCCGAATAGCGTATAGACTTTCCGGATACATTGTAAGAATCAAAACCGGCAGGTCGGGCTTATCGCGCTTGATCAAACCCAGGACGTCCAATGCATTTGAGCCTGGCATATTGAGATCCATAATCACCAGATCCCAATCCTCTTCACGCACACGCTTGAGTGCCTGGGCCGCGTTTTCGACCTGCGCAACTAACCCAATATTAGGTTCATCCTTTAATAGTTGCTGAACACCGGAGCGCACCAACGCATGGTCGTCCGCTACGAGAATCTTGAGTTTATCGCGGCTCACTCGAGGGTTGGTAAAGACACTCGAAGGCTCACTTTGGTGCCGCCCTCGGCTAGCCTATTAACGCGCAGCTCGCCGCCAATAAGTTTGCTGCGTTCGACCATGCCATGTAATCCGAGCGAGTGAGGGCTTAAGATTTGGTTCAGCGCAATTCCCTTACCGTCATCTACGATTTCGATCGTCAGTCGACCACTTTCACCACCGACGGTTACTTGCACGTTCGATGCATCGGCGTGGCGCGCAACATTAGTTAGCGATTCTTGAATGATGCGAAAAACCTCCTCGCCCACTTCACTTTGCAAAGCAACGCCGCTAACGTCAATCCGCAAACCACACGGAATCTTCGTGACCTCCTCAAACTCCTGGGTATAGGATTCTATAGCCGGCCACAAGCCGATTTGGCTCACCAGGGATGGCCTGAGCTGGCCCGCAATTCGCGCCACGGTACTCATGGCGGCGTCAACCCGCTGCAACATAATCGGCCATTGGCTGTCCACCTCCCGACGCGACCGCGCGGCGGTCTTTGAAGAACATTTTAAGTCGATTTTGATCGCCATTAGGTGCGCGCCGAGTTCATCATGGATATCGCGCGAGATACGTGCCCGCTCGTCCGCGCGCGCGGCCTCAACGACCGGAACTAGATTTTTCCGACGATCGATCGATGGCGTAAGTTGAGCCTTGTCAGTTGCATCGGAGGAATCCGGTATCGCTACGCGCGTTCGCCGATTCGCAGCCAGCGTGCTCCAACCCAGCGATCCAACAAACAGCATTAGCATCGAAACACTGACCGCAATGACTATGGAGAAGGCGACGAAAAATCGGAGCCATTGGATATACTGATCCATCTGTTGATCCAAGTGTTCGAGACTCGAATTCAATTGCGCACCAATAAGTTCACTGTAACTTGCCTGGCGAGGGGCGCCAACCTCAACGTAGTGTTCTGCTCGCGGCTGTCTTTCCTCCAGTAGGGACGGCGTCCGTTGAATCTCGGCGCGCAACATGACTATCTCCTTCGCGGCGACCCTTTCCCGCTGCGCGTATTGAATGATCAAGGCCGCGAACAAACAAATCGCAACCATCAACACGGCGCCAGAACAAAGCGCCATCAGCATTGCGGTTTTGCGACGGGAAACTGAGTACCACTGCGGTATGATCGCACTAACGCTGGTAGCCCAGGACGGTGCGCCTATAGCCTTTTCGGTGATTTCCGGGGACGTCATGCTCGGCAGCCGGGAAAAGTCATCCGCCATAACCCGCGCCTGTCAAACAATGTGATTTACGATTTGAGCGTTCGGCTACCCGGGCGATGCGCGGAATGGTGGTGATCGCGACAAAATATTGTTTGTGGCGTTTTCGGCGCACGCACGCCCAATGGAGCGGAACGCAACCCGCCGTCGCGGTTTTCCCGCGTCGTAAGCGATCGACGAGGCAAACTGCCTCAATGTTGTCTTCCGATGACTCAACGGCCAGGCGCTGGCCGTCGGGAAAGATCCCGAACAATCCAAAAAAGTCGACGATATTCACGGTACCCCAGCCTAAACTTTTCAACCACTTGATCCCTATGCAGCGGGATACTTTTTTTGTTCATTTTACTTCTCTATTTGTTTTTTTACTTTATTTGTTAAATTATCATAACAGCATCTGACGATGCTATAGGCCGAAAGTAGTAGGTGCGTTCACTTCGGCCTATATCGAAAGTGATAGGTGAGACTCACCTAAGGTCTCAT
>JANMJR010000047.1:0-5553 GCA_031371465.1 Pseudomonadota bacterium
GCCTTGGCGTGGATGTCTCATTCGGCTCGGGGCAATTCACCGATCCCGGAACATTTAGGCTGGGAACACGCAAACTCACGGCGCGAAATTTCGTCATCGCCACCGGCTCCCGCCCCGACGTGCCGCCGATTCCTGGATTGAGCGAGGCTCCATTTCTCACTAACGAAACCGTATTCAAATTGGATGAACCGGTGCCGAGCATGATCGTCATCGGCGCGGGGCCGATCGGCTGTGAAATGGCGCAAGCATTCGTGCGCCTCGGCAGTAAAGTGATGGTTGTGGATTTGAGCCCGGCCTTACTGCCGCGCGAGGATGCGGATCTGGCCGCCGTCATCCGCAAACAAATGGAAGCCGACGGCATCGAATTTTATCTGGGCGTCACACCCACCAAGGCCGAAGGCAAAGCAGGTGCGATTTGCCTTTGGCTCAAAGACAAAGACGGCCGCGAAATCAAACTCGACGCATCGCATTTACTGGTGGCCGCCGGACGAAAAATGAATGTCGAAGGCTTGGGTCTGGAAGCCGCCGGCGTGCAAGTCGACAAGGATCGCATCGTGTCCGACGCGACGCTGCGTACGACCAACAAACATATTTACGTTTGTGGCGACGTCGCCGGCTCTTTCCAATTCACGCACATGGCGGAACATCATGCTGGCGTGGTGTTGCGCAATATTTTGAATCCGCTGCCGTTCAAATTCGCGAAGGCCGAGACGCGAGTGATTCCCTGGTGTACCTTCACCGACCCGGAGTTAGCGCGGGTGGGCGTATCCGAAGCGGAAGCGCAGCAACAGAATATTCCCCATCGCGTGTACAAATTTCCGTTCGAAGAAATGGATCGCGCCCGCGCCGACGGCGATACGGAAGGTTTTGCCAAGATCATCACCGACCCAAAAGGCGTGATTCTCGGCGCAGCGATCGCAGGTCCACACGCCGGCGAGTTGATTCACGAATATGTACTGGCCATGGCCAAGCGCATGACCACCAACGATCTGTCCGGCATCATTCATGTTTACCCAACGTTGGCGCAGATCAATCGCCGCGTGGCCGATCAACGGCGCAAGGAATCGCTCACGCCGACGGCAAAGAAATGGATTATGCGCATTGCAGGGTTGCGTGGGGCATAGCCTGGAGTGGCCCTGGCCCGAGGCCACCCCGTACCAGAGCGGACTTTCAGGCATGCATTGCCAGGGGCCAGCATCCAGGGGCTGGCCTAAGGCCAGGCGCCTCTTGGGACTATTGCCAATTTTAGCGTCGGGAACTTTTAATTTTGTCATTCCCGCGAAAGCGGGGAATCCAGCGTGGCCCTAGGCCATCCTATCTTTCGCCAAACGACACTGGGTCCCCGCCTTCGCGGGGACGACTGATTTTCGTCCTTTGGTGACATCACTCTGAATCGATCGGCCTAATCCTAACCAATGAAAAACTCCGGCTCCCTAATTAAACTCCTAATCCTCGCGTTATTTATCGGCGGCATCGTGCTCTTCTTCGTCCTCGGGGGACAAAAATTTCTCAATCTCGAAACACTTAAAGCCAATCGCGACGCCCTGATTCTCTACGCCGAACAACATTACGCGCTGGCGCTGCTGATTGGATTTTTGATTTACAGCGTATCGACAGCGCTCAGTCTACCGGGCGGGCTGATCTTATCGCTGGCCGTCGGCCTGGTGTTCGGTCGCTGGGCCGGCACCGTGTTGATCGTCTTCGCGGCGACACTGGGCGCTACGCTAGTTTTTCTCGCCGCCCGCTATCTGTTCGCCGATATGGCGCGCAAGAAAATCGGCGGCCTGGCGAAAAAAATCAACGAAGGCTTTACCCAAGATGCGTTTAATTATTTGCTGTTCCTGCGCCTCGTGCCGTTGTTCCCATTCTGGCTGGTGAATCTTGCGCCCGCTTTCACTAATGTCTCGCTCAAAACTTACGTTACGGCAACGGCCATCGGCATTTTGCCCGGCACGTTTGTGTTTGCCAATCTCGGTCAGAATTTGGGACGCATCTCGTCCACTCAGGATTTGTTGACGCCGCCCATTATCGGCGCCTTCGTGCTGCTTGGGGTCTTTGCGCTTATTCCCGTTTTGTACAAGAAATTCAAGGCAAAAAACAACCCAACCTAGGCCGGTGTATGCTGCCGAGTAAAGCTGGCCGTTACAGTGTTATATTTTTTTAGGAGCACCTAATTTTGAACCTCGCGATGCCCAAAGTTCTGTTTGCCACAGTGATTTTCACTGCTGCGTCGGCGTTTGCCGAGGTCGATCACGGTTTGTACGATAATGTGTTGAAAGCTCACACTACAGATGGCCAGGTGAATTATCCGGCCATCGCCGCCGACAAGTCCTTCGCGACTTACCTGGGACAACTTGCGGTAACGCCCGCGCCGAGCGCGAAAAATGATAAGTTGGTGTATTACCTAAACGCCTATAACGCGCTTGCCATGAAGGGCATCCTCGACGGCAGGTCACCGTCGAACTTCTTCGGCCGGCATATGTTTTTCAAATCCGCCAAATTCAAGCTCGCTGGCGGCGTCACAAGTCTGCACAACATCGAGCACGAAATTCTGCGCAAGCTGGACGAGCCGCGTATTCACTTCGCGATCATCTGTGCCTCCATGTCGTGTCCGAAAATTCGCAGTGAGGCATTCACTTCGGTGAAGCTTGAAGAGCAGCTCAATGACAATACGCGGCGCTTCATCAACGACCCGACGCGTAATCGCTTCGACAAAAAAGAAAAGATGGCCTATCTATCGCAAATCTTTAAATGGTTTGAGGAAGACTTCGAAAAAAGCAACGGATCGGCGCAGAAATTCATCGCCAAGTTCGTGACCGATCCGGATATCGCAAAAGAACTGGCGGTGGACGGCTATAAGGTGACGTATCTTGATTATGATTGGAGCTTGAACGGAACAGCGCCGAAGTAGACTGCGCTTAACCATGCGCCTGTCCATCGTCATTCCCGTTCTCAACGAAGCCGATGGCATCGCGCGGCTGCTCGATTCACTGCAATCGCTGCGTCATGCGGGTCACGAGTTAATTGTCGCGGATGGTGGCAGCAGCGACGCGACACTTGAGCATGCCGCTCTACGCGCCGATCAAGTCGTTCGCTGCCCCCGTGGCCGAGCAGGGCAAATGAACGCCGGCGCCGCCGTGGCGAGCGGCGCGGTGATTCTGTTTCTGCACGCCGATTCTATTTTTCCGCAGCATGGCGTCGCCGCAATCGCCGCGGCGATTGGCGCCAGCGGCCGCCGCTGGGGCCGCTTCAACATTCAACTCAGTGGCAATCGGTTCCTGTTTCGCACGATCGAGTGGTTCATGAACACGCGCTCGCGTTTAACCGGTATCGCAACCGGCGATCAAGGCATTTTCGTCGAGCGTAAACTATTTGAATCCATCGGCGGTTTTGCTGCCATCCCCTTGATGGAAGATATTGCGCTGAGCGCGCGCCTGAAGCAAATTGAGCGGCCGATTTGCCTCAACGCGACGCTTAAAACATCGAGCCGCCGCTGGGAACAAGACGGCGCCTGGCGCACCATCTGGCTGATGTGGCGCCTACGTTACGCTTACTGGCGCGGCGCCGATCCGGCCGCGCTGGCGCAGCGATATTATCCGAATCGCGCCAGTGGCTAAGCGCGGCGGCTGTGTGTTGCAAGTATTCGCCAAAGCGCCCATTGCTGGCAAGGTCAAGGCCCGTCTGTGTCCGCCCCTGTTACCCTCGCAAGCCGCGGCGCTGCATTGCGCGTTGTTGTGGCATACGCTGGAGACCACATCCAGAGCGGCGCTCGGGGCTATTGAGTTATGGTGCATGCCGGATATTCACGACCCATTTTTCAGCCAATGCCGTAGCCATTTTCAACTCGAACTGAAAGCGCAAGTCAGCGGCGATTTGGGCGTCAAAATGCACGCCGCGCTCGAAGCTGGACTGACCCACGCCGATTCCGCGATCCTCATCGGCAGCGATTGTCCGTCGATTACGCCCGCTTATCTACGTAGCGCAGCCGCCGCACTGGCCGCGGATAATGACGTTGTTCTCGGCCCAGCGGAAGATGGCGGTTACGGTCTGCTGGGTATCGCCGGCGAGGCGCCACAACTATTTACCGATATTCCATGGGGGACGGACTTGGTAATGAAAGCAACTCTCGGTAGACTAAGGGATCATGGCCTGCGCTGGCATGCCTTGGCGCCGATTTGGGACGTAGATAGGCCGGACGATCTCGCGCGCCTCGCACGCGATCCGCAGCTGAGTCATTTGACAAAAGGACTTGCCCTTGATCGGGCCGCAATTTAACCGACGCGAAGCAAGAAAAATGACGGAACAAACAATTCTGATCCTTTTTCCCAACGAGTGGGACCACTGGGAATTCGACGCCCCTCGTTATCGCGGCAAGCTGCGCTTTGTTTACGAGGGCTTTGACCTGCACAAGTTTCCCGAGAATGCGCGGCTCATGACCTTTTCTGCCGGGCGTTTTATCGAGCGCATGGTGGCGAAATATCGCAACACAGGTCTTGCCGGCGTGCTCAGCAACGAAGAACAGTTTGGCGCGGTCATCGCCGCCGTCATTGCCGAACGCCTCGGGTTGCCCGGCGTGCCACCAGCAGCCATCCTCACGGCGCAACATAAATTTTACGCGCGCGAGTATTCGCGCGCGGTGGCGCCCGAGGCGACGCCGGCCTACACGGTTTTTTCACCCTACGTGCAACGTGAGGACGAGGTCAAACAAGCGTTTCCACTTTTTGTGAAACCGGTGAAGGCGACCTATTCGATTCTCGCCAAGCGGGTCGATAACTTTGCCGAACTTAAGCAGCATCTGACCTTCAAACCGCTGGAAACCTGGATCCTGAAAAAACTTATCCAGCCAGCGGAAGATTTAGCGCAGCAATACACTCATTTTCCGCTCGACGCCCATCATATTTTGGGTGAAGAAGTGATGGACGGAGTACAGGTCACGGTGGATGGCTACGTGCACAACGACGTGGTAAAAATCATGGGCGTGGTGGATGCGGTCATGTATCCAGGAACCAATGCGTTTCAGCGTTTCGAGTATCCGTCTTCTTTGCCCGAATCGGTACAACAGAAAATGGGCGATATTGTCGCGCGCGTGGTGAAGGCATTTGGTTTGAATCAGAGCTTGTTCAATGTCGAATTTTTTTATAATCCGGCCAGCGGTGACCTGAAAATGATCGAGATGAATCCGCGCATGGCCTACCAATTCGCGGATCTCTACGAAAAAGTGGATGGCTATAATCCCTACGACATTCTGATCGACCTCACGCTCGGCAAAACGCCAAAACATTGTTTTCGTCAGGGCGCCTGTAATCACGCGGCGAGCTTTGTCCTACGCGCGTTTCCCGGCAGCAAGCTGAAGAGCGGGCCGGACCCGGAACACGTCAAGCGCATTCGCCAGCAATATCCGGATGCGCGCATCATGGTTTACTTAAAAAAAGGCAGCAGCCTGGCGCGCGAATATAAATGGCTCGGCAGCTATCGATACGCGGTGTTTAACCTCGGCGCGAAAACCACCCAAGACCTGCAACAGCGCTACCATCAAGTGCGCAGTCAGTTACC
>JANMJR010000087.1:0-8995 GCA_031371465.1 Pseudomonadota bacterium
GGCGCGATAAATTCTTTCGGGCGGGGCGCGGAAAACGCGATGAAGTCGGACGGTGCTAGGCATGGGTTGGTCTCCTTGGGTTGGTCAATGCGCCATCACTGTGCGGTCTGCAGCCCATTCGCGCAACGCCTGTATTTCCTCTTTGAATAACTTGCGAATCTGATTTTGATCCGGCAGCGAGAGTTTGAACGTTGCGCTCATGCGCTAATCACCAGCGGAAAACGCGATTTGAGGATCAGGGTTAGATCGTGTTGGTCGTTCATTGCAAAGGGTTCGCGCTATGAGCGGCTACCCATCATATTAGCGCCCGATGCTCAGATAAGTTCCGATGACGCCGCGCCGTTTGCAACGGCATCCGTTGCTACTCTGTGATCCATGGTTGCGGGGCGCCCGCTATGTGCTCGCGCGAGCGCAAGCAGGTAACTATCTGTAACTCTTGAATGGTTGGAAAGTAGTCCTACCTCGACATGGGCACTATCAGCAACGCTGATGTTGTCAGCCAAAAAATGATGTCCCAGCAGCTCGCGAAATGCTCTAAGCAATTTGGCGACCGCGCTTGGCGGACCCGGTGAATTCGGATATTTCGGGTGACCGACTATCCGCAAGAGGCCGTTCTCCGTGATTGGGCAGGTCGCGAAGTTGCGCTTGCCGTCGCGGGAAAACCAGGCGTGTGCGTCATCATGCTGTACGTGCGCGGGGTCGACAAGCGCGGTCAAAACGTTAACGTCTAGCAGAAACGTCGTCACGTCTGCTCGTCGCGCAGTTGGTTGACCAGTTCGAGGGTCACGGGAGTGCTGCCCTTTCGTGCCGGCAAAAGTGGTATCCCATTGCGGACTTGGCGCGCGCTGCGAGCGATTGGCTTGAGACCTTGACGCGCCAACATGGAAATGACTTCGCCGATACTCTTGCTCTCGCGCTCCGCTAGGTGCTTGGCAGCAGCCAGGACATCGTCGTCGATCGCCAATGTTGTTCTCAAGGGATGCTCCTTCGAGGATATTTGATGCTAAACACCATACATCACGCATCACGTTTTGTCGATGCCGATGGCTGTTGCCGGGCTACCCTTGCCGCCGCAACGTTATGACGACATTCCCCCTCTTGCGCCCGCTATCGACGTAGCGGTGCGCCGCGGCGATTTGCTCGAATGCAAAGCGCCGATCAATAACGGGTTTAAATTCTCCCGCCTCGGCCAGCTTCGCCAGAAAACGTAACCAGGACGCATGTCGTACCGCCCACGCAAACGGTTACTTCGCGAAAGATGGCTATCGATAGGGTTTTCTCACGGCAGATCGCGCGCAATGCGAAATCCCACCGTATAGCTCGAGTAACTCACGGGCCATGGATGACGAAAAGCCGATCTAACCCAAGTCGGCCCATGCCACCACGAGCCGCCGCGCGTGACGCGCTTTTCGCAATCGTTCACTGTTGCCGCCGAACCATCCGTGGGCGCGTCCTTGTAGGGGCCATTGCAATCTTCCACCCACTCCGCCACGTTTCCCAGCATGTCGTGAAGGCCGAATGCATTGGGTTTAAACGTTCCCACCGGCGCGGTGTATACGAAGCCGTCCTCGCAGGGGTGCTCAAGCCAGACAAAGTCAGGCCGCTTACCTCTGCTCGTTTGATCGTGCACGTTGGCATTGAGGCAACCAGCGGGTAATCCGAACCCGTCTTCGATACTGCCCCAATACCAGGCGGTATTAGTGCCGCCACGCGCCGAATACTCCCACTCCGATTCCGAAAGTAGACGGTAACGCTTCGCCGTTTTCTTGGATAGCCATGATGCATACGCCTTCGCTGCAGCATAGTCGACGTTGATCACGGGCCGGTTGCCGCGCCCCCAGTTCTCATCATCGACTTTCTTGCAAGCACCATCGGCGAAGCAGGCGTCCCATTGATCAAACGTCACCTCGAACTTCCCAACCGCGAATGACTTCGCGATTTTTACGAGATGGAAGGGCTTCTCGTCCAGCAGCGAGCTTTCCTTGTCAGGCGAGCCCATCATGAATTGGCCGGCGGGCACCACAACCATCTCGGGGCACACGTCGCAGTCCTTGATTTCATCAAAGGCGTGGCTGGGCGTGATGCTGAACAAGGCAGCCGCTAAAGCGATTGCACGTCGTATCGTCACTGTTGATGTCTCCTAATGCTGATTAATTTTCGTACTGTGCCTGTGACGCAATATCCATGCGGTTCTTCATGGATGCGTTGCCGGAAGGCGCCTAGAATAAGGCATGCGACAGCACACATAAATAAAAGTGTAGAGCGCAATATCGATTGCACCCTGCGGGCTACGCATGCTTTTCGAGCGCTTTGCTTTCGTTGCGCGAAATAATTTTTTCGGTGAGCCAATGCAATTGCTCAGCTGACTCAAGGGAATGCTTGGGAATAATTACTGCCTGCGAGTTATCGATAAACAGGTAAATTCGATCTTGGTCTTCACACAACTCCTGAAAGTTCGACCACAAAAATCGATTTTCCGCGCCTGCGATTTCGACGGATAACCCTACGTCGCTGGCATTTAGAACTTGGGGCTGAAAAATTAAATTTTCAGGTAAAAACATCAAATTGAGAAAATTTTTTCTACCGTACCGAGTTCTAGCAATAAGCGCTATCGCCAAAAGAATTAACGCGACTGCGAGTACAATTAATAAACCTCGCAAATTTCGGCTTTTGAGGTAGATGTTTATGAATGTAACGACTGCGACGCCAACCGGTAGCCCAACCAAGACATCAAATAGGAAAAAATTAGAACGAACCTTCCCAATCGCTCGCAGTCGGCGTTCGAGAAATTTTTGAAACTCGTCACTGTCTTTTCGGGTGAGTTGAAATTTAAGGATCAATTTTTCGAGGCTCCGAGTTCCAATTCGAAGCGGTGGGCTACGGAGATTACTTTCTCTTCGGCTTATTCAAGCAACCGCGCGGGGCGGCTCTGAGTAGGGTTTCGGCTTTTTTTGCGTCACCCCAGTGGATAAGGGTCATTTTTTCGCCGGAGGATTTCAGCGCGGCTTCGACTTCCGGGCCGCGGGCGATGTCGCCGGTGATGGCGTCATCGGCTTTGGGTTCCGCGCCGGAGCGCCATTCATAAAGCCCGAAACCATCAGGTACTTCGACTAGCATGTAGCGGCAACTGACGTCATACCAAGTGATTTTCGCTTCGTCGGCCCAAACTTGGGTGGTGGCCATCAAGGCGATAAAGCATGCGATCGATTTTTTTGCGGTCATGGTATTTCCGATCCGTTAGTCGTCGTCTTTTTCCCTGCGTCGCGGGGCGACGGGAGGATTCTGCGCCTCTTCTTGCGCTAGGAGTTCGAGGTTCGCCATATCGATAACGCAATAATCGGTGACTTCGCAGAACAGCACCACTTTCGCTTTCTCGCCCGTCCAGAAATATTGCGGCACGCGTTTGTTGGGTTGTTCGGGCGCGCCGTAAAGTTCAAACATTTTTGCGGTGATGGCTTTTTTATGGCTCGCGCCGAAAAGCTGCAACGTCGAACCGCTGAAGCGGCCTTTGAAATATCGATAAGAAATTTTTTGTATCTCGGCGCCGCCCCAACTCATTTGGTCTGCCGGGCGGCGGAAATAGGTTAAATCACCACGGCTTGATAGCGGCACGAATTCCTTTTGGTGATCTTCGATCGGCGCGCCCCAAGTGATGCCGCGAAATTCCGTCGGCTCATTGGTCATCGCGCCAACGGAATTTGAACAGGCGAATGCAATGCCCAGCCCGGTAATGATGATCTGACTTAATCGCATGTTTTGCTCTTATGTTTAGTTGAGACGAGAGAGGCGGCGCTTAGTTATGCACGCCTTCTTTCCAGTTGGCGCCTTCCATCGCGAGGGTTTCAAGATAGGCGGCAATTTTGAATAGGGTGGCTTCATCCAATACCCCGCCCCATGCGGGCATATCTTTTATTTCGCGTCCCGGTGTTTGTACGCCATTCTTGGTGATCTCGACGTATTTTTTGAATCCCTTATTGAATTTGCGCAGATCCGCCGGCGTTTTCGCGCTGCTGGCGCGCTCCCCTGCCCCGTCGGCCTTGCCGCCGTGACATACGGAGCAAATGGCGCGATAGTCCGACTTGCCGCTACGGATTGCGGCAGCGTCGCCGGAGAAAGGATTCACATCGGGCGCATCTTCTGCGCTTGCGCCGCCGGCGAAGGCCAATATCAGCACCAAGCCGATTGTTTTTATCTCTCGCATCTCAATTTCTCTCAGGACGATAATCGAAGAAAGGGCGCACACTTTCGTGCGCGCCCTAATTTTATAACGTGACCAGCAATATTATGGTTTACTCAACTGTGAAAGCGATCAACATATGGCCGAATTCCGCTTTGTGAGCGTCATCGCGACCAAAACCAGGCGTCCCGCCAAGGGCTTGGACGATCATTTGCTTCCCGCCAGCCGTATAAGTGGCTGGACCGGATTTGGCAGCTACACCCGTGTCCATGCTATACAAGGTTTTACCGGTTTTTGCGTCGGTGATCCGGAACGAGCCACCTTGGGTGGTGTAAACAGTCACACCGCCTGCCGTGGTCAACATGCCGCCGGCATAGCCGGGCTTACCTTCGTCATTGGTCCAGACAACTTTGCCTGACTTTGGATCGTACGCACGATTCATTTCATTACCCCAAATGAATTCTTGGTAAGCGCCGAAGTGGCGGGCATTGCTGATGACTTTAATTTCTTCAAAGCCATACTTCATGCCGGATTCCGTTGAGGCCAAATACATCAAACCGGTCTTCGGATTGTAGGCATTTGGGTACATGTTCACGCCGCCCAGCAAGCCTGGCCAAATTTCGACCGGGTCGCCACCTTCTTTCGGCAGCGGAACCATGTCAATCGGACGTCCGTCCTTGCCGTAGCCCTTAATCCAGGTCATTTTGTCGATAAACTTGTCGCCCTTGACGTAGCTACCATCCTTGACGTTTAGGAAGTGAACGTAGCCGGTTTTATTGGGCTGCGCTACGACGGTCTTGCCGTCCATTTTGATCAACAAAGGTGTTTGCGGAATATCGTAGTCCCATGGGTCGCCCGGAACACCGGTCCAACGCCAGGTCACCTTGCCGGTGTCGACGTTGGTCGCAACGATACTGGCCGCACCCACGTTATCCATCTTGCCGCCACCGCGGTTTTTCGGATTCCACTCGTAAGCGTTCGCCGTTCCGGTCAGGTATTGCTTGGTTTCGGGATCATAGGAACCGATGATCCAGGGGCCGGCGCCACCGTAGGGCTTGGCTTCTTCCGGCCAGGTATCACCACCCGGCTCGCCTTTGGCGGGGATCATGTTGGCTTTCCACTTGATGTTGCCGTTAGAGGGGTCAACGCCGATCACATAGCCTTGCAAACCGCCGGTGTCCGTCGCGTTCATCGGAATGATGATCGTGCCCGGAACCGCCATCGCGCCCACGGTCAAGAAGTAACCATTGGAATCCTTAGCTTTGGCGAAATCTTTCGGATAAGGAAAGCCTTCGGGGGCGTAATCCTTGACGAAAGCCGCTTTGCCGGTCTTCATGTTGATGGCGTGCATCTTCACGTCGTTGGATAAAAAGTAAACGTTTTCGCCATAGACTGCGAGGCCACGATGCTTGCCGGTGAAGAACGGTACGTTGTAGCCGCCCCAATCGTCCGGCAGCTTGTGTTCGTATTTCCAAATGATCGCGCCGGTTTTACCGTCGATCGCGAACACTTTATTGTCTTGCGGGAAATAGATCACGCCGTTGACCACGCTGGGCGTCGCTTGCGCGTCGGTTTTACCGCCGACTGACATCGTCCACGCGACTTTGACCTTGCCGGCGTTGCCGGTATTGATTTTGTCTAGTGTGCTATAGCGATGTCCGGCGTAGTTACCGTTAGTGTGAATCCAGTTGTCGCCGGCTTCGGCGGCCAAATTTGCGTCGGTCACGTTTTGTGCGTAGACCGCAGTGCCTAGGCATGTTAGTGCCGCGGCAAGCAAGCTCAATGCAGGTTTGCGTAATGAATAACTCACGATTTCTCCTCCTCGGTTCAAATTGGTGGATCCACTGACCAACGTAGATCACGCGCGAAAATCACCTAAGTTAGGCAGGCCTCTCGGACGCCGGCGCTTGGTAATTATCCTCCTGGGATCGGCAGACGATTCTGAATCTACTAACGACCTGCGGAACGGACAAATAATCTTAACCTGAATTGGGCTCGGTCAGTGATAATTTTTTTAAGCGTATTGCCCGGTCAATTTTCCCCATACAAGCGCTTGAAGATTCGTCGCGGCAGCGGATATGATAGCGTTAATATTTTAGCGGTGAGCCGACGGTAGGTCGGACCTAACCACTGCCAGCCAGTGAATGGAAGGAAACTACGGTTTGATCGCCCTATTGCAGCGCGTTAACACTGCCAGTGTGACCATCGGCGACCAGATCGCCGGCGCCATCGGCCCTGGGTTGTTGGCCTTGGTCGGCGTCGAGCGTGGCGATACCCCGCAACAGGCCGACCGTCTGTTGGAGCGCGTGCTTAATTACCGAATGTTCTCTGATCTCGCAGGAAAGATGAATTTCAGCGTTCGCGATACGGCCGGCGGATTGTTGCTCGTGTCCCAGTTCACCCTTGCGGCAGACACTAACAGCGGCAATCGACCGAGCTTCACGCGGGCAGCGGCGCCCCATGAGGGCGAAAAGTTGTTCGCCTATCTTATCGGCAGGGCCAGGCAAGCACACCCCATTGTGCAAACGGGCCGATTCGGCGCGGATATGCAAGTGAGTTTGGTAAACGATGGGCCGGTTACATTTTGGTTGCGAGTGATGCCGGTGGCGCGATAACTTGTTTTCGGCCGCCCGTTCTTCGTGCGCGGTCGTTGATTAAGCACCGCAATTGTGCGCGGCTTGCTTCGGCACTCTTTTTGAGTTGCCCTGAGAGCTGCACCAGATAAGGCTTCTCAGCCTACGGCTGCGCGTCGATTGAGTGGCACGTCCCTTGCTATTGCACTTGCGCAATACTTATTTCCCCACGGAGGTGCGATTATGTCGGCAACAAAGCTGTTTCGCAAAAAGTCACCAAAAACCAAAACACCCGATACCAGTCCATCGCGACGAAAATTTCTCAAGGGCGCGGTAGTCACCGGCGGCGGCGCTGCGGCATTGGGCGTGAGCCAGATTGGCGCGACCCAAGACGCCGGCGCACCGAAGAAAAATCACTACTATGTTCGCGCCATACCGGAGACGGTGCACTGGGGTTACTTCAGCAAGATCTTGAAGCCGTTGGTGACGGTCGAATCCGCTGACTTCGTTACCTTGGAAACCTTGACCCATCATGCCAACGATGATTTCGAGCGCATGATCAAAGGTGACCCCGGCGCGGAAAGTGTGTTCCACTGGGACAAGAATAGAAAAGGCGTAAACAAGCGAGGCGCCGGGCCGATGGATCACAAGGTCGGCGCCGGCGGTGGTTACGGCGTGCACATTTGTACGGGGCCGATTGCGGTGAAGGGCGCGATGCCTGGGGATATTCTTGAAGTACGCATCATCGACGTGCGGCCCCGTCCCAGCGCCAATATGGCTTATAAAGGCAAGAGTTTCGGTAGCAACGCCGCGGCGTGGTGGGGTTTTCACTTCAATGATATGATCGAAGAGCCGAAGAAGCGCGAGGTCATTACCATCTATGAAGTCGATGCCACCAGCGAGCGCAATTGGGCGAAAGCGGTTTACAACTATCGTTGGACGCCGCAGACCGATCCCTTCGGTGTAGTGCATCCGACCATCGACTATCCGGGCATTCCCGTCGATCACAGCACCATTAAAGAAAATCACGGCGTGCTGAAAAATGTGCGCGTGCCGATTCGTCCCCACTTCGGCACGCTCGGCCTGGCGCCGGCGGAAGCGGACGAAGTCAATTCCATTCCGCCGAGCTATACCGGCGGCAACATCGACAACTGGCGCATCGGCAAAGGCGCCACGATGTATTATCCCGTCGCCGTTCCCGGCGCGTTGTTGTCGGCGGGCGATCCCCATGCCTCCCAAGGCGATTCGGAATTGTGCGGCACTGCGATTGAGTGTTCGCTCACCGGCACCTTCCAGCTTATTCTGCACAAGAAAGCCGAACTCAAGGGCACGGCGCTGGAGAATCTCAACTATCCGCTACTCGAAACCCAAGACGAATGGGTGCTGCACGGCTTCAGCTACGCGAATTACCTCGCGGAACTCGGCGCCGAAGCGCAGAACGCGATCTTCGGCAAATCGTCCATCGATCTAGCGATGCGCGACGCCTTCCGCAAGATGCGGCATTTCCTCATGACCACCCAAGGTCTGACGGAAGACGAAGCGGTTTCGTTGATGTCGATCGGTGTCGACTTCGGCGTAACCCAAGTCGTCGACGGCAACTGGGGCGTGCATGCGTTGATCAAGAAGAGCATTTTCTCAGCGCGGGAAACCTAACCATGTAGATTCTTGAACTTGCGAACAACCCGCCGGAGCAGTTAAGCTCCGGCGAACGGTATAGATGAAGAAAATATCATGTCAGCAAGTGAAGAATCGGAAAAACCATCGCGGAACGTAGGGCGTAGAACGTTTTTGAAATCGGCCGTTGCGGTCGGAAGCAGCGCGGCGGCCATGGGCGTGAGCCAAGTTTCCGCTGCGGCGGAAAGCGGCATGCCGACGCAAAGGCACTACCACGTCAGCGCGCTGCCCGAGACCGTCCACTGGGGTTACTTCAGCAAAAACCTGAAGCCGCTGGTGAGCGTGGAATCGGGGGATTTTGTGTCCATCGAAACGGTCACCCACCGCGCCGGCGATGACGTCGCGCGCATGGTGAAAGGCGATGCCGGCGTCGAAAAAATCTACCATTGGGACAAAGCGAAGAAGTCCATTGATCGCCGAGGCGCGGGCGCGATGGATGCGAAGAATGGCGCGGGCGCCGGTTGGGGGTCGCACATTTGCACCGGGCCCATCGCCGTGACCGGCGCGGAGCCTGGCGACGTACTCGAAGTCCGCATCATCGACGTGCGCCCGCGGCCGAGCGGCAATACAC
>JANMJR010000117.1:0-2621 GCA_031371465.1 Pseudomonadota bacterium
TTTTGATCGCGCTCGTTGCCTTGGCAACCATGGCGTTCGCCGCTTGGCGCCTCGCGCCACCCCCCACGGCCCGCGTCACCGAATACCCGATGCTGGAAAAAAATGACATTCCCGCCGCGATTGCTGCGGGTAAGGACGGCAGCATTTGGTTCACCATCGATTTTTCCAGCGCCATCGGGGTGTTCCGTAATGGCAAGATCGAGCGCATCGACAAAGGTACACGCAACATGGATCCGATCGGCATCGCCGTCGATCGGGAAAATAACGCTTGGTATGTCGATGCCCCGGCGCTGGCCATTGGGCGCATCGGGCCGAACAACGAAATCAAAACATTTTCACTCGGCACGCCGGTGGCGCGGCTACAGCGGCTCACGACCGCGCCCGATGGCGCCGTGTGGTTTGCGGAAGGCTCGGCCTACAGTGTGACGCGTTTAAAAGATAACACCTTGGAACGCTATCAATTGCAGTCGGCGCGCGGGACACCTTATGGCGTCGCCATTGCGCCGGACGGCAAGGCGTGGGCGACCTTGCAACAAGCCGGGCAAATCGTGCGCATCGATCCGCGCGACGGCAAAACCGATTGGTTCTGGGCGCCCACGCCCGCCAGCGCGCCTACCGACATCATCGTCGATGGCAACGGTGACGTGTGGTTCCTGGAGTTTCGCAGCAACAAGCTCGGACGTATCCGCAACGGCGAATTTACCGAATACCCCATCCCAAGCGAATCGCGCGTCGCCGGCGTCGTGGGCTTAACCGTCGCGCCGGACGGCGCCATCTGGTTCGCCATGGTGCGTGACCACGGCTTAGGCCGTTTCAAGGACGGCGTGTTTAAATTTTTCACCTTGCCGCGCTTCGGCGCGCGCCCGATTGGCGTGGCGGCGGATCCGGCGGGAAATATTTGGTACGTCGACTTGAGCGGGTTTTTGGGAAACATCCGCGCGGCGGACGCGACGCGCTGATCGGGAATGGTATCATTCTGCCCACCAACCGAGGCTAAGCTTCAGGCGCTCCAGGCAATGGTGAAAATTTCAAACATAGGACGAATGAAAGCATGAATAAAGTTTTTTCAAGCGCGCAGGCCGCGCTTGCAGGTATTGTTAAAGACGGCCAAATGATCGCTGTCGGCGGCTTTGGCTTATGCGGTATTCCCGAGGCCTTGATCGACGCGCTACGCGATAGCCAGGTCAAAAATCTCACGGTGATTTCCAACAATGCTGGTGTCGATGGCTTCGGCTTGGGTAAGTTACTTGAGACGCGCCAGATCAAAAAAATGATCTCTAGTTATGTCGGCGAGAACAAGGAATTCGAGCGGCAATATCTCGCCAATGAATTGGAACTCGAATTCACGCCGCAAGGCACGCTGGCGGAAAAACTGCGCGCCGGCGGCGCCGGAATTCCGGCGTTTTTCACTCGCACCGGTGTCGGCACCTTGGTCGCCGAGGGCAAAGAAATTCGCGAATTCGATGGCCACCAATATGTCATGGAGCGGGCGTTGAATCCCGAAGTTGCGTTAGTTAAAGCGCAGAAGGCGGACAAGAGCGGCAATCTGGTATTTCGCCGTACGGCACGCAATTTCAATCCGGCCGCCGCCATGGCGGGTAAGACGACCATCGTCGAGGTGGAGCAATTAGTCGAGGTCGGCGAGATCGATCCCGACGACGTGCATTTGCCGGGGATATACGTGAGCCGCATTGTCGTTAACGCGCACCCTGAGAAGCGTATCGAGAAACGCACTATTACTGAAAAGAAGGCAGCTTAGTCATGGCCTGGACCCACGATCAAATGGCCGCCAAAGCGGCGCAAGAATTGCAAGACGGTTTTTATGTGAATCTCGGCATTGGTTTGCCGACGCTGGTGGCGAACCACGTTCGCGCCGATATCGAAGTGTGGCTGCAAAGCGAAAACGGCATGCTCGGCATCGGCCCATTTCCGACGGAAGACGAAGTCGATGCGGATCTCATCAATGCCGGTAAACAAACGGTGACGACCATTCCCGGCTCGTCGATTTTCGGTTCCCACGATAGTTTCGCCATGATTCGCGGCGGCAAGATTCATCTGTCCATTCTCGGCGCCATGCAGGTGAGCGCGGAAGGCGATCTCGCCAATTGGATGATCCCCGGCAAGATGGTGAAGGGCATGGGCGGCGCCATGGATCTGGTTGCCGGCGTGCCGCGCGTGCTGGTGTTGATGGAGCACGTGGCGAAGAAAAAAGATGGTAGCGAAGATCTGAAAATACTGCCGCGGTGCACTTTGCCGCTGACCGGTGTCGGCGTGGTCAATCGCATTATCACCGACCTGGGCGTGATGGATGTGACGCCGAAAGGATTGACGCTTGCCGAACTCGCGCCCGGTGTGACGCGCGAGGAAATTCAGGCCAAGACCGGCGTGCCGTTGCTGAACTGAATTCCATTGCGATCATGGGATAGTGATTCGTGAAACTCGGCTCGCTGAACAACGCGCCGGGATTCACGCTGCGTCGACACGATGACCGAGTCGAGGCGAAGGGAAACGAGTCGGTATTCCTCGGCTACACGTCGCAAGACCGGGACGGAGTTTGGACCCAATGGCATTGGGACGGCGCGAGTTTCGAGCTGACGACCGATCGTTACGGAATTTACCCG
>JANMJR010000124.1:0-15968 GCA_031371465.1 Pseudomonadota bacterium
ATCTGCGTTCCATCATCGTTTACCTCGAACTTCCGATCCTGAGTTGCCAGCATTCCGCGCGCCTTGCCCTTGGAAACCGTGAACGCGCGGTCGACGCCGAAATCCTTGGCAACGGCATTGATGGCGCTGCTGTCATAGCCTCGCGACTGCGTTGAAAATATCGCCATCGGTCGTTGCCGCTTCACGTCCCTAGCGTTTTTTGCGATACGACCATAGCTGCTCGCCAAATAATCTCGGTAATCGGCAAAGACGGAAAAGCGCGGTGCGATGGGCTTGTCCGTCTCCGTCACAGCGGCGGGACTGACCTGCAAATTTCGATGAATCAGGCGATTAATCGCACCCTTACTTGTTGGAATCCGCTTCCGATACCGGTTAATGCCAAATACAATCGAGTGATTGATTTCGCTGTAGTCCAAGCATCCGGGATCGAGCCGATCGTTCAAGTAAGCCAGTAGCAGCGGCAATGAATTAGAGACATGCACAACGCGTCCGTCTTCCGCTGCGAGCCAATACAAATAATCGGTGGTCGCCGTGCTGGAGACAAACGTCACCGCTTCGCCATGAATGACTGCGCCGCTGCCGAACATGCACGCAGTTTGATCAAGCGCGCCGGACGAAAACTCGTTGTCGGCCACACCCTCTATGAAACCGTGCGCCTGGACTTCAACCCATTCGCCTAGCGTGGCCGAAAATTTGCTCGCTTGAGGTTCTACCCGGGCGATCCAGGCTAGCTTAGGCATTCCGCCATGCCGAACAAAACTAATCTGCATCCATTTCCTCGATCAAACCAGTTAAAGCGACGAATCTAGAGTGTGAACAGCGCCCGCTGCGGCGTGCGTCGGTCACATTGAAAGGTCGAATCCCCACGTGGGCGAATCGCGGCATGGGTCAAACAACCGATACCGAATTGAGTCTGCGCGTCATTGTACCAACACGCGAACGGGCATTCTAATCGTAAGAACGCGAAATCGAAGCCAAATTACGTCCGCACCGCGTTTAGTTTAGACAATACCGCCTCCATAACGCGGCTCTCAATTCCGGCCGGTCGTCCTGCTACATACCATAGCGCCAACAAAGTGGCGGTGAATGCGAGACCGCCGATTGCGACGTCAATGAAAAGTCGCAGCGTTGGCATTGGCAGACTTCCTGGGTGTAGTAGCTGGATCGCCGCAATCATGACTAAGCCGGCGGGAACGGGGCGCCACAGTGTCCGCACAAAATCCGAGATACGCAAGTTGAAGCAGCGCATCAAACAGAGAATGACCAGCGGAATGCACAGTGCCGACGCGACCACGATGCCAATCGCCACACCAACTTGGCCATTCCATTGCCCGCCTGCTATTGCACCAAGGGTATAAAGACAAAGCCGGACCCACATCAAGGCCGTTGAGATCCGCTCATAGCCGGTAACCGTGAAAATTCCTGCCCACAGACTATAGTCGATGCCGCGCAGCGCGCCGGCGATCGCGAGCCATTGCAAAACAGGAATCGCATCGAGCCATTTTTGTCCCATCACCACTCCGACGAAATCGTCACTCACCGCCCACAGGCCGAGTCCAAAGGCAATGCTCACGGTCGTGAGTGCGGAAATGGCGCCTAAATAGGCCTCGATTAACTTCGGGCGATCACTCACCAGTTTAGCGAAATTCGGGTAAAGGCCGCGCGAGATCTGTTGCATTAGATCGATGGTGAGCATGGTCGCCAACTCCGCCGCAATGTTGTAAACGCCGAGAACCGCGGCTGTACTCATTCTCCCCACGACGAAGTTGTCTACTCGGGCGGTAAAATAAAAGCCGATGTTGAGCGGGATCATTGCCATGGAAAATTTCAGGTATTCCGAGGCCTTGGCGAGGCTGAAGCGGGCCCGATACGGGTGAATCTTAAAGCTCAGCACCAACCCGAAGACGTTGCCGACTAATGCGCCCGCCACGATCGACCAGTAAGAACGCAGCCAAAAAGCCAGACCTAATGTCACCGCCAGCACGACAAGGCGGCTGGCGAGGTTGAAATAAAATTCGGTGGCAAAATGCAATTCCTTGCGCAGCAAGATCAAGCCGACGCTGAATGAATTGGCCAGCAAGCTATTTACCGCCAGTATCAGCGTGATCGCAATGACGCGCTGTTCGCGGAAATAATCGGCAACCCAAGGCGAAATCGCGACGAGGACAATCGCGACGAAAATGCCGCGAAGAAAGGTAATGGTCCAGACCGTATCACAGTGATCACGCGTTGCTTGCGGCTGGCGCATCAACAGTGTGGCAGGCCCCAAATCGACAAACGAATTAATAAAACCGATCACCATCGTCGCCATGGTGATCAATCCAAAGTCGTCCGGCGCGAGGAGCCGCGCGAGAATGATGGTGTTGAACAGTCCGATGATCCGGATGGAGAAATTTTGCCCGACCGCCCACAGCGAGCCGCGCAACATGTGCTGGTAGGTCGATCCTTTGGGTGTGGCGGGCGTGCCGGTAGAGTCGAGAATCGGGTCAGGCATTGGGAAACAAACATCCTTTAAAAGATAACGTCGTGAACGCGGTGCATTATGACATCAGAATGTTGTTCTACTCGCCGCCAAGCTAGCCAGATTCAAGCGCTACCCATTGTTCGCGCCAGCGCAACGCGCCAGCGCTCGCGGTGATCGGCGCGAGTTTGCGCAGACAACCGTGGCTCGAAGACGCGCTCTGGACGCCATTGGCCGGCGATTTCATGGATGTCGCGCCAGTAACCCACGGCCAGTCCGGCCAAATACGCCGCGCCCAACGCAGTGGTTTCGGTGATGCGCGGGCGGATCACCGGAACACCCAAAAGATCGGCCTGAAACTGCATCAGCAAGTCGTTTTGCGAAGCGCCGCCGTCGACCCGCAACTGCGTAAGTTTGACCGCCGCATCTTTTTGCATCGCATCGAGTACGTCGGCCACTTGATGGGCGATGCCTTCCAGCGCGGCGCGCGCGATATGGGCGGCGGTAGTCCCACGGGTGAGGCCGAACATCGCGCCGCGGGCATGGCTGTCCCAATGCGGTGCGCCCAAGCCGGTCAACGCGGGCACGAGATAAACGCCGCCATTGTCGACGACACTCGCGGCCAAGGTTTCAACGTCCGCCGATGCGCGAATAATACCCAGGCCGTCGCGCAGCCATTGTACGATGGCGCCGGCGACAAACACGCTGCCTTCCAGGGCGTAACTGCGTTGCCCAGCGATATCCCATGCCACCGTCGTCAAGAGTTTTTGCGTGGACGCGACCGGATTTTGTCCCGTATTGAGCAACATGAAACAGCCGGTGCCGTAGGTGTTTTTCGCCATGCCCGGCGCCAGACACATTTGGCCGAAGAGCGCCGCTTGTTGATCGCCGGCGATTCCCGCGATGGTAATCGCTGTGCCGAACAACGCCGCGCTGGTGGCGCCGTAAATCGCGCTTGAGGGTTTTACCACCGGAAGTAGCGCGCGCGGTATGTTGAATAGTTCGAGCAGATCGTCGTCCCAGTCGCCTTGCTCAATATTGAACAATAGGGTTCGCGCGGCGTTGGAGGCGTCGGTGACATGGAGCGTGCCGCCGCTGAGATTCCACGCCAGCCACGTATCCACGGTGCCGAATGCGAGCTCGCCGTTCTGCGCTCGGCGCCGGCCATCCGGCACGTGGTCCAACAACCAAGCCAGCTTGGTGGCGGAAAAGTAAGCATCGATTACTAAACCCGTTTTTTTCTGGATCAAATCGGCCAGGCCACGGGCGTTCAGCTCATCGCAGATCGACGCGGTGCGTCGATCTTGCCAAACGATGGCATTGGCGACCGGCTTACCGCTCGCGCGATCCCACAATAGCGTCGTCTCGCGCTGGTTGGTGATGCCGATGGCAATAACGTCTTTGGCGCTGATTCGTGCTTCCGCCAGTGTCTCGTGCGCGACGCTGATTTGACTCGACCAAATCTCCTCGGGATCGTGCTCAACCCAACCCGGCTGCGGAAAGATTTGGCGGAACTCTTTTTGCGCCATCGAGACGATTTCACCGCCGCGATTGAATACGATCGCCCGCGAACTGGTGGTGCCTTGATCCAACGCCAAGATCACTTTCACTTCGAGCCTTGATGATCGAATGCGCCAGTCTGTAGAAACTGCGCCGCCTGCTCCGCGACTTGCCCGGAAAACAGCATCTCTGAATGGCTCACATGCAGCACGATGGAATCCTTGGCGCCCGGAACCTCGGTTTCCGCAACGGTGATCGTCCCGTCGTTGGGCGTCGGCAGGCTCGCCACCAAACGCCCGAGTCCGACGCTGCGCGTACCGGCGATAACGCCAATCTCGTAATTCTGCGAAACATCCGGCTTGGGTTGGCTTAGCCATTGGTGAATGCTTTTGCCGACGATGGTTTGGCCCATCGGCAGGCTAAGCAAGCCGTGCGCCGCATGAATGTCGCGGTACGGCGAACCCACCAACACCACGCGGCCGATGCGCGCGTCGCTATGTTCGTGCAGCATTTGCAGCGCCAACAGTCCGCCCATGCTGTGGCCGACGATGTGAATGCGTTGTGCCGTAAGCGAGCTGACGAACGCAAATAATTGCGCAGCGTTGTGTGATAAATCGTGGTGAACCGACGGGTACGAAAAGCTGCGGGTTGCATAGCCCATGCGTGCAAAACGCGTGCGCAACACGGTCATGGCGCCACCGGTCAGCCAAAGGCCATGAACCACTATAACCATGTGATGTTCTGTGTGCTTCAAATTATTCTTCGCTGTCCACGGTGGTTGCAGGCAAACTTGCTTATTGGATTTCAAGATTTGAAATATAACATTAGCGCACCTGGCCGGACTTGACAAACATAATTATATAACCAATTATATCGACATGAATAAGAATTACCTGCGCGCGATTCCGCGCGAGTGGCGTAACCTATCGAAAGTGTTCACCGCCCTGGGCGATGAGCATCGTCAACGCATCCTGCTGACCTTTAGCCCCGGTGAGCGGCTGAACGTCGGGCAAATCGTAGCGGTTTCGACGCTGAGTCGCTCAGCGGTTTCTCATCATCTGCGGCTGTTGCGCGATGCGGGGATCTTACATAGCCGCAAAGAGGGTAAGGAAGTCTTTTTTTGGATCGACAAAAATTTTCTGATCGATGCCTTCGAAACAGTCGCCGAGTTCATTCGCGATACGGCTTGAGCTTATTCGTAGTTAAATACTTGGTTAGATAGTTTTGTTCGAGCACCATACATCGAGGTAAATAGGTCATCGCTAATCAATACGGTTTGCTGGGCGAACGGCGTTTTTTGCCGTTTTTTCTGACGCAGTTTCTCGGCGCATTCAATGACAATGTGTTTAAGAATGCGCTCATGATCTTGTTTGCTTTCAAAGCAGCGAGTTGGATCACTCTGGACAAAAATCTGGTTCAGAATCTCGGTCAAGTCGTTTTCATTCTACCGTTTCTGTTGTTCTCCGCCACCTGCGGCCAGATTGCGGACAAGTACGACAAAGCCAAGCTCACGCGGTTCGTGAAATTATTCGAGATCGCGACCATGCTGGTGGCGGGACTGGGCTTTTTTCTGAAGAGCCCGGTGGTGCTGTTCGTGGCGCTGTTCATGATGGGCGCCCATTCCACATTGTTCGGTCCGGTGAAATACGCCATCCTCCCGCAACATCTCAAACAAGAAGAGTTGGTCGGCGGCAACGGCTTGGTCGAGATGGGCACGTTCCTCGCTATTTTGCTCGGTGAAATCCTCGGCGGAATTTTGATCGGCTTCGAGGCGAACGGCATGTTGCTCGTCACCCTGGTCACGCTGGGACTCGCTGTTGCGGGCTACTTGACCAGCCGCGCCATTCCTGCTTCGCCCGCGCCGTCGCCGGAACTTAAAATAAATTGGAACCCCATCACCGAAAGCATCCGCAACTTCCATTTTACGCGACAGAATCGCAGCGTATTCCTGTCTATCCTCGGTATCTCTTGGTTTTGGTTTTACGGTGCGACCTTGCTCACCCAATTTCCGAATTTCAGCCGTGAAATCCTCGGCGGCAACGAGCATGTCGTCACGCTTTTGCTCGCGATATTTTCAGTCGGCGTCGGTGTGGGATCGCTGCTGTGCGAGCGCTTGTCGGGCCACAAGGTGGAAATCGGCCTCGTGCCGTTCGGCTCGATCGGCATGACTTTATTTGGACTTGAGCTGTATTTCGCCAGCCGCGGTTTTATTGCCGCCGGCCACGACCGTGGCGCCTGGGATTTCTTGCAAACCGCGGGCAGTTGGCGCATTTCATTCGATTTGCTGATGTTGGGAATGTTCGGCGGCTTCTACATCGTGCCGCTGTACGCCTTGATTCAGACGCGCTCGGAACAAAGCCACCGGTCGCGCATTATCGCCGGCAACAACATTCTCAACGCGCTGTTCCTCATCTTCGCCGCCGTTCTGGCTATCGTTGTATTCAAGCTCGGCTTCACCATTCCGCAGCTATTTTTAAGCGCCGCGATCTTGAATGCGTGCGTGGCGATTTATATCTACACCTTAGTGCCGGAATTCCTGATGCGCTTTATTATGTGGATGCTCATTCATTCCGTTTATCGGCTCAAGAAAGAAGGCTTGCACAACATTCCCGACGAAGGCGCGGCCGTATTGGTTTGCAACCACGTCAGCTTTGTTGATGCCTTAGTCATCGCCGCCGGTTGTCAGCGGCCGATACGCTTTGTCATGGATCAAAATATTTTCAGAATACCGGTGTTGAATTTCGTTTTTCGCACGGCGAAGACCATCCCCATCGCCTCCGCGAAAGACGATCCGCAAGCGCTGGAACGCGCCTACGACGACGTCGCCAAAGCGCTCGCCGCCGGTGATCTGGTCGGCATCTTCCCAGAGGGAAAAATCACCCACAGCGGCGACATCAACGAATTCAAGTCCGGGATAAAGCGCATCATCGATCGCACGCCCGTACCCGTGATTCCGCTCGCTTTGCAGGGACTGTGGGGCAGTTTTTTCAGCCGCATGGGCGGCAAAGCCATGAGCCGATTTTTTCCGCGCGGTGTCTCGTCGAAAATCGCGTTGGTTGCCGGGCCGGCGATTCCCGCCGCGCAGGTCGTGCCGGAAGTCCTGCGCGAACGCGTCTTAAAACTTCGCGGCGATTGGAAATAGGCACGCCGTGAACGGCGTACTTTCTGCCTGTTGCGGCAGACCTCGCTGCAACCCAGTGGCCCGAGGCCAGCCGCTATCCATGCGCTTTTCCGGCGTGCTGTTGCCTAGATAATTCGCGGAATTGAATCCCTTGCTCTACAACTCAGCAACGTGCAAAAATTAATCTCGTGAAAAACCCTACGCCAATTGCGACGCCTTCTCATTCACCCAGGGAACAAAATACGCTTACCAATCGAAGGCGCGGGGTAAAGGCGAGCAATGCCGAATGCGTGCTGGTCATTGCAACAGATCCGCAAGAAGCGGCGATTATCAAGGCCCAGTTGGCGCTGGGCGGATTTTGGAACAACGTGTTTGTTGCCCTTCGAGAAAACGATGCGTTGCGCGAAATTGAATCCCAACGCCCGGTTCTTATGGTGTTTCGCGAGCCGCATAACCACCCATTCGATTACGTCAACCTTAAGACGCGTTTTGGCATTCCAATTTTAGTTGTCGGTTCGCCGCGACGCGGGCGGCCGGCCGGTGCAGACGCCTATTTAGCACTGCCCTACAAGATAGCAAAACTGTACCGGTTGGCATCCAGTCTGGTTCCTGGCGTGCAGCGCACATTGGAAGGTAATCGGCAAGCAAAGCTAGTCACCTTGGCAGAAGAAGAGCAGATGTACCGAGACCTCTTCGACCGCGCCAGTGATGCGATTATGTTGATCGACGTACAAAACCATCGCATCGTGGACGTCAACCGCCAAGCGATTTTGACTTACGGCTATAGCCGCAAAGAATTTCTCGGCATGACGTTGCTGGAAATGATCCCGCGGGAAGAACATCCAAGAGTGTGGGAAAACACACGGCGCACCGAACGTTATGTGGTGTTGCGTGTGCCGCAACGCATCCATGTCAAAAAAGACGGCACGCGCATCATTGTCAGCCTCAGTGTCTCAATGATTGAGTATGGCGGCAGGTTGGTGTTTCAAGATCTCACTCGCGACGAAACCAAACGTATCGCCGGCGATCAGGCATTGGCGAATGCGGTAGCAAAGCTGGAACATACCAATCAATTACTGGAAACCCATGCGCACGAACTCGAGGTTGTAAATAAACAACTCAAGCGCGAGATCAGCAAACGTCGGCATGCCGAAGCGATCGTTCAGCAACAAGCGCTGTACGATGAATTGACCGGCCTGGCGAATCGCCGCCTACTGACCGAGCGTCTCAGTCAAGCCATTCTGCATGCGCAACGTAATCAGCAAATGCTGGTGGTAATGTTTGTGGATTTGGACGCGTTCAAACGCGTCAATGACGACTACGGCCACAAAGTGGGTGACGACTTGCTGAAAAACGTGGCGCAGCGATTGCAAGCCAGCGTGCGCCGATCGGACAGTGTGTTTCGCTTGGGCGGCGATGAATTTATTGTGTTGCTGCCCAAGGTTGAATCGCGAAGTAACGCGGAACACGTCGCAAAAAAACTGATTCATAGTATCGGCGCGCCGTACAAAATATCGGGACACGATTGTCGGGTGGGCGCGAGCATCGGCATTGCCGTGTATCCAGAAGATGGCAACGATGGCGATGTCTTGATCCGACGCGCGGACCGCGCCATGTATCGAGTGAAAAAGAGCGGAAAAAACAATTATCGTTTTTTCAGTAGCGAAAATAATTCTTGAGGGATAATCGCCGAAAACCCCGTCACGCTTGCCTCACCGAGTAGGCCATGCTGCGACGCAGCATCCATACGCCGCTGCGGCACGCGAAAAAAAGATAGAATGTCGTTACTTTTAAAAGGCAAACTTTCGTCATGGCTGACATTCAAACGCTGCGTCGCATAATGAAGGAAAACAGAACGATCGCCATCGTCGGTCTCTCGGCGCAATGGCATCGGCCGAGCAATTTCGCCGCGAAATATATGATCGATCACGGCTATACCGTCATCCCCGTTAATCCACAGTATGAAGAAGTCCTCGGCCAAAAATGTTACAAGAGTCTGCGCGACATTCCGGTCAAAGTAGACATGGTCGATTGTTTTCGCAAAGCCGAAGACATCCCACCGCTGGTGGATGACGCAATTGCCATCGGCGCGAAAGTGTTGTGGATGCAACTCGGCGTCGTGAACGACGCCGCCGCGGAAAAAGCGCTTGCTGCCGGCCTGGAAGTGGTCATGGACCGTTGCGTAAAAATCGAGCACGGGCGCTTGTTCGGCGGGCTGAACTGGGCCGGCGTCAACACCAAAATTATTTCCGCGAAACGGCCGCGCTACTTATCGTACTAGATTACAAGGATGAAGGATGGAGTGCAAGGATGAAGGCGGAAGGATGAAGGATGAAAAAAACAATCGTGATGATTAAGTTAGTCGGAGGTAGGCCCCGCTTCATCCTTCCGCCCTCATCCTTCATCCTTAACGCATTTTAAAATGGCTAACCACAAATTCGGATTCGGCACCTTGTGCCTGCATGCGGGACAAATCCCCGATCCCACCACCGGCGCGCGCGCGGTGCCGATTTATCAGACCACCTCATTCGTGTTTGACAGCGCGGAACATGCGGCGAGTTTGTTCAATCTACAAACCTTCGGTAACGTCTATTCGCGCATCAGCAATCCCACTGTCGCCGCGTTCGAAGAGCGCATGGCGGCGCTGGAAAATGGCCGCGCTGCGCTCGCGTGTGCGAGCGGCCAAGCGGCGGAGATGATCGCGCTGCTCACCTTAGTGGAATCGGGCGACGAAATCGTTTCCGCCAGCACGCTCTATGGCGGCACCTATTCGCTGTTCTCGTTCAACTTCAAAAAGCTTGGCATCAACGTTAAACTCGTCGATCCGGAAGACCCGGAAAATTTCCGTCGGGCGATCACCTCAAAAACCAAAGCAATCTACGGCGAAACCATCGGCAATCCGCGTGGCAATGTGCTTGACATCGAAGCCATCGGCGCCATCGCCAAAGAAGCCGGGGTGCCGTTCGTGATCGACAACACCTTCGCCACGCCCTACCTGTGCCGCCCGCTCAAACATGGCGCTGACATCGTGGTGCATTCCGCAACCAAGTTCATCGGCGGCCACGGCACCACCATGGGCGGCGTCATCGTCGAATCGGGCAAATTCAACTGGGCCAATGGTAAATTTCCCGGCATGACCGAACCCTCCAAGGGCTATCACGGCGTGCGCTTTCATGAAACCTTCGGCGACTTCGGCTTCATCATGCGCGCGCGCATGGAAACCCACCGCACCTTCGGTCCGGCGCTGTCTCCCTTCAACGCCTTCATGTTGCTGCAAGGCACGGAGACGCTGCACGTGCGAATGGAACGACACATCGCAAACGCGCAAAAAGTCGCCGAGTTTTTGGAGAATCATTCGCTGGTTTCCTGGGTCAGCTATCCGGGACTGAAAAGTAGCAAATACTACGACCTGGCAAAAAAATACATGCCAAAAGGCGCGGGCGCCATCTTCACTTTCGGCATAAAAGGCGGCCAAGTAGCAGGCGAAAAATTTATCCAGAACTGCGAATTCCTCAGCCACCTCGCCAACGTTGGCGATGCAAAGACGTTAGTGATTCACCCGGCGTCAACCACCCACCGCCAACTCTCCGAAGATGAGCAAATCAAAGCCGGCGTCACGCCCGACATGATCCGCCTGTCCATTGGCATTGAAGATGTGGACGACATTATTTGGGACATCGAACAGGCGTTGCAGAAGTCGCAAGCGTAGTTGTCCGCAGTGGACTATGTCCTGGGCGGCGGCGCCTATGGCAAGCAGCGCGAGCGTAGCGGGTGTCGACACCGGGTTGCCGGCGCTTCCGCTATGCAGCGCGCCGAACATCGGTCAACGCGCTGCGCCGCTTCGCCTGCGCATCACGCAACGCGGTCCGCAATCCTTCTTCCACGACCGGATGATAAAACGGCAAGGCCAAAATTTCCTCAACCGTCAAACCAAGCTGCACGACCCAGGCCAGCAAGTGGCCGATATGTTCCGCATCGGGGCCGAACATTTCGGCGCCGAGCAAATGGCCTGTTTCGATATCCGCATAAACATGCAACAGGCCGCGATTTTTAAGCATGACGCGGCTGCGGCCTTGGCCCTCGAAGGAGACTTCGCCGACGACGAAGCTGCCGGGCGAAAGATCACCCAAGCTCCGTCCGATAGTAGCAATCTGCGGATCGGTAAACACGACGGCAAACGGCACGCGCCTAGCGCCGCGTTGAACATCCGGAAAGCGCGCCGCATTCGCGCCGGCAATCTTGCCTTCGTCCACGGCTTCGTGGAGTAGCGCAACGTCATTGTTCACGTCACCGGCGATAAAAATATTGCTCGATCCCGCTTGCAATGTATGGTGATCAAAAAGCGGAACGCCGCGATTGTCCAATGGCGCCAAGGTATTTTCAAGGCCGATGTTTTTCACATTGGGGGTACGGCCTGTCGCGGCGACAACATAGTCAACGTCGATTTTCGCTTCCGAGCCAGTGCAATCGACATGACGAATTTTCACACCGGTTGCGGTGCGCTCGACGCCTTTGACTTTTGCGTTCGTGTCCAAATGGAATTCCTCTTGGAACGCCTTGGTCGCATAATCACGAATGACTGGATCGCTGAATGGCCCAAGATGACCCAGCCGGCCGAACATCTGTACCTTCACGCCAAGCCGCGCCAGTGCTTGGCCTAGCTCAAGGCCAATGACGCCGGGGCCGAACACGGCAACGGAGCGCGGTAAATCATTCCATTCAAAAATATCGTCATTGACGATCACGCGATCGCTGAGGGAAGTGAGAAATGGCGGAATCGTCGGCGATGAGCCGGTGGCGATCACTGCACTTTTGAACGCGATCATCACTTGGTCGTCGACGACCAAGTGATGATCGTCAATAAACTTCCCATAGCCACGAACTTTGTCTTCCGCCGGAATGTGTTCAACGCCCTCGAGCACGAAGCCGACGAATCGATCGCGCTCCGCTTTAACGCGCTTCATCACCGCCGCGCCATCGATAGCAACCGAACCGTGCAACTCAATGCCGAACGCCGGCCAGCGGCTTGCGACATGCGCGGCTTCTGCTGCCGCGATGAGCAATTTGCTCGGCATGCAACCGACGCGGGCACAGGTTGTGCCATAGGGCCCGCCTTCGATAATGACCGCCTTCGCACCGGCGGCAACGGCGGCGCGATACGCCGCAAGGCCAGCCGTGCCCGCACCGATAATTGCTACGTCTACATTGCGTTGCTTCATGCCTATTTCCTTAAAATGACAAATAACGTCATGCCGCTTTCTTCACAAACTGCTCAAGTGCATCTAAACCGCCAACATGTTCGCCGTTGATAAAAATCTGCGGCACGGTTTTCTCGCCCGTTACGGCGCCGATGACGCGACTGCGCGTGGTGTGCGGCAACGGAATCTCGGCGTAGGTATAGCCCAATTGCGTCAACAGCGATTTTGCCTTCGCGCAGAAGCTACAACCGTCGCGAGTGAAAATGGCTACTTGATCCGGCTTTTTCGCTTGCGGATTAATGTAGTTCAACATGGTGTCGGCATCGGATACTTCAAATGGATCGCCGGGTCGGTTGGGTTCGACGAACATTTTCTCAACGACGCCGTCTTTCACTAACATCGAATAGCGCCACGAGCGCTGGCCGAATCCCAGGTCGGTTTTGTCGACTAATTGGCCCATGCCCGAGGTGAATTCGCCATTGCCATCGGGGATCAGCTTGATGTTTTGCGCTTCCTGATTTTTCGCCCATTCGTTCATCACGAATGTATCGTTCACGGAAATACAGTAAATCGCGTCGACGCCGTTTTTGAAAAAAACCGGGGCGAGTTCGTTGTAACGCGGCAAATGGCTTGACGAGCAGGTCGGCGTAAACGCGCCGGGCAGCGAGAACACCACAACGTTCTTGCCCTTGAAATAGTCGTCGGTCGTGACGTTTTGCCATTCGTCGTTCTCACGCACACGGAATGTGACGTTTGGGACTTTCTTGCCTTCGTGATTTTGCAACATCCTTATTTCCTTTCAAAAGTGAGTTGAGTGAGGTTTTCAAAACTGATGAACGAATTTTACGTAGCCGCCGCACTTCGATCTAATACTTTGTTATGATCATGTCGATAGTTTTAACCTATTGATGCCGAGATGACCCTCACCGAACTGAGATATGTCGTCGCCGTCGCCGAAGCGAAACACTTCGGCCGCGCCGCGGAACGATCCTTTGTCAGCCAGCCAAGCCTGAGCGCGGCAGTCAAGAACCTTGAGGATGAATTAGGCGTTCGGATTTTTGAGCGCGGCAAGAATGAAGTATTGGTGACCGCGATAGGCGCTCAGATAGTGGCGCAAGCCAAGCGCGTGTTAGACGAGGCCGCGCGGCTCAAAGGCATCGCACAGCAGGGAAACAATCCCCTGGATGGGCCGCTGCGCCTGGGTATAATCCACACCATCGCGCCTTATTTGTTGCCCGAGTTGGTCGCGGCAATGCGCGAACTTGCGCCGAAAATGCCGCTGGATATCGAAGAGAATATGACGGCGAATCTGGATAGGATGCTGGCGGACGGCAGTATCGACGTGGCGATCCTGGCACTACCGTTTCAGGCGAATGGCGTTGAAGTGATGCCACTTTACGATGAAATATTTCGCGCCATCGTTCCGGTAAAGCATCCTTGGGCGAAACGCAAACACATCGCCGCAAGCGATCTCGATAGTCAAAATCTATTGCTTCTTTCCATCGGCCACTGTTTCCGTGATCAGGTGCTGGACGCCTGCCAAGAATTTTCCCGGCTGCCGGAACCGGGCAAACAGGGCAATTCGCTGGAGACGCTGCGCAACATGGTTGCCTCCGGCATGGGTATTTCCGTGCTGCCGGCGACCGCGCTTACCGCTAAGTATTCCACTGCGTTGATCAAGGCGATCGATTTCAAATCACCGCCGAGCCGACGTGTGGCCGCAGCCTATCGGCGAGGCTTTCCGCGCATGGCGGCGGTGGACATGATTTATCGGGCGTGCCAAAAACTCAAATTGCCGATTCAGTTGCTGCGCGATCGCAACGCATAGGCAAGGATGCCGACGATCGCAATCGTCCAAACGATCACCGGACCCGATGGCCAGTCGAGCCAGGCCGAGAACGCAAGTCCCAACGCGTAGCCGATTAGGGCGACAATGTAGGCGGCCATGAGTTGTCTATGCCGGTACTCGCGCGTCGCGAGAGCGGGGATAATTAGCGTTGCGAACACGAGATACAGCCCCACCAGTTGCACCGACATCGTCACCGCGCAGGCGAAAAGTAAATAAAATCCGACGCGGCCGATGTGCGTTCCCACGCTGAACCAGATGGCCAGGATGATCGCGCTGATCGCTGCTTGCAGCCAAAGTGTGTCCGGATTCACCCATAGGATTTGCCCGACGAGAATATCCTTCATGTGTTCGGCGCCGTGCGGATTGTTCGCCAGCAGAATCAGCGCCGCGGTGGCGGCCAAAACAAAGGTGGCGCCGATGATGGCTTCTTGAACTGCGGGAAATTTTTTCTCGGTCCAAGTCAGAAGCAACGCACCGGCAATTGCGGCGACAAGGGCGGACATTTGCACCATAGGGCCGCTTTCGAGCGCTAGCGCGTCGGCGGCGACTACGCCGAGGCCCGCGATTTGTGCGATGGCGAGATCGATGAACACGATGCCCTTGCGCAACACCTGCATGCCGAGGGGAACGTGGCTCGCCGCGACGATCAAGCCGGTGATGAAGGCCGGCCACAAAATGCTCCAAGTCACTGCGTGGGTAGTCATGAATTTTTAACCACCGCGCCAGAAGCCGCATGGCCTAAGGCCAGCCCCTCCGGATTGCCTCTGGCCCTAGGCCACCTCGGCAGGGGATAGCCTTCGCTAGGCCGCATCATTGCTTGATCCCAGCCAATAGCCGGGCGATGGTGTCGTCGAACAAGCCGAACAAATCCTTCGCCTCCTTACTGCCGCCGACGGTGTAGGGCAAGGTCACGACCGGAATCTTGGTTCGCTCGGCAAGCCACGTCGCGGGCTTGGGATCGTTGTAGGCGTTGATCAAAATCACTTTCGCCGGCTCCTTTTGCAGCCGCTGTAGCAGGTCGGTAAGATGGCCTGTACTGGGCGGCACGCCCGGCTTAGGCTCCAGGGAGCCAACCTCGCGCAGCCCTAGCCAGTTCAGCAGATATTCCTGATCCTTGTGATACACCACCACGGGCGTGCCTTTGAGTGGCGCTGCTTTCGCTTCCCAATGCGGAATGGCCTGGCTCATGCGCTCTTGGAAGGCCTTATTGCGCGCCTCGTAAACCTCTTTGTTTGCCATATCGATCCCGCTCAGCCGCTTAGTCAGCGCATTGCCAACGCGGGCAATATTGCGCGGGTCCAGCAGGATGTGGGGATTTCCGAACGGGTGAACATCGCCCATGGAGCGATCCACTGAAACGGGCACGTCCAGCAGCCTGACTTCTTGCGCCGCCTCGAAAAAGCCGGGACTACCGATTTGAATTTTGCCGTTTCCCGACTCCCGCTGCAGCACGGGCAGCCAGCCGACCTCCAGGTCCGCACCCGTGGCCACCAGAAGATCGGCATTGCGCGCGCGCGCCATTAGGCTCGGTCGCGCTTCCACGCGATGCACATCCTGCAAGGCAGTGGTCGCGATGTAGACGCTCACTTTGTCGCCGCCGATTTCCGTCGCGAGCGCGCCCCATTCGGGCGTGGTCGCGAGGATGTTGAGGGCCGCGAATGAAGGCGATGCAAAAACAAGGATCGTAATCGAGAGTAAAACCGCTCTAACCCTGCTAAACAATTTCAACATGCTGTTCTCCTAAAACTTATGCGCGCCATGGGCGCCCAAGCTGTAAATGTATTGAATGAAAAATTGATTGTCGGTGATGTCGCGCCGCGCCTTGTCCTGCGCAAACTG
>JANMJR010000156.1:0-4589 GCA_031371465.1 Pseudomonadota bacterium
AGCCATTCGCGCAGCCGATCACCGCTTGCGTCTGTGAAGGGCACACCGGATTCGTGAACCTTGCGTCCCGGCGCCTGCGCCGCCACGAGTAGGCGCGCGTTCGGATGTAACTGCAGTACCGGCCGCGGGCCGAACGGCAGGTGCGCGGCGCACAGCGTGCAGCGACGAACATCGGCAAGGAGCGCGTTAACGGATTTCACGGATTAGAATCAGGGTCATGCGTTGCCAAAAGACCGGGGGACTAGGGTCCGGCAGCCTGGGCGGGGCTCGTGACCGCAACATGGCGCGCCGGTCAGGCCAGCCGGAAGGTCCCTCAGGGCTCGATCAAGCGGGGCAAAAGCCGATCGGATTCTTTCTTGACCACGGCGTAGCATTCGCACACCAACGCCTCCAACCCCGGCCGGTCGATCACGGTGATGTGCCCGCGGCTATAGTTTATCAGGCCCGCGTGCTGAAGTTTCCCGGCGGCGTCGGTCACGCCTTCGCGTCGCACACCGAGCATATTGGCGATGAGTTCCTGCGTCATCACCAGGTCATTCGATTGCAGCCGGTCCAGGCTCAGCAACAGCCAGCGGCAGAGTTGCTGATCCAAACTATGGTGCCGGTTGCACACCGCCGTTTGCGCCATCTGGGTAATCAGCGCCTGAGTGTAGCGCAATAGCAGATGCAGCACGGCTCCACCTTTGTTGAACTCCACCAGCAACAGCGTCGCCTTCAAGCGGTAACAGAGTCCGGCGCTTTGCACGACGGCCCGGCTCGGGGTCGTCTCACCTCCCATGAATAGGGAAACACCGACTATCCCCTCGTTGCCGACGATGGCAATCTCGGCGCTGGCGCCGTTTTCCATCACATACAGAAGCGACACGATGCTAGTGGTGGGGAAATACACATATTGAAGTTGCCCGCCCGACTCGTAGAGCACTTCGCCGAGTGGCATCGGAACCAACTCCAAGTGTGGAAACAGGCGATGGTATGCACTTGGCGGTAAAGCCGCGAGGAGGTAATTTTGCTGCGCTGGTTCCGGGATCGGCATGACTGCCTCACAGTTAACTTGAGGAATCATAATTTTAGTCATATTTCGTCCTGCGTTCAATCGATTACCACAACCGGCCGAAAAAAATTGTTTACCATTCGCGCTGCTAATATGTGCGCTAGCGCACAGACAAGGCGCCGTTAAAGACGAAGTATCTGGGGGCGGCCAGCAAGGTGCGGGCACAGTAATACGCAAATTTGGGAATGGACCAGCCCCATTCTTAACGCTGCGCGTATTGAGCGCCTTGCTGGTGCTCTTTTTGCTTCCCTTCGCTCGCGATACCAAGAACCGGGGTTGCCAGTTACGCAGCGCGGCTTCAGATGGGAATCGACATGGCGAATTTAGTTTCGCGCGGAAGCAACAAGTGCGCCGGGCAATAAGACGGGGATTGGTATGTGGAGCGGCACGCTTGCTCTAGTCTGAAACTTCTGCAAGCGCTGACGAAAGAGGATTAGGGTGACTATAAAAGTATTGCTTTTCACTCCCGACCCGACCGATGCGGACTTTATTCGGAAGGCGCTGAAGGGGAAAACGGCAGACCTGTTCGACCTTCAGTCGGTTCATCCGCTTACTGAAAGCCTGACGCAATTCCTAGCCGACGAAGCAACCGCTGTCCTGTTGATGCTTTCAGCCGTTGCGATCCATGGGATGGCCGTGCTCGATAAGTTGCTCGGCGCCATCCCGCGTCGCCCAGTGCTCGTGTTGGGTCATGAAAGCGACGAGGACATCGCTCGGCTAGCCGTGCAGCGCGGCGCCGACGATTATCTGCTTACGGATCATATCAACCAACACACCCTGCCCCGGGCCATTCGCAGTGCGGTTTCCCAGCGAGCCATTGAGGACGCACTTTTCCTGGAACGAAATCGCGCGCAGGTCGCGCTCAACGCCATCGGCGATGCCGTTATCAGCACCGACATTTCGGGCAACGTCAGTTACCTCAATTCAATGGCCGAAAAAATGACCGGCTGGTCGGCGGCGGAAGCCTCGGGCCGGCCGCTGACCGAGGTATTTCAGATCATCGAAGGAACCACGCGCAGGGTGGCGCGAAATCCGGTGGAACACGCCCTCAAGGAAAAAAAACCGGTCGCGCTGTCTGCCGACTGCGTGCTGATTCGCCGCGACGGCGCCGAATGTCCGATTGAAGATTCCGCGGCCCCCGTTCACGGTCCTAACGGCCAGATTGCCGGCGCCGTCATCGTTTTTCACGACGTCAGCGAATCGCAGGCGATGCGCGCCCGAATGTCGCACCTCGCCCTGCACGACGCACTGACGGATTTGCCAAACCGAACTTTGTTGAACGACCGGATCACCCAGGCGATTGCCTTAGCCCGACGCCACAACAAGCAATTCGCGGCGTTGATTGTGGATGTCGATGGCTTCAAGCTGATAAACGATACCCTCGGCCACACCATCGGCGATCGCTTGCTTTGTTCCATCGCAGAGCGACTTTCTGCTTGTGTGCGCGGCACGGACACTGTCGGCCGGCTGGGGGGCGATGAATTCGTGGCGTTGCTTTCGGAAATCGAGCACGCCCGGGATGCGATCGTCATTGCCGATCACATGCGCGCTGCGCTCAGCTCGCCACATCACTTCCTGCCCGACGATATTCAGATTACGGTAAGCATCGGCATCAGCGTGTACCCGTACGACGGACTGGACCCCGAATCGTTGTTCAAAAATGCGGACATGGGGCTGTATTACGCCAAGGAAAATGGCCGCGACAATTCGCAGTTCTTCAAGCCGGACATGAACCACCAGGCCGTTGAGCGGCGCACGCTTGAGGTCGGCCTGCGCGCTGCGTTGGAACGCGACGAGTTCGCGTTGCACTACCAGCCGACGGTCGATCTTAAGAGCGGGGCCATTACCGGCGCCGAAACGCTGCTGCGTTGGCGTCATCCCATTCGCGGGGTGCTGCTTCCTGAGTTATTCATCCCCGTCGCCGAAAAAAGCCAGCTCATTGTCCCGATCGGCCAGTGGGTTCTGCGGGAAGCCTGCAAGCAAGGCCAGGCGTGGTCGGAAAGCGGCCTCAAGTTGGATCGAATAGCCGTGAATATCTCGGCGGTGGAATTCCAATCCAAGGGTTTTCTCGAAAACATTAAGGTCATTCTCGAGGAAACGGGTTTTGATCCGCACCGCCTTGAACTGGAGTTAACGGAAAGCGTCCTGATGCAAAACGCCGAATCTACCGCCGCGCTGCTGGACGATCTCAAAGCGATGGGTGTGCGATTGGCGATCGATGATTTCGGTACCGGTTATTCGAGCTTAAGCTACTTAAGCTGCTTCCCCATCGACACGTTGAAAATCGATCAGTCCTTCGTACGCGAAACGACGCACAAGGCGAGCGGTAAAACGATCGTTAGCGCGATTATCAACCTGGGCAAAAACCTCAATCACCGCCTCGTTGCGGAGGGTGTGGAAACACCGGAGCAGCTTGCTTTTCTTCAGTCGCATAATTGCGACGAGGGGCAAGGTTACCACTTCAGCCGTCCGGTAGGCGCGGATGCGTTTGCGGCGATGCTTAGCGCCGGCTTACCGGGCAGCTCCATCGAGCACGCCACAGCGCAGCGCCACTGACGGCGCGCGTGACCGTAAGCTAGGGAAGCTCTGAATAAGTTCGAGTTCTAAATGAGACAAGGCGCGAACAAAAAATATCGGCGCAGCATATGCCTGATATGTAAGGCGGTATTTTTTGTGAGCAACGCAGCATCATGACGAAATCGGACTTATTCAGAGCTTCCCTCGTTTAAGAGGCGCATGGACAACGGCTAAGCACGGGCGCCGGGCATTGCCGCGCAGGCGATAACCACGCCGCAATGCGCCGCGCGGCGCGCTTGAGTGACGACGAACTTCAACAGCTGCGCGACGCGCACAAATGACCGCGATTCATTGTTCCGAAACAGCTTTTAGGATAAAATCCGTTTTTCAAACTAGCCAAGTTTCCCATGACCAAGTATGTATTCGTGACCGGAGGTGTGGTCTCTTCACTTGGGAAAGGCATCGCCGCCGCGGGGCTTGGCGCCATTCTTGAGTCCCGTAACATCAATGTCACCCTGCTTAAGTTAGACCCCTACATCAACGTCGATCCCGGCACCATGAGCCCGTTTCAGCACGGCGAGGTGTTTGTCACCGACGACGGCGCCGAAACCGATCTCGACTTGGGCCACTATGAGCGCTTTGTGAATGTGCGCACCGAAAAGCGCAACAACTTCACCACCGGCCAAATTTACGAGAGCGTGATCAAGAAGGAACGCCGCGGCGATTATCTCGGCGGCACGGTGCAGGTGATTCCGCACATCACCGACGAGATCAAGCTGCACATCAAGCAAGGCGCGCAGGGCCACGACGTGGCCATCGTCGAAATCGGCGGCACGGTGGGCGACATCGAATCGTTGCCGTTCCTCGAGGCGATTCGCCAAATGGGCATCGAGGAAGGTCGCAACAATACTTGCTACATTCACCTGACACTGGTGCCCTATCTCGCATCGGCGGGCGAGATCAAAACCAAGCCGACGCAACATTCGGTCAAGGAATTGCGCGAGATCGGCATTCAGCCGGA
>JANMJR010000217.1:0-1505 GCA_031371465.1 Pseudomonadota bacterium
GGTGCAATTGTTAACGGCGGGGGCTGACCGCTGGCGTGACACCTTGGTCGAGGGCTTGCGCGAATTGACTGGGTGCACCGCGATTTTCGAGCGCTCGGATGCCGAAGTGCGCGAGTTGGAAGGCTTGCCACCGCGCGTCGGCGCCTTGTTCGGCGCCGCCCCGCCCGAGCCGATTCAAATCCAGGAACATGGCATCAAATATTGGGTCGACGTGGTGCTGGGCCAAAAGACCGGCTTTTATTTAGACCAGCGTGACAATCGCCGGCGCGTGATGGACCTCGCGAAAAACAAAAAAGTGTTGAACGTTTTTTGTTATACCGGCGGGTTTTCCATTGGCGCATTGCGCGCCAGCGCACAATCGGTGTTGTCGATCGATAGCTCGGAAAGCGCGTTGGTGCTCGCGCAAAAAAATCTCGTGCTGAATGGTTTCACTGAAGATCAAGCGACGTGGTGGGAGGGCGACGTGTTTCAGGCGCTGCGCACCCTGCGCGACAAAGCGGAGCACTTCGATCTCATTATCCTCGATCCACCGAAGTTCGCCCCGACCGCGAGCCATGCGGAGAAAGCCTCGCGCGCCTACAAAGACATCAATTTGCTTGCGCTGAAATTGCTCGCAAGCGAAGGTTTGTTGGTGACGTTTTCTTGCTCCGGCGGCGTGAACGCGGACTTGTTTCAGAAGATCGTCGCGGGCGCCGCGGTCGATGCCAAAGTCGATGCGCAGATAATCGCGCGCTTGGGCGCGTCAAGCGACCATCCGGCCTCTGTGCACTTTCCCGAAGGCGAATATCTGAAGGGATTGGTATTGAAAAAATTGTAGGAAGGCGCTCTAAGAAGCCCGCCCCACTTGATCCTTCACATGGTATGCGCCGTGAGCCGCGCCAGCGCTGACTCGTGGCATATCCATGTTAGGCTGTCATTCCCGTGAAGACGGGAATCCATTTGGCCATCGCAAATCACCATGGATTCCCGCTTTTGCGGGAATGACAAATTTTGGCGCGGTACTCGGTAGTTGCGGAGCCGGCGTATTCAAAGCCACAATGACACCATGACCGCCATCGTTCTCGCCACCATCAACGCCCGTTACGTCCACGCCGCCGTGGGACTGCGCTACCTAAAGGCCAACATGGGCGTGCTATTCGACGATACCGAGATCGCCGAATTCGTGCTTGGCGTACGGCCCATCGACATGGTGGAGGCAATCTTAAAACGTGAACCGCGGATCGTTGGTCTTGGCGTGTACATCTGGAATATCGAGGAGATGACCAAAGTCGTCGCGCTGTTGAAGCGCGTCGCGCCAGAGGTCATCGTCGTGCTCGGCGGGCCGGAAGTGAGTTACGAAACCGATCAGCAAGAGATCATCGCCAACGCGGATTACCTCATCACTGGTTGGGGCGATGTCAGTTTTGCTAAGCTATGTCGTCACGTGATAGCGGGCGAAGCGCCGATTGAAAAAATCATCGCGGGCGAGCAACCGCAGCTCGAACAAATCAAATTACCCTACACAC
>JANMJR010000242.1:0-5282 GCA_031371465.1 Pseudomonadota bacterium
AGCCGCATGGCGAAATAGCGCACGCGATTTTGAAAGCGTTTGATCTCGCGCGGGTTTGCGCTCTTCGCAATCACCAGCCGCTTCCAAATATTGACCGCTTGGTTGAAGGCTTCCGAGTCGCGCACCACCGCGTCCAGTGAACGCAACATAGCGTAAGCGAGTAAGCCTGCCAGCAAACCGAGCAGCGACAGTGGCAGCATCCACAGCGTCTTGGCCGTTTGTCCTACTTCAAGCACTCCCGGCCCAGTATTTTTTTCGGTAGCGGGAACCGGGTGGTTTTCTGGATCAGGTTTAGGTTGTTTTTCCGGCTCGTCTTTTGGTTTTTTTTCCTGCGCCTTGGATTCGCCAATCACCTTGGGGACGATCAGCATTTTTCCGTCGGGGCTATTTTCGATTTCCCACTGAATGGCCATGCCCGGCAAAATCACGGCCTTGTCTTCTTTCTTGGTGTCCTCAGATGCGAACTGCTGATGACCCACCGTACTGCCCGCAATCCACGCACCGCCAGCGATCACCAAAACCACAGCGACCGGCAACCATCGAGCTTGCGCGCGCAGCCAGCGGCCGACCTGTCCGCGCCAGTAGATTTTTTGCACACCCGCACCGGCGTCGGACTTCGCGGTCGTTGGCTCGTCGAACAGCGTTTCCGCCAGCGCCGGATCGAGACTTGGAATCGGTATTTCTAAATTAAGCAGCTTCTTCATATAGCGCTGTGCGAATTGCTGCCGCTGCAGCTTGCCGTCCGCTTGGTCGGGCGATTTCTGCTCCGCCATTTCCTGCGCGATCTTCTCGAAGCTCAATCCCACGGCGCGTTCAACATAGTCACGATCCATGCCTAAAACGATATAGCACTCACCCGAACTGGTCAGAAAATTAACCGCCTCCAATACCTGAATCACTTTTTCCGGCTGGCAGCGATCCAAATCATCAATGAAAATCAGCATGCGCTTATCGATTCGCGCGAGTGCGCTGGTCACTTCTTCGAACTCACGCTGAAACTGGAAGCGAAATCCCGCTTGCGCGCTGGCGTCGCGCAGCTTGAACTGATTGGCGGTCGTGGCCATCAACGCTGCCGGATTGACGCCAAAAGCACGTAAGCTGAGCAGAATTTTCACCGCGACAACGATCAGGGCGATACCGGAAGCGCCGGACAATGCGCCTACGCTATCGAGTTTATCGGCATCCGTGGTGAACATCTTGATCCAGGCGACGAATTGCGCCCAACGTACATCGGGCGCCGCAGCCATATAGGCAATCGCCGTCATGAATAGGGCCAGCCAGGCCGACGACGATACAAAGTGGCGCTTATATCGCTCGCAAGCCAGTTGCGCGCGGAATAGCCAACCGTCCGGCGAATACAGCCGCGGCACTGCTTGCTGACGGATATTCTCTAACAACGCGGCGAGCAAATTTTCTTCGTTCTGATGATGCCAGGCGTTAAACCATACCGAGCGCACACCGAATTTGCCGCGCAATTCGTTGCGCAGCAAATTCATGAGCGAACTCTTGCCCGTGCCCCACTTACCGGTGACCGCCAGCACCAGCGGCGCAGTGGTGCTTTGGTTCTGCAGAAACTTCCCGAGTGCCTTAGCCACCGGCTCGAAATTGAGCCGATCTTGATCGCCTTTTTCCACCGGCGCGTCACTAGCGGCCTTGTCTTCAATGTTGCGTTCTTTTTCCAGCGGCAGCGCGCTATACACGCGACGCCAGGCACGCCAACCGGCTAGCGCGCTGAACAACCACGCAAGCCACGCCCAAGGCGCGGGGTAACGCCGGTAGTCGATCGATTGCCAGGTTTTTCCGCCGTCGCGGCTGTTTTGGATGGTTCCCGTTCCGACCGCGCACAAGCGTTTACCGTTCGCCATTGCGCTGATCGAATGAAGCGCGAGGGACGTACCGCTGCGCGGCGCTGTCCAAGTCGTGCCGCCATTGTCCGTCGCGAGGATAGCGCCAGAATCGCCCACCGCCCAGCCGCGGCTGACATCGGCGAATTGCACACCATTTAGCTGCGCTTGAATGCCGCTGGTTTGCGCCGTCCAACTCTTGCCGCCATCTGCGCTGGTAAGGATAGTTCCGTCTCCGACCACCCAGCCTTGCCTGGCATCGGCGAAGTACACGCCGTTAAGCAATGCCAGCGTGTTACTGTTCTGTGCGGTCCAGATCTTGCCGCCGTTATTGCTGGCGAGAATGATACCCTCGCCCCCGACCGCCCAGCCGTAGTTAGCGTCGATGAAGTGCACGCTTTGAAGCCTGCGTTGCACGCCACTGGTCTGAGCCACCCAAGTCTTTCCGCCGTTGTCAGTGGTGAGGATGGCGCCGGCGCCCGCCCCTACCGCCCAGCCGTTACGGGCATCGCTGAAGTACACGGTACGTAGCCACGCTTGGGTGCCGCTAGTCTGGGGATTCCAGGTATTACCGCCATCCACAGTGGCAAGGATGGCGCCCGCTTGGCCCACCACCCAACCGTGGGTTGCGTCGCTGAAATGCACACCGTAGAGCGCCGCTCGAGTGCCGCTTGCCTGCACAATCCACTCCGCGCCGCCATCCGCCGTATTGAAAATCGTGCCGCGCTCCCCCACCGCCCAGCCATGGCCGGCGTCGGCGAAATGCACGCCATTGAGCCATGACTGCGTACCCAGGGTTTGCGCCGTCCAGGTTTTTCCGCCGTCGTCGGTGGCGAAGATCCTCGCCAGATCCCCCACAGCCCATCCTTGGTTGGCATCGCTGAAGTGAACGCTTTTCAGGCCGCCCTCGGCGCCGCTCGCCCGCGCCGTCCAGGTCTTACCGCCATCGGCAGTGGTGACGATCGTACCGGGTTCAGCAAGATTCCCCCCCACCGCCCAGCCGTGAACTGCGTCACTGAAATGCACGCCGTTAAGATCCACCTGGGTGCGGCTGGCTTGCGCTGTCCAGGTCTTTCCGCCATCGGTGGTCGCGACAATAGCGCCATCCCTCCCGACCGCCCATCCCTGGCTAGAATCGGTGAAGTGCACACTGCTTAAATCGCCTGGCGTCCGGCTGGTTTGCTTCTTCCAGTTCTTTCCACCATCGACCGTGGCGATGATAACGCCGGAAACGAAAATGTCCCCCCCCACCGCCCAGCCGTGATTTACGTCGCTGAAGTAAACGCTGTGGAGCCCCCCTGACGTGCCGCTGATTTGCGCCGTCCAGGTCTTGCCGCCATCGGCCGTGGCGACAACAACGCCCTGATTGCCAACGGCCCAGCCATGATTTGCATCGCTGAAATGCACGCTGCGCAACGGCGCCGTCGTACCGCTGAACTGCGCCCGCCAGATATTGCCGCCATCGGCTGTAGCGAGGATAGTGCCATGATGTCCCGCAACCCAGCCGTTTCTAGCGTCGATAAAATGGATGGATTTCAAGTCGATTGTTGCGGTTGTCGGCGGGGCGCCAGAAGAAGACGGCGGGGTCTTTCGTTGGGAAGGGGTGCTGGTATCGATTGCCGATGGGTTCGGGCCTTTATCTAAAATTTGGCTCTGTTCTGCCGACGCGGGTGGGACTTTTTCTTGGGACGATTCTGCCCTGCCGGAAGGTCTCGCTTGAACGGGAGATTTGTTCTGCGCCGGTAGGTTGGCCACCCCTTTTTGCGCAGTGCTGGGCGGCGTCGGCGCCGCCCGCCGATAGGGTGCATTTGCAACATCCTTTGTAGCCGGTGGCTCGCCGGCGTAGGCACTTGGTAGCCAATCAAATGGCCCTGCGCCCGGCTCGCGCAGCGATGTTTTCTGGGCTTGGGGGCGGCGTTCTTGTGCGGGACCTTGCGCCGGAGTAGCTGGCCCAGGGCGATCCGTAGCGGATTTCTCTACAGGCAGACTTTCGCTTGCTCCGCGTGGGTTAAGTTGAATATCGGGTTGCTGCATCCAAGTTTTGCCGCCGTCGACAGAATGCACAATCAGGCCACCATTGCCCACCGCCCAAACATTTTGGCCGTCGGGCAGTGCGAAGATATGATTCAGCGAACCGGATATCGCCGGCAAACGCTTGAAGGCGTTTTGCTCGACCGGGTAGCGCCACCAATCGAACGTAGTCCAGGGTGTAACGACTTGAAATGGATCGGAACGGGGTGCTTGAAACAAGCCCACTGCACCGATGAGGAGTCCCGCGGCGGTGCCCGCAAACCACCCTACTTCTGCTTTCGCACGCGTCGCGCCTGGCGCCTCATCCACCTTGATCCACATCGCTTTTTCCCCGTTGCTGATCAGACTTTATGGTTCCCGCACTGAACAAGAATCCGCCGCCCGCATTCGCGTATCGGCATAAATATGCCCCGATCCAGACGCTCTGTCTATATGTCAAAAGACCTAGGTTTTAAGCGCGATAAGCCAGGATGTTTTAAGAGTGCGCCGCCACGGTGGAGTGTGCGAGGGCGCGGTACCGGCGGCGCCGAGACACACTAGCCAGCGCGCGCAACGTGCTTGCAGCCTGGCATGACATGCCGTGGAAGCCGCATTGGTATTGGCTCCCCGCTTGATTATCGTGTTGTTTACCGCGCGTTACGTGATGGGCAACTGCAGCGCCGAACGAAATCGATTTTTTAGGAATACGGCATCGCGACTCGGCAACGCGCGCGGTAACTCGTCGGCGCTTATGCTGATGCGCGCCAGGCCGCACGCTTGCTTGGTGTTGATGCGCTCGGCGAGTGTCGGCAGTGCAGCCATTTCTGCGATGTCCATGCTCCAGCCGATGCCGCATGCTGTCGCGACCCCGGTAAGGCTTGTGCCCAGGGCGGTGTGGCTCGCCTGCATGCCCGTTTCGCCGTACTGGCCATTGTCGAGCACCACGACGGTTAGATTCCTCGGCTGCTGGGCGCCGATGGTGGCCAGGGAGCCGAGCCCCATCAACTGTTCACCGTCGCCGGTGAGCACAAGCACGGATTTTTTTGGCTGCGCCAGCGCTAAACCCAATCCCATTGACGCGGCGCCGCCCATGGCGCCCCACAGATAAAAATTTAAGTCGCGATCTCCCGCAGCGAATAAATCATAGGCCGCTGAGCCGAGGCCGGCGACCACTAACACTTCCGGGCACGCGCTCAGCAATGCTTTTACGGCATCGCGGCGATTTAGTTTTTTGCCGTCGCTCATTTTTCTGCCGTCCATTTTTTTCGGCCGATGAGTTTTTGCGAGAGCAAAACGGCGACCGCTTGATCGCCTTCAAACGCAAACCGCGCCGCCGCCTCGACCGTGCTTGCGACTTCGTCCGGATCGCTGACGCGATAGACGATTACGCCCATCGCTTGCAAAACAGTTTGCGTCGCCTGGCTCATC
>JANMJR010000142.1:0-39737 GCA_031371465.1 Pseudomonadota bacterium
GCTTGGCTCGCGACGCGATGCTCTTGTTCCGTCTGCGGTAACGCGCTTTGCTCACGGCTCACGTCTTGTTCGCGCACCGCCAATTGTTCGCCGCCTTGGGTCAGTTGACCTTGCCAATGAACGGTGTCGCGCCCCGCCGCCTCACGTTCCGTCGCCAAGGTTTGCAATTGCTCGCTGACTTGCGCCAGTTGGCTCTCCAGTCGCTTGCGGCTGTCGCGCAAATACTGCAACTGATTTTCCAAGCGCGCCACTTCCGCATTGGCTTCATACAACGAGCCCTGCGCGAGGTTAACGGCGTCGGAGGCGGCATAGTGACCTTGGCGCATTTCTTCGATGCGCGCTTCGGCGGAACGCAAATTCGCCGTTTCTGCCTCGATCTCGGTATTGATTTTTTCGATGTCGCGCAACGCCCGTTCGCGCTGATTACTGGCATCGCGCTTTTTGATCAACCACAACAAATTTTGCGTGTTGCGCAGTTCCGTCTGCAAGCCGTTGTAATGCTTGGCTTGCTCCGCTTGCACCACCAGCCGCTCAATTTGCCCGCCCATTTCCAAGCGAATATCTTCCACGCGCTTTAAGTTGTCACGGGCATCGCCTAGGCGCAATTCGGTTTCGCGGCGGCGTTCTTTATAGCGTGAAATTCCCGCTGCTTCCTCAAGAAACACGCGCAATTCTTCCGGCTTGGATTCGATAATGCGCGAAATCATGCCCTGTTCGATGATGGCGTAGGCGCGCGGGCCGAGGCCCGTTCCCATGAAAATGTCGGTCACGTCGCGACGCCGAACGTGGGTGTTGTTGATGTAATACGACGAATCGCCGTTACGCTCCAACACGCGCTTAACGGAAATTTCCGCATAGGCGGACCATTGACCCGGCGCGCGGCCAAGGCTGTTGTCGAACACCAATTCGACGCTGGCGCGGCTCAGCGCTTGACGATTCGAGGCGCCGTTAAAGATCACGTCCTGCATGGTTTCGCCGCGCAGTTGTTTGGCTTGCGATTCGCCCAGCACCCAGCGCACGGCGTCGATGATGTTGGACTTACCGCAACCGTTTGGCCCGACCACGCCGACCAATTGGCCCGGCATATGGATATGAGTGGGTTCCGGAAAGGACTTGAATCCGGCAAGCTTAAGGTGAGTTAGGCGCAAGCGATTTAGCAGTTATGATAGCGGTGTTAATAGTTGATCGCGCAGCGATTGTGCCTGCGTCGATCCCCCGAGCGATTCGCAATTTTACCTCAGATTAGGGAAGCTCTGAATAAGTTCGAGTTCTAAATGAGACAAGGCGCGAACAAAAAATATCGATGCAGCATAGGCATGATATGCGAGGAGATATTCTTTGTTCGCAACGCAGTATCATGACGAAATCGGACTTATTCAGAGCTTCCCAAGTTAGGTTGGAACAGTGCCCAGTAAGCCATCAAATCAAATCGAGACGTTCGCCAACCCGGCGCCGCAGCGGGACTATCACGTACATATGGAAATCCCGGAATTTACCTGTCTGTGCCCAATAACCGGACAACCGGATTTTGCGGCGCTGTATTTGGATTTCATCCCGGATAAAAAAAACATCGAGTTGAAGAGCTTGAAACTTTATATCTGGTCGTACCGCGATCAAGGTGCGTTTCACGAGGCGGTCACCAATAAAATCGTCGATGACTTGGTGAAAGCAATGCAGCCGCGCTTCTTGCGCTTAACGGCGAAGTTTTACGTGCGTGGCGGGATCTTTACCAATGTCGTCGCGGAGCATCGTAAAAAAGGTTGGGAAGCCGCACCCAGAGTGGATCTAAGCCAATTTGACGGTCAATCAAACGTGCGCGGTTAGTGTAATTTGCGAGCAGGAAGCGCGGAAAACAATGTCGCGGCGACAATAAGTATTCCGCCGATCCATTCGCGCATCGATAGACTTTCTCCGGCTAACCAGTGGGATGAAATCGCGCCGACCAGCAGCTCGAACAACATGATGACGATGGCGCGAATGGCGGGAATGCGCGCAACGGCGTAAAACACCATAAGGCTGCTGCCGAAGAGCGCGGTTCCGATACCCAACAGTAACCACACGCTCGCCGCGCCGCGCGCTTGCACAAGACTGGCGAGGCTGCCGGCGACAACCATCGAGATCGCCGTGATCAGTAGCACGCCCAGGCAACTGGCAATCGTCTTCACGCCGATGCCACAGTCTCCCAGACGGCGTGCCAACACATTATTCAGAGCAAAGGCAAAACCAGCCGACAGCCCGTACCAGTCTGCCCGATCGCGCGGGAACGGCCAGCCGGCATCCGGCCGCCACAACATGGTTGCGGCGCCGATCAATGCGACCAATACGACTAGGTAACTCGATGGCGACGGACGTTCATTGAGCAGCCAGCGCGCCAGGGGTACCGTCCATACCGGCGCAAGATAGAACAACAACAGCACGCGCATGACTTCGCCTTCCAGCGTTCCCATGACATAGGCGACGTTGGCCCAGCCCGAAGCCAGCGCTAGCGCAGCGAGCACAGCGGGCGCATGGGAAAATTCGCGCCATGATTTCCTAAAAAATATCGCCGCAAGTGCAAGCGTCGTTAGATAGGTCAAAAACGTTGCCGGTATGCCCAGCAATCCCTGCCCGTTGAGCACGCGATACGGGTACCAGATCGTTCCCCATATCACTGTGCCAAGGAGCAGCGCCAGCGTGGGCGGAAAATATTTGTTTGGTTGATCCGGCATCGGGAATATAATACGGCCTTGAATTTGGTCGGCGGAACTTGCCGCGCATCTTATCACTCAAAACAACAATCACTGATTGCAACACCGTAGGAAACATACGGTGCAAAAACATGAATCCCGATCTCGCCCTTTTACAACCGTATCCATTTGAAAAGCTGCGCGGACTTTTCAAAACGACCACGCCTAACGCCGCACTCAGCCCGATTTTGTTGTCCATTGGCGAGCCGAAGCACCCGACGCCGCCGTTCATCACCGCGGCGCTGGTGGACAATTTAGGCGGCCTATCGCGCTATCCGTTAACGCTCGGCAGCGACTCGCTGCGCGCCACCATCGCCGGTTGGCTGAAACGCCGCTACAGCTTGAACCAACTAGACGGCGCCACGCAGGTTCTGCCCACGTTGGGTAGCCGCGAAGCGATTTTTGCGCTCGCGCAAACGTTAGTCGATCGCACTCAACCCAATGCGACGGTGATTTGCCCAAATCCGTTTTACCAAATTTACGAAGGCGCGACGCTACTTTCCGGTGCGCAGCCGTATTTCATTAACACCGTTGCGCAGGATAATTTCCGTTTCGATGCTGCGAGCGTGCCGGATGAGGTGTGGGCGCGCACGCAATTGGTCTACGCCTGCTCGCCGTCCAATCCGACGGGCAAGGTCATGTCCCTCGATGAATGGGAACAATTATTCAATCGCTCGGCGCAAAATGGCTTCACCATCGTATCCGATGAGTGCTATTCAGAAATTTATCTGGATAACGCCAAGCCGCCACTCGGCGCCCTGGAAGCGGCGCAGCAGTTGGGTCTGAGCGATTACGCGCGCCTGATTGTGATGGGCAGTTTGTCGAAACGCTCCAACGTGCCGGGCATGCGCTCCGGTTATGCCGCCGGTGATGCGGCGATACTGAAAAAATTCACCCTCTATCGTACTTACCACGGCAGCGCCATGAGTCCAACGGTGCAAGCCGCGAGCGAAGTTGCCTGGAAAGACGAAGCCCATGTCATCGAAAATCGCCGCTTGTATCGCGAAAAATTTCGCGCGTTTTACGATATCGTAAACCCGGTGTTGCCGCTCGCCTTGCCGGACGCGGCATTTTATTTTTGGGCGAAAACGCCGCTTGCCGACACCGAATTCGCACGCCGCTTATATCAAGATCAACATGTCACCGTGCTCGCGGGCAGTTATCTTGGCCGCGACGCGCACGGCATCAACCCCGGTGAAAATTATGTGCGAATGGCAATGGTGTCGCCGCTGAATGAATGTATCGATGCCGCGCAGCGCATCGCCGAATTTGTCAAAACGCTTTAAGGGAAAATCATGAGTCTGCAGCAAACCATCGACGCTGCGTGGGAGCGGCGCACGGAATTTTCGCCGACATCGGCGCCGGCCGATGTTAGAAATGCCGTGGCGGAAACGCTGAACAATCTCGACGGCGGCAGCATCCGCGTCGCGGAAAAAATCAACGGCGACTGGGTCACCCATCAGTGGATCAAAAAGGCCGTGCTGTTGTCGTTTCGTTTGAAAGACAACGACATCATGGACGGCGGCAACACCCACTACTTCGACAAAGTCGATTCGAAATTCGCCAATTACACCGCGCAGGATTTTCAAAAAGGCGGTTACCGCGTCGTGCCACCGGCGATCGCGCGCAAGGGTTCATTCATCGCGAAAAACGCCGTGCTCATGCCCTCTTACGTTAACATCGGCGCCTATGTCGACGAGGGCACGATGGTCGACACCTGGGCCACCGTCGGCTCCTGTGCGCAAATCGGCAAGAACGTGCACCTCTCTGGTGGCGTCGGCATCGGCGGCGTACTGGAGCCGGTGCAAGCCAACCCGACCATCATCGAAGACAACTGCTTCATCGGCGCGCGCTCGGAAGTAGTCGAAGGCGTCATCGTCGGCGAAGGCTCGGTGATTTCCATGGGCGTGTATTTGGGCCAGAGCACGAAAATTTACAACCGCGAAAGCGGCGAAGTCAGCTATGGAAAAATCCCGCCTGGTTCCGTTGTCGTTTCGGGTAACCTGCCGTCGAGCGATGGGAAATATAGTTTGTATTGCGCGGTGATTGTCAAACAAGTTGACGCAAAAACCCGCGCGAAGACCAGTATTAACGAATTATTGCGCGGCGATTAACAAGTAGGGTGCTTTCATGCACCAAAACGTTGAACGGTGCATGAATGCACCCTACTTACAATATCCTTATCGCGCTTGCTTCCTGGCACAGCGTACCTGGTTCAGTGGCTGGCCTCGGGCCATGAGCCTATCCGGCATGCTGAATTTCTAAAACTGAAATGAATACCTACGCCTGTTTCGCTGATCGGTTTCTACAAAAACCAACACGCATATTTCTCGAAGCCGATTCCGGCCAAAGTTTTTATTATGCCGACGTCGACCGAGCAACCGCTCGCTATGCCAATTTCCTGATAGGGCTCGGACTCAAATCCGGCGATCGCGTCGCCGTTCAAGTAGAAAAATCGCCGCAAGCCGTGTTTCTTTATCTCGCTTGCTTGCGTGCGGGACTTTGTTATTTGCCGCTTAATAACGCCTATCAGCAAGGCGAGATTCGCTATTTTCTCGGCGATGCCGCACCGGCCGTTGCGATTTGCTCGCCGCAGAATATTGAGTGGTTTGCGAAACTTTGTGCAGAAGCAAATGTGCCACATACGTTTGCGCTGGACCAAAACGGCGCGGGTTCGTTCACCGATTCCGCTCGATCCGCGGCTACAAAATTCATCACCGCAACCTCAACACCCGACGACCTCGCCGTCATCATCTACACCTCCGGCACGACCGGTCGCTCCAAGGGCGCGATGGTTACGCACGGCAACCTAACGTCGAACGCGCAAGTGTTATGCGATGTGTGGAAAATCACATCGGACGACACGCTGATCCACGCGCTGCCGATTTTTCATATTCACGGTTTATTCGTCGCGCTGAATACGACTTTGCTAAGCGGCGCGAAATTAATTTTTCAGCGTAAGTTCGACGCGAATGCGGTGAGCGCCGCATTGCCGCTCGCGACCATGTTGATGGGCGTGCCGACTTTCTACACGCGCTTGTTGAGCGAGCCCTCGTTCACGCGTGAATCGTGCCTATCGATGCGGCTTTTCGTCTCCGGCTCCGCGCCATTGTTGCTCGACACGTTTAACGAATTCTGCGAGCGCAGCGGCCACACCATTCTCGAACGTTACGGCATGTCGGAAGCAGGCATGATTTGCTCCAATCCCGTTGAAGGCGAGCGGCGCGGCGGTACCGTCGGGCCGCCATTGCCGGGCGTAGCGCTGCGCATTGACGGCGGCGAAACCGGCGGCATCGAAATCAAAGGCGCAAACGTCTTTTCCGGCTATTGGCGCATGCCGGAAAAAACCCAAGAGGAATTTACCGCCGACGGCTATTTCAAAACCGGCGACATTGGCCGCATCGATAAAGACGGCTATGTTTCCATCGTTGGCCGCGCCAAAGACCTCATCATCAGCGGCGGTTTTAATGTCTATCCAAAGGAGATTGAGTTGGTAATTGATGCGATGCCGGGTATCGCGGAATCTGCCGTGATCGGTCTACAGCACCCGGATTTTGGCGAAGCCGTCACCGCCGTGGTTGTGCGCGCCAAAGATAATGCAACGTTGAGCGAAGCCGAGGTTGTAGCCCACGTAAAAACGCAACTGGCCAATTTCAAAGTGCCGAAGCGCGTTCATTTTGTCGATGAATTGCCGCGCAACACCATGGGCAAGGTACAGAAGAATATTCTGCGCGAGCGCTTTAGTCGTTAAGGAAATACCAAACCCCAGAGGAGAACGCCCTGAACGCCAATCACAGCGCGGCGCTCCAGACATACCTTCCCAAGAATAAAGTAGTACGAGCCTCCCAGGCCGGCATGTTTTTTATTTCTAACGTCTAGTGCAGTTAATAGCCTTGCTTACTGTAAGCTAGACAACTAAAATAACGACATGATTAAAGAAGACCTGTCGCGCAACTTCGGCTTCATTCTCAACGACGTCGCGCGCTTGATGCGCATTACCTTCGATCGGCGCGTGAAGGCGCTCGGTTTAACGCGCTCGCAGTGGTGGGTGCTGAACCATTTGTTTCGCAACAACGGCGCGACCCAGTCGGAATTGGCGGACATTCTGGAAATCGAGAAGGCCACGCTCGGCCGCTTGCTCGATCGCATGGAAGCAAAAGGCTGGATTAGGCGTGAGGAACACGCTACGGATCGACGCGCTAAACGGGTGTTTCTCACCGACGAAGTCGAACCGGCGGTAAAAACCATGCGCGCCGCGGCGGCGGATCTACGCCGCGATGCGCTCGCCAATTTCGGCGCTGATGATCGCGAGCGGTTTGTCGATATGTTGCTCGCGATCAAAACCAATCTCGCCGGCCTGGAAAACGGCGCCGCGAAAACGCTTGCGCGCGGACGTGGTCGCTAACCATGGCTGTTCCTCCTTTCCTGTCGCGAATTGTGTTGCTGCTCACCCGGCTGCTATTGCTCGGCGTCGCGCCGTTGGTCGCAGCCGTATTCGGCTTGCAGTATTACGCGCGCGGCGGGCGTTTTGTCGAAACCGAAGACGCCTACGTCAAAGCCCATATCAGCACCCTCAGTGCGCCGATTTCGGGACGTGTGGTCGAGGTATTGGCGCGCGACAATCAAGCGGTCGAGGCTGGCGCATTATTGTTTCGCATCAATCCCCAGCCTTACGAAATCGCCGTCGAGCGCGCCAAGGCGCGGCTCGATGTGGTGCGCACCGAAGTGGCGTCGCTGCGTGCGGAATATCGAACCACCTTATTGCAAGCGGATGAGACTCGCGAACGTATTCAATTTCTACAGCGTCAATTGGAACGCCAAACCAAGCTCAAAGAATACGGAATGATTCGTAGCGACGTTTATGATGAAGCGCGTCTGAACCTCGAAGTGGCGCGGCGTCAAGTTGCGACCACCGCGGAAAGCGCGAACCGCGTCTTGGCCAATCTAAACGGCGACCCGAAACTCCCTGCTGAAAAACATCCGCGTTTTGCCGAGGCAAAAGCGGCCCTGGACGAAGCGCAGATGGATTTGGAACGCACCCGCATCCTTGCGCCCGCTGCCGGCGTGGTGAGCAATATGAAATTGCGCGTGGGCGAGTTTGCCGAACGCGGCGCGCCGCTGTTTAGTTTGATCGAGAGCGGCCAAGCTTGGATTGAAGCGAATTACAAAGAAACGCAGTTGGCGCATATGAAGGTCGGACAAGTCGCGACAGTGGTGTCGGACATTTATTCCGACCAAACTTGGCGCGCGACCGTATCCGCCATCGCGCCGGCAACCGGCGCTGAGTTCGCCGTGCTGCCGCCGCAAAACGCGACCGGAAATTGGGTCAAAGTGGTTCAGCGAATTCCGGTGATTATTCAGGTCGAACCGGGAAATCACACACTGCGCGCCGGAATGACCGTCACTGTCGCCATCGATACGTTGCGTGAACGCGGTTTGCCGCGCAGCGTGAAAAATTTGGTCGACGCCGGTTGGCTGCCGCAATTTTTGGAACCTAAGTCCGCCCACGCCGGAGCAGAAAAGTGACGCAAGCGGCGCCACTGCCGCGCCATCCCGCCCTCATCAGCGGTTCGGTCATGCTCGCCGCGTTTCTTTATTCCATCGACTGGACCATCGCCGCCGTCGCATTGCCGCACATGCAAGGCGCGTTCTCCGCCACGCCCGATCAAATCTCCTGGGTAATTACGTCTTACATCGTGGCCTCGGCGGTGATGATTCCGACGGCAGGCTGGCTCAGTTCACGCTTCGGTCGTAAACGAGTGTTCCTTTGGGCAATGGCGGGATTTACCGTGGCGTCGCTTTTTTGCGGCCTCGCCGATTCGCTCGCGGCCGAAGTGATCGCGCGCCTCTTTCAAGGCCTCTGCGGCGCGTTCATCATTCCGTTATCCCAAGCCATCACCCTCGACACCTACCCGACCGAACAACACGGCCGGGCGATGGCGTTGTGGGGCACCGGCGCCGTATTCGGCTCGGTGATCGGCCCGACCATCGGCGGTTATGTCACTGAATACATGAGTTGGCGCTATATTTTCTATTTGAATATTCCGTTCGGCATTCTCGCTTGGCTCGGTATTCTCACTTTCGTCCCAGAAACAAAAAAAAATCTGCAGCATCGCCTCGATTGGTTTGGCTTTTTAGCCTTGGCCCTCGGCCTCGGGGCGTTACAAATGATGCTCGATCGCGGTGGGCGGCTCGATTGGTTTGAGTCGGGTGAGATTGTGCTGGAGGCCTGTTTGAGCGTGTTGGGTTTTTATCTTTTTCTGGCCCATAGTTTGACCACACGCAATCCCTTTCTCGACTTGCGCATGCTTACCCAACGCAGTTTCTTTTTTGCTCTCGCCTTCGTGTTCGGCTATGGCTTATTGACACTGCCGACCATGGTCATGATGCCGACATTCTTGGCGGAAATTCGCGGTTACAACATCGACACCATCGGCCTGCTGCAATCGCCGCGCGGTGTCGGTCTACTCAGCGCCATGCTCATCAGCGGACGCGTCGTGCATCGCGTCTCGCCGCGCATACTGATGGCTTTGGGCCTACTCAGCCTCGCCGTTTCGAGCGCGGAGATGGCGAAATGGAATATCAATGTCGGCGAGTGGCCGATTATCTGGACCGGATTTTTGCAAGGGCTCGGCGCCGGCATCATGCTCGTGCCCACGCAAGTGCTCGCGTTCTCGACGCTTCCTGTCCATCAACGTACCGAAGCCACCGGCGTATTCAATCTGGTGCGCAGCGTCGGCGCCAGCGTCGGCGTATCGCTTGCATTCGCTTACTTCGTGCATGTCAGCGCTGTGCATCATGTGCAAATGGTCGAGCAAGCCACACCGTTTCGCGACGCAATGCAAAGCGAAGCCGTCGCGAAACATTGGAACCTCGCCACGCCGCTAGGCCAAGCAAAACTCGAGAAAGAAATCAATCGGCAAGCGGCGATGTTCGGTTATACCGCCGATTTCGCGTTGCTCGCAATCGGCGCCGTCCTGGGCTTGCCGCTGTTGCTGGCGATGGGCGACGGACGACGCGGCGCGCGCGATCCGAATGACCCAACCAGGCCGACACTGGTGGTGGCTGAGTAGGATCAATCTTCGCTCTTACCAATGCTGCGCCCGCCCTCACCCTAAGGAAGCTCTGAATAAGTCCGATTTCGTCGTGATGCCGCGTTGCTCACAAAAAATATCTCCTTACATATCATTTATATGCGGCGTCGATATTTTTTGTTCGCGCCTTGCCTCACTTAGCACTCGAACTTATTCAGAGCTTCCCTAGCCCTGTCCCAGAGCGACAGGGGATTCAATCCCTTCTCCCTCGGGGAGAAGGGTGGGGACGGGGTGGCCTAAGGCCATGAGGGACAACGTTTATTAAAGACATTCATCCAATATATTCCATGAAGATGCCCATGGATGCTGCCTTCCCAGGCATGCCATGCCAGGAGGCAATGGCCCAAAGCCACGCCGGCAGGGCGCGTCCCCTGGCCAAGCCATACCTCAATACAACTTGTTACAAATGCATGTGCGCCATTCCGTGCCCTCCGGTCGTTAATGCATGACCGACTAACCAAAGGAGACAATCATGAGCCGGTTCGGAATTTTAAGTGCAGTTGTCATCGCAACATTATCAACGCAAGCCCACGCCGTGGGATCGCTCGCCGATGTCTCGATCTATGATCGCAACGAACAGCGGGAATTGCCGATCTATTTTCACCAGGGCAAATATTACGTCGCCGGCAAACCCGGCAACGAATATCAAATCGCCTTGCGCAGCCAAAGCGCGCGCGATGTGCTCGGCGTGGTATCAGTCGATGGCGTCAACGTCGTCAGCGGCGAAACCGCTACGCCGAAGCAATCGGGCTATATGCTCACGCCGTGGCAACAAACCGACATTAAAGGTTGGCGCAAAAGCACGGACCGGGTCGCGCGATTTTATTTCACCGAGCTGCCGGATTCCTACGCCGCGCGCACCGACCGTCCCGACGATGTCGGCGTGATCGGCGTTGCCGTATTCCGCAGCAAGCAATACGATCCGCCCTCGCGCGATTATGACTATCGTCCGTATGACAACGATGGCGCACGCGAAGATGGGCGCCGCTACAGCGCACCAGATTCGAAAGCACAGTCGCAAAGTGCGCCCGGCAATGAAAGCTATCGTGGCCGCATCCCGCAACCGGACGACAAACTCGGCACCGGCCACGGCCGCGGCGAGCGCTCCGAAGTTCGTCAAGTCGAGTTCGAACGTGAATCGAGCCGGCCGAACGAAGTGATTACGATTTACTACGATAGTTATCGTAATCTCGCCGCAGCGGGGATCATCCCAAGCGAGCGCCACGCGCGCCGTCATGTGCCACGGGCATTCCCAGGGCAATTTGTAGCGGATCCGTGGCGTAGGTGGTAATGCTATTCAGTAATCAACCGTTGATTAATGGAAAACTGGCGCAGTGGGAACTGCGGCAGTTGTTTTTCATATTGCAGAATAACCCGCTCTTCAATCTTAGAAAGTTACTCTTTGGCGCCTTGTGCCGTGTACTGCACGCCAACGAGCGCGCAACTTTCCGCCGTGGATTTATTTTTTAGACCGATTGCCTAAACATCAATGAGTTTTCTCAAAACCAACGTCATAGTATTGCTCCTTGGTGATTCTGCCCCTGCCCCCGACGAACTCCGAAAGTCAGTTGGTACTTATCTGTCACGCGCTTATACTTACACGTCAACGTCGTTAACGCTTGTGCCTGCAGGATTTCATCTATGAAACGAGTAGCGCATTTTATCATCTCCATAGTCTGTACTCTCGTATTGCTAAGTGCTTCATATGCATTTTCTGCGGGCGACCGAGTCGACAATTTCCGCCTCCTAGACCAAACCGGCGCCTCCCACGAACTCCACTATCTGTCCGATGCGAAAGCAATTGTACTGATGGTGCATGGTGTCGGTTGTCCGATTGTTCGCCAAACCCTGCCCGAACTCTCCGCGGTGCGTAAACAGTTCGCCGTGCAAGGTGTCGAATTTTTGTTAATCAATTCAAATCCACAAGACGACCACGCCGCACTTTTGCGCGAGACTACTGAGTTCGCCATTGACCTTCCGATCTTGATCGACGACACGCAATTGGTTGGCGAATCGTTAGGTGTCACGCGGACAGCGGAGGTATTTGTGATTGATCCGCGCACGTGGAAGTTGGCCTATCGCGGGCCGGTGGATGATCGCCTCTCAATAGGTGCGCAAAAACCTGTCGCGCAACATCACTATTTGACGGAAGCACTTACCGCCGTTGTTTCCGGTATGCCCGTTGCTATCAACGCAGCGGAAGCGCTGGGTTGCCTCGTTAACTTCCCCGAACGCGAGCGCAAAGCCGAGCATGCGAAAATTTCCTACGTAGAACAGATCGCGCCATTGCTGCAAGAAAAATGTGTCGCCTGTCATCGGCCCGGCGGCATTGGCCCGTGGGCGATGACCCGTTACGAGAACGTGCGCGGCTTTGCGCCAATGATCCGCGAGGTGATTCGCACTAAGCGCATGCCGCCTTGGTATGCCGATCCGCATTTCGGAAACTTCGTTGGCGATCGTTCGATCAACGCCGAGCAAGCGCAAATGCTCGTGCACTGGATCGAAGCGGGCGCGCCGCGGGGTACGGGTGACGATCCGCTGACGAAAGTTGAACCGGTCAACACGCAGTGGGCGCTGGGCGAGCCGGACATGGTCGTCGAGATTCCCGCTTTTGAAGTGCCCGCGACTGGCGTGGTGGATTATAAGTATCCACGGGTGCCGAATCCCGTCGGCCGTGACGTGTGGGTGCGTGCGATTCAAATTCTTCCCGGCAATCCGGCAGTGGTGCATCACGTGCTTACCGGTATCGATGATTCAAATAGCAATGGCCGTGCCGCGATCGAACAGCTTGCGGCATTCGGTGGCTATTCGCCGGGACGGAATTTTTTGCCTTTCCCCGATGGCGCGGGTGTGTTGCTGCGCGCTAACGCGAAGTTGCAATTTCAAACTCACTACACGCCGAATGGCAAAGCCGTTCGCGATGTAACCCGCGTTGGCTACTACTTGCACAAAGAACCGCCGAAATACGAGATGCGTTTACAGTTTTTAAATTCGCGTTCGCTGCGCATTCCCGCCGGCGCTCAATCTCACACCGAGTCCGTCGCGCACACGTTTCGCGATAACGTATTGCTTTACAGTTTGATGCCGCACGCGCATTTGCGCGGCCGCGCGGCGAAATTCACCGCGCACTATCCCGATGGCCGCGAGGAAATTTTACTGTCTGTGCCGAAATATGATTTCAGTTGGCAGACGGTTTATCAATTCCAAGAACCGAAAATAATTCCAAGCGGAACCCGTATCGTGTTCGATATGACGTGGGACAACTCGGCGCGTAACCGCGCCAACCCCGATCCGGCACGAGACGTGCCGTGGGGTGATCAAACGTGGGACGAAATGAACGCGGGCTGGCTGCGCTATCGCGCATTGGCGCCGGACGAAAACGCGGCGGCGATGATGGAAACTACTGACTAGGTATCGCCAGAGGTCAGTGACCAGCCCGGATCCTCCAGCATAGATCGCCACGAGGCAAGTAGGGCACGGCTTCTAGCTTGGTCATTGTTCGGCGGCACGCCAAAACTTGTGGGGTAAACGGCGCTCAATGCCACGACATTGTATCGGGCGCTTTCAGCGTAAGGGAATCCTGGGCTACAGCGTTTGCGCGCGTTGTTCAACGTGATGGGCAACTAGTCGACAACGGTGAAGGAACTAGGTGCTGTTGTGTTTGTATCGGTTGCTATTTCTCCCGAAGCATTGATGGGCCAATCGATGATCATATTCATACAGTCGATCTATCGGGGCAGCCGGTTCGGCTGGTCGGGGACGCGGGTGAATATCAATGCGACGCCCTGATAATTTCGACCGGAGCCTCCGCGAAATATCTTGGCATCCCGTCGGAGCAGGCGTTCATGGGCAAAGGCGTGTCCGCTTGCGCAACCTGCGACGGATTTTTCTACCGCGGCCAAGATGTTGCGGTTATAGGTGGGGGCAATACCGCTGTCGAAGAGGCACTGTACCTGAGTAACATTGCGCGATCGGTGACAGTCATTCATCGCCGCGATCGGTTTCGTGCCGAGCCGATCATGGTCGACAAGCTTATGGAAAAAACCCGAACCGGAAATATCGAAGTTCAGTGGAACAGTGTTCTTGACGAGGTCCTGGGTGACGCCAGTGGTGTGACTGGGGTGAGGGTAGCGGGCGCCAATGGCGACGCTGCGCGAGATTTGAACCCGCACGGCGTCTTCATAGCGATTGGCCATACACCGAACACCCAGTTATTCGATGGCCAACTCGAGATGAAAAACGGTTACATCGTTACCAACACGGGGGTCGAAGGAAACGCAACCGCGACAAGTATCCGGGGAGTGTTTGCCGCCGGTGACGTTCAAGACCACGTCTATCGCCAAGCGGTGACGAGCGCTGGCGCCGGTTGCGTGGCCGCACTCGATGCCCAAAAGTATCTAGAAACGCAATCGCTCCCGCCTCGCGGTTGTTGGGCACAGCGCGCAAAACGGTAAGAAAAGGGGGTTTTCGGGATACGGCGCAATTCTTAATGGTATTCCACCCATTCAGAGCGTCATGAGACTGATCATTGAGACACGTTTGGAACGTGTCGGCGCCGATGTCCCGATTTGTTTCACTTTAGTCGACCAAAGCGGCGGGCATCTGGAGCGAACGCGGCTCCGTCTAGCAAATTCTATTTACACAAAATTCAGGACAGGCCCTATAATCCGCACACGTTCTGATAGGTTGTTTTGTTCAAACGGTTGTTGTTTTTTCAATGGCGGGCCTCCCCGCATTGCAGCGTAGTGAAACGGGTCAGGTGCGGAAGCAAGCAGCCACAGCTATTTACTGCAAGTGCCGGGGGTTAGGCTCGCCACCCCCCCTTTCTATTTCCTATCGATAAAAACCGAATCAGCGCGCCACTATTTCGCCGACGCGGTGAGGGCAGTCGGCGCGGCGATACGCTCCGCGGCAGTCTGATCCAAAATCGCGTAAATCGTCGACGCCTGGTCATGCGCGTGGCTTGCGCCATTGTTATCGCCCATTTGCTTCAAGGCGTTGCCACGGGCGATCCAGGCTTCCGGATGATTCGGTTCGTTGCGCAGCCAGTTTTCCGACAGTGTCAGCAAATTGTTCCACTGGCCTTGGGTTTCGAAGTTCGCTGCCTGTAGAAACATCGGCAATTCGGCCAAGGTCGGGCGATACCAGAACGGCATATCGGCGATCGGCGCGATGGGCTTATAGGCTTGTCTGTTGGCCATTCGATCGACAAACCAATCCACCGGCACGGCGAAAAAACTACTCGCGCCGCCGGCAAAGAAACTATTGATGCCGACCAGATTGCCATCGCGATCGATCAATGCGCCACCGCTGTCACCCGGAGCGAATTGTGCGCTCGTACGGATCACGCGGCTGTTATCGAAGGCGTAGAGGCCATGAACTTTGCCTTGGCTGAAATGCGCTTTGCCGCCAAAGGCGAAACCCGCTGCGAGGACTTCATCGCCAACGGTCAGTTTACGGGCGGAGCCAAGTTTGATCGATGGCAAGTTAAGACCAGAAACCGTCAGCAAACAAAGATCGTGGTACATATCGGGTGCGCTGGCCGTGACATCCCATTGAATGCCTTCCTGCACCAATTGGATGCGCTCTGCCTCTTTTGTGACATGGCAATTGGTGATTACTTTGCCGCGACCGACCACCACGCCGGTACCGACGCCCACGCCGCCTTGACTGGTGGAGATTTGCACCTTGACCAAGCTCGCGCTCAATTGGGCCATGACCGCGCGGTCGATTTCGGCAAAACTATTCAGTGAGATCACCAGGCCCAGGACGGAACCCGAGAGAAGATGAATCAGGCAATTCGTGAATCCAGGTGCGTTACGCATATCAGCTCCTTGGTTGGCGGTCTGCTCGGCCGCACTGTTACTCAAGCAATCCTTGTGCCGCAATCTCCGTTGGAAATTTACATGCCGTTCATGTAACAGTTGTTAACAAGTACGATAGCAATTCGCTGTCACGGGTTGGTCACGATTACTTCACAACTTAAGTTCAAGATAGGCTTTCCTAAGCCGTTGGTAAATTAGGCAAACGGCTTAGATCGAAAGGTGTATCTGTTAGAATTCTCCCTATGAGTTATCAAGTTCTCGCACGCAAATGGCGGCCTAAGACTTTTGGCCAATTGGTCGGTCAAGACCATGTGGTGAAGGCGTTGAGCAACGCGCTGACGCAGCAAAGGCTGCACCATGCTTATCTGTTCACCGGCACCCGCGGAGTCGGAAAAACGACTATCGCGCGGATTTTGGCGAAAGCGCTGAACTGTGAAACGGGCATCACAGCGACGCCCTGCGGCACATGTGGCGCCTGTACGGAAATCGACCAGGGCCGTTTCGTCGATATGTTGGAAGTGGACGCGGCGACCAACACCAAAGTCGAAGAAATGCGCGAACTGCTCGATCAAGCGCAATATATGCCTGTCTCTGGACGCTTTAAGGTTTACATCATCGACGAGGTGCACATGCTGTCGCGCTCGGCGTTCAATTCAATGTTGAAGACCTTGGAGGAACCGCCGGAGCATGTGAAGTTTATTTTGGCGACGACGGATCCGCAAAAAGTGCCCGTGACCGTGCTGTCGCGCTGCTTGCAATTCAACCTCAAGCAAATGGCGACGGACGCAATCGCGGGACACCTGGCACATGTGCTGCAGCAGGAAAATATCGAATTTGATACCAGCGCGCTGGATGTGTTAGCCCGCGCCGCCCGCGGCAGCATGCGCGATAGCTTGAGTCTGCTCGATCAGGCGATCGCCTACAGCGGCGGCAAAGTCGAACGCGCGCAAGTGTCTGCCATGCTCGGCGCGGTCGATCACGATTACCTCCTTAACATCCTCGATGCGTTGGCAAAAAATGACGGCCCGGCGATGATCGCCGAAGCCGATCGCATGCAAGAGCGCGCGCTGTCGTTCGAAGAAGGTTTGCAAGAACTTGGCGTGATTTTGCATCAAATCGCGCTGCGGCAAACGGTGCCCGACGCGTTGCCGGAATCGACGCCGGGGTTTGCGCGTATCGATGCGCTGGCGAAAGTATTCACGCCCGATCAAGTGCAACTCAACTACCAGATCAGCGTCAACGGCCGCCGCGATTTCGGTTTGGCGCCCGACGAGTATGCGGGTTTCACGATGACATTGATGCGAATGTTGGCGTTCGCGACTGAGGATGTTGGCGCCGCACCTCGCGCTCAGTCCGCGAAACCTTTCTCGGCAAAGCCTGCCGAAAAGTCGCAGGTCAATGCTCCAAGAGCCGCTCCCAGTGAGGCGCCTAGCGCTATGCCTGCCGGCGACCGCGCTGCGATTGCCACCCCGAGCAATGCCCCTGGGACATTCGATGGCAATTGGCTCGCGCTGGTAGCCAAATTGCAATCCAACCGCATGGCGCACATGCTCGCGAGCCACTCGGAATTGAAGCGCTACACGGACAATCACTTCGAACTCGCTGTCGCCGAGGAGCACAAAAATCTACTCGACAAGGCGTTTCAAGACAAACTGAAAATTGCCCTCGAACAACAGCTCAGCGCGGGGATTCGCATTACCATCAGCGTAGGCGAGGTCAGCAGCTCACTCGCGGCCATCACCAATCGCAGTGAGCGCGAACAGCAGGCGAAAGCCATCGCTTCCATTGAGCAAGATCCTTTCGTGCGCGATTTAATGGCGAACATGGACGCGAAGCTCATCGAATCATCAATCAAACCCATCACCTAAAGGAACCCAAGCCATGATGAAAGGCGGACTCGGCAATCTGATGAAACAAGCGCAGCAGATGCAAGAGAATATGAAAAAAATGCAGGAGCAGCTGGCGTCCGTGGAGGTTGAAGGCCAATCCGGCGCAGGCATGGTGAAGGTCATCATGACTTGCCGCTATGATTGCAAGCGCGTCACGATCGACCCGAGCTTGCTCGCCGACGACAAAGATATGCTGGAAGATCTCATTGCCGCCGCGATCAACGACGCCGCGCGTAAAGTCGACGCGACGGCACAGGAACGGATGGGTGGATTTACCTCCGGGATGGGTTTGCCGGCGGGATTTAAGTTGCCATTTTAGGTGGCTGTGAAGGGTGAACCATGAAGCGTTGGTGAATCGTTTCACGGCGGCGGCCGACAACTCGGGCCGCAATTTTTGCCTCAATCGGCCTTCACGAATGGGCTATTAATTCCTAATTTACGGCGATACAATAGTGGTCGGTAGGAGGGGTTCTTGATCAAGTTGGGTACGTCGGTCTGGGCTGGCCTTGCCGTCATTTCAACAGTTTCTATAGGGGGATTTTCAATGAAAAGCATTCGGCAATCTTTGCTCGCAAAGGTTGGAACGGTTATAGCTGGGGCGGTGATTTCTTCGGCTGCGTTAAGCGCTGATGTTACCCACGAGCGGTTGGTCAACAGTGAGCGCGAGCCGCAGAATTGGTTGAACCACCATGGAAACTACGAGGCCCATCGCTTTTCGGGTCTGGATCAGATTAACAAATCCAATGTCAAAAATCTGAAGGTCGCCTTTACCTGGGCGATGGGCGGTACCCAGGGTGGTGGTAAAGACGTTGTGGTGTTTCCATTCGCCGGCCTGGAGGGTACGCCCGTTGCGGAGGATGGTTTCCTCTATCTGACCACGGGTTGGGGCGTCGTCACAAAACTGGACGTGCGTGGAGGTGTGCCGCGCCAGGTGTGGAAGTATGACCCCGCGCCGGATCGCGACTTCGCGACGACCGTGGCTTGCTGCGGCATCAACAATCGTGGGGCGGTGTTGTCCGGCAACATGGTGATCTCCATTGTCATCGATGGCCGCGTGGTGGCGTTGAACAAGACTGACGGCAGCAAGGTTTGGGAAGTACAAGTGGCCGATCCGGGTAACGCCGAGGTCTTCACCGGCGCACCGCTGATCGTCAAAGACATGGTCGTCACCGGCATGGCGGGCGCCGAATTCGGCGTGCGTGGCTGGATTGAAGCGCTGGACATCAAGACCGGCAAGCGGCGCTGGAGAACCTACACGATTCCGGGCCCGGGCGAACCGGGCCACGAAACGTGGAAAGATACCCACGGCGCCTGGAAAACCGGCGGCGGCACGACTTGGGTCACGGGTTCCTACGATCCAGAGTTGAACCTCATCGTTTGGGGAACGGCCAATCCGGGCCCGGACTGGGACAATGCTTATCGTCCCGGCGATAACCTGTGGACCGACAGCACCATTGCGCTCGATGCCGATACGGGCAAGATCAAGTGGGGCTTCCAACACACGCCGAACGATCCTTATGACTACGACTCGATCGCGGAAAACACCTTTGTCGATACCAATATCAACGGCAAGTTTGTCCGCTCGACCATCCATTCCAATCGCAACGGCTTCACCTATGCGCTGGATCGCAAAACCGGTGAATTCCTCTGGGGCACGCAGTTTGTCGATAAACTGAACTGGACGCCGGGGCTGGATGCCAAGGGCAAGCCTGTTGCTTACAACCCCAAAGTCGATGTGCAGACCTATGCCAAAGGAACGGCTGCGGCGCGGGGAACGGCGACCAAGGGCCGCGGTACGGTTGACGGCGTGTTGGAGCCGGGTCACATGGGCGGGAAGAACTGGCCGCCGACGGCCTACAGCCCGCACACCGGTCTGTACTACATACCGACGATTGAAGGTTGCAACAAGGCCTTCGCCGAAGTGACAGTGCCCGGCGCGCACAAGCCACGCGACCTGTTCCTGGGCGGCGCGCCGTTCACGACCTTTGAAGATCCAAACTGCGGTCGAATCAGCGGCAGCATTACCGCGATCGACGTCACCAACGGCAAGATCGCTAAGAAACACTGGACCAAACATCCGCAGTTGGGTGGCTTGATGACCACGGCCGGTGGATTGGTGTTTGCGGGCTACGCTGAAGGTCAAGTCGTTGCGCTCGACGCTGAAACGTTAGAAGAAGTATGGCGTTTCGAGACTGGCTCTGCGATCAATGCCCCGCCCATGTCCTTCATGGCGGACGGCAAGCAGTACATCGCCATCGAAGTGGGCTTGGGTGGCGCCTGGCCCCAGTGGTTTGTCAGTGCGACGCCGGAACTGAAGGCGCAAGTACCGAGCAACATGTTGTACGTGTTCGCATTGCCGTAAGCGAGCCCGTGTGAAGCACGGGCTGGTGCTGCGCCGGCCTGTGTGTTTATTTTTATTCCTTAAAGAATTCGCATGATAAAGATCGAAGCAGAAAAACCTTGGATCGGCGTAGCGACAGCCGTTGTCGTATTATCGCTGTGGTACTTCCTCCCAGCCACGATGGCATTTGCCGAGGAAGAAGATCGGCCGGTGATCAAGGTGCCGCGTGGCGGTGGCCGCGAGCTATTTCAGAATTGTGTGCTCTGCCATAAGTATGACGGCAGAGGTGGCCCGAGTGAGGGTGGCTATGGTGCGGATTTGCGTGTGACCAAACTCACCCACGAGGAAATAGTGGAAGTCATCACCAATGGCCGACTGGGAAAAGGAATGCCGCCATTCAAGGGCATGCTCGACGAAGAGAAGATCGAGACGCTGGCGTACTTCATCAAGAAAGACCTCAAGCTGAAAGACTAAAGCAGTGGTGTCTTGCTGTTTGAATTGCAAAAAAAGGGCTGGCCTAGTTGCCGGCCTTTTTCTTTGCCTCGGCCAATTGCTCGGGCGTCATTTTTTCCGCCAGTAGGTTGCGCCAGCGCACCAAATAATCGCCGCCACCGGCGATCCCTTCGCTGAGCCATCCGTAGGCCTGGACTAAGTCTTTGTGTGCGCCCCAGCCCAATTGCAGATGGACCATCTTGAGTAGCCGCTCGCCATTCTTGTCGCCTTTTGATGCGAGTTGGCGCGAGAGAGTCAAGGCCTCGGAAAAATCGCCTGAGGTGCGAGCGTTATCGTAGGCGTCGCGGCCTTTGGCATACAGCGCTACACGTTCGTCTCGGTCAGCCTTACAAGCGGCCTCGTCTTCCGACTCACATACTGGCATTTCAGCGGCGACGGCGTGCATTCCAAGCGGGGCGGTTACCGAGGAGATTACCAGGCAGAACCAAACAGCGGCAAAACGCGGCATGTTCATCAATTTTCCTATTTGGCGGCGGCCGCGTTGTCGGCGAGAAACTTGCCGGCCTTCGCGGTATCGTAATAAAAGCTCACGGAATCGAATCGGCCGCTCGACGCCAAGTCATAGATGCCAACCATCTCGATTTTCAGTGCTGTGCCGGAAGGCTTATGAATCGCATCCCAGACAAACACCACCGCCGCGGATCGGCCGCTCACCAACATTTTTTTCGTGACATACTTCGCCTGAAAATTTCTGAACTCCCAAGCAAAATAGTCTGCAAAATCTTTCTTGCCGAGTTGTTCCGACAAAGGGCTGCGACGCTGCACGTTGTCGGTGAAATATTTCATCCAACCGGAAGAATCACTTGCCTCCATGGCTTGATTGTATTCGTCGATCGCTTGAATCAGGATATGTTCCACCTGCATTTCGACGGCCCCGGCCGCCAATGCCGAGCGTGATGAAATGGCAAAGAGACAAAGAATCGCGATCGACACTCGGCCAATCCCTGCGACAAATTTATGCATGAATCCGCTCCTGTTTATCTTTGCTGTTCAAACGCAAGTTGGTTAGTTTCTTTCCGACAGCGGATTATTCAGTAGTCGACAAGGCGCCGTCAAGTCGCTTTGCGCATGAGTGCATCGCATCTACCGATGCTGCAAATCGTCCTTCGGCTTTCCGCTGCGCCAAATGCGTTCCGCATCGTCCCAGACGGCGAGCGGCTGCAGATCGGGCACCCACGCCAAACCGGTCTTCGCGTCTGAAGAACGTGCCTCGGTCGTCACCACGACGTCGAGTAATGCCGGTCGGTGCGCCAACGCGCGTTCGATTGCTCCGGCTAGGTCTTCCACTTTCTCGACGCGCTCCGCGTACATTCCAAATGCGCGCGCCATTGCGGCGTGATCGGCGAACTGCAAGCGTGTGCCGACCACTTTGCCGTGAGTGTCGTTTTGGTCGTGTACTTCGATTTGCCAGGCGCCGTTATTCGCAACTACGATCAATACCGGCGCATTGTGCCGCACTACGGTGTCGATCTCCATCGCATTAAAACCAAAGGCGCCGTCGCTGGTGGCCACCACGACTTGTCGCTCGGGAAAAGCGAGACTAGCCGCCACGCCGAACGGTGTGCCAATGCCGATACAGCCAAGCGATCCCGGATCAAGATAGGTGCTGGCCGGAAGGCCGACGCGAGTGAAACTCAAAAAATCGCCGCCGTCGGCAATAACGATATCATCGGCGGCAAGTTGATCTTGCAAGGCGCCGAGCAAGCGATTGGGGTGAATGCCGCCGTCGTTGCCATTGGGTGCATGACGCATCGAGTCGCGTAGCTTGTTGGCGCGTTCGACATGGCGTTTTCTGAGTCCGTTGACCCAATCGCGGTCGACTTGCGTTGTTCGCCCACGCGCTGCATCAGTGATTGCGGCAAGTGCCGCCGCAGGCTGGGCGAATAGTTCGATAACGCCGCGCCGGTTGTCACGCAGTTCGCTGGGGGCGTCGCCAATACGAATGAAACGCGCCGCGCCGAATATTGCGGGTGAGCCATAGGCTAACTGAAAATCGAGGCGTCGTCCGACTGTGATGACAAGATCGGCCTCGCCCATCACCGTGCCGCGCATGGCGGCAACGACAGAGGGATGATCGTCCGGCACTACGCCCTTGCTTTCACCCGTATCCAAGTAGGCGGCGCCGAGGCTGTCGAGAAATGCGCGTAGTTCGGCGCCCGCGCCGCGTGCGCCACGGCCGCTGATCACCAGCGGGCGCTTTGCCCACCAGAGCATCTCGACTGCCGCCGCCACCTCGTTCGCGGCGGGCCACAGCAACGGGCGCGGCTTGGGTTGGAAATGCTCTTCCAATTGCAGCACGCGTGGAACGTCAGCGCGGAGCGTATCGGTCGGAAAATCCAGATACACCGGCCCCGGATCGCCACCCTGACCGAATGCACGCGCGACCGCCTCGTCCAGTTCCGGCAAGACCAGTGATGGTTCGCGCACTGTGCGCGCGTAGCGGGTGATCGAACGCACGAGGTCGGTGTGAACGATATCTTGCAGTGCGCCGCGATTTTCTTGCGCGCGCGGCGGGCCACCCGACAGCACCAGTACGCTCGCGCGCGCCACATGGGCATTGGCGATGCCGGTCATTGCGTTGGTGAGCCCGGGGCCGGCGGTTACCAATGCCACGCCCAACTGGCCAGTGAGTTCGCTGTGCGCATGGGCCATGTACACGGCGGCGCGCTCATCGCGTACATCGATGATGCGGATGCCCTCGGCATCGGCGCGCATCCAAATCGGCATGATGTGGCCACCGCACAGGCCGAAGATGCGATCGACCCCACGTGCTTTGAGAAAACGCGCGATTACCCCGGCGGCGCTATCCGAATGCAGAGGAGAGGGTGTCATCGGATGGTTTCTCGAACTAGGGTTTGTTTTTTTAAATGGCGTAGGTCCACTACCCCCGGCTGTTTGCGTGGGTCGGCGCCGGTCGGAAAAATGTGAATTTTTTGCACCTTGGCCGACGTGCCGAGGGGAAGCGCATCCATAAATAAAATCCACGCGGGGGCCTTGAAATAGGCGAGTCGCTGGTAGCACCAATCGAACAGTTCCCGCGCCAATTGTTCACGCCGCGCTTGATCCGTTACGTCGGCGGCGGATTTGGCGATGACGCATGCCATCACTTCTTCTTCGCGCATTTCATCCGGCGCGGCGATCACCGCGACTTGTTTGACTTTGTCATGGGCCGTTAAGCAGGCCTCGATTTCTGCCGGTGCGAGATTTTCACCCGAGCGGCGGATGATGTGCTTCTTACGGTCGACGAAATAGAAGATGCCTGTTTGATCGCGTACGACGACGTCGCCGGTGTGGAACCAGCCGCTTTGCCACGCGTCGGCGGTCGCTTCCGGATTTTTCAAATAGCCGGCGAAGAAACCTTTGCGCGGGGTTTCAACGCTGTGGCGAAGCACCAGTTCACCGGGGATGTTGGCGGGCAGTTCGCGGTTGTCATCGTCGAACACCTTGGCTTCGACCCAAGGGCTGGGACGGCCGAAAGCCCGGGTATGAATCGACCGCGGCTCATGGTTGTCGCTGATCATGCGGCCGGTTTCCGACATGGCCCACATTTCAACCAACTTCATGCCGAAACGCTTTTCAAAAATTTCATGTTGACTCGGCTCAACACCTGCACACAGAGCGAACCGCACTTGGTGTTGACGTTCTTCCGCGACCGTAGGCAGTTTCAGCAATACATTCGGAATGATGCCTTGGAAATGCACGCACGTCGCTTGGGTCGCGACCAGATCTTTCCACCAAGTGCTGGCGTGAAAGCGGTCTGGAAAAATCAAGCAGCCTCCCGCGATTAGCATGGCTGGCATCGATACCGACAAGCAGTTGGCGTGATGCAGCGGAAGTGGGTTGTACATGCGCTCGATTCCTGGTTCGATCGCCAGTGCCCCGCCATAGGAAAGATAACTCGCCCCGAAGGTATGAAAATACTCGTTGGTCAAAATACAGCCCTAGGGTCGGCCTGTCGTACCCGAGGTGTAGAGTAATGCGGCCTCGGTTGCGCCATCGATTTTTCCGGATCGGGCTTTCACTTGCGCCAATGGCAGGGCATCGGGAAAATTTTCAAATGACACGACAGCCATTCGACCCTGCAGTTCGTGGGCAATCCCTTTTAGGTCGAGCAATCGCGACTCCACCGCAATGACTAGGCAGGTTTCGGAATGCTCGACTACATACTGAATTTCGTCGTTACGACAATCGGGATTGATCGGGACCACACTGCAACCAAGCGCGTTCAATGCAAAATAATGGAATATGAACTCCGGACGTTGCTCGAATAAAATCGCGACGCGATGGCCCAGGCCGTAACCGGCGTCGCGATAGATTTGCCGCAATGATTCCACCGCCTTCGCGGTTTCATTCCACGTGTATTCCCGGCCTTCTGGATGGTAGGCACGCCCCGCCATCGCCGGCGCCGCGTAGGCGGGGCGCTCGCCCCAGCGCGCGACGGTGCGTTGCAACGTGTCGTACAAAGTCCCGTAACCTAGCGCGTCCATGCTTTGCCCTTTTCCTGTGGTTTTGTTGCTATCGGTGAATCCTTGGCGACCTCGCTCGCGTGTGCCGTCGGCGGGCCCTCAATCAAGCGGCTTGCTGGCACGAATTATCCGGTCATATGTCCACCCGAACCACCATGTAGACCTCATTGACTCGCGATGTTTTGGGATTCAATATTTGCAATCGCTGGCGCCAAACAGAATGGTGCTGAGAAGATCGAAATTCTAGCACTCTGTATTCGGAATCCAAAATATCTTCGGACTACCGCATCGGCGCATTGGATGGCAGTGACACACGCGGGGCAAGGGCAACGCGTGAGGTAGCAGGCTGCGTTTAGTTTTCGCATCGCGTAGGTCGCCATCCATGGCGATAAATTGAATTGGATCGATCTATTTGGACTAAATCCGATACCCAATTTTAATCTCGCGGTGCGCCAGGGGCCGCTTGGATAGTGCGTCGCGAACGAGGTCGCGCCAGGAGGCGTATGGCATGTGGCTTGTGGCGTAGTGCCGTGCGTTCAGCTGGTTAAAGGTCAATAGCATTACCGTCCGACTGGCGCGCGGGTAATGAGATTTTTCGACCACTAGGCGCCGCCGGTTAGTAACTCATAAATCTGCACATCGCCTTTACCCTTTAATGCCACACGGCGCGGTTCAGAAAAGCTAAAGCGGGTGTAGAGCCGTTTGTAGGTCGTGGTATCGACCAACGTGGCGTTAACTGCCGCTTCGCCGTGAATGCGGCTGGCGATATTCACTGTATCGCCCCACAAATCGTAAATAAATTTCTTCGTGCCGATGACGCCGGCAACGGCGGGGCCGGTGGCGATGCCGACGCGCAGCGCCAGTGGATCGCGTCCGCTGGGTGTGAGCTTCGCGATTGCTGCATGCATGTCCATTGCCATGTCCACGGTGGCGATGACGTAGTCGTGATCGCCGCGATGGTTTAGACCTCCCGCGACCATGTAGGCGTCGCCGATGGTTTTTATTTTTTCCAGACCGTGCTTTTCCGCGAGTTCGTCAAACGCGGAAAAGATCTGATTGAGCAGCGCGACGATTTGATTCGGCGACATTTCTTCCGACAGTTTGGTGAAATTCACCAGGTCGGCGAATAGCACACATACGTCTGCGTAGCCGTCAGCGATAGTGCGCTCGTCGCGCTTCAAACGCTCCGCGATGGGGGCAGGCAAAATGTTTAGGAGTAATTTTTCCGAGCGTCCTTGTTCCGCTTCCAGGGCGAGTCGGCTGGTGGCTTTTTCGCGGATGAAATGGCGCACGAGATAGTAGATGATGGTCGAGATCGCCGCGAAGTTGAGCACGAAGAATACGGCGACGATTTGTAGCGGTAACTTCAGATGTCGATCAACCAGCAAGTAATAGTCCAAGGCGCCGGATACGGCGGTGAAAATTAAATAAGCCACGATCCACGGTAACGATTCTTTTTCGCCGTGGAAAATGAGTGCGCCGATGGGGGCGAGCACGGCCCACAACATCACACCGCTGGACGAGACGAAATCACCGATCGCCCATTGCATGACGAAAGGCACGAACAAAAACAAAGACAACTGAAACACCCGAAGGAATGCGAGGTTGCCGGTTTTCCAGTAGATTGCAACGCTGATGGCAGACAATAACTGACACAGCAGCGGCAATGTGCTGTCGAGGCGGATGCCCATCCACCAATAAATCGCCAGCCAAAAAATCGTCGCGAAGGTCATCAACCCCGCGGCGAAAATGAGCAGGTCGCGGGACAGCTTGTCATCGGCGGCGTTGCCGATAGGGGTCGCCGTCGCTATTGTTTTGGCTATCGCGAGGCTTTCCAAAGGGGGTTGCGCGGCTTGCGACATAGTATTTTTTTGCGCTTAAACGTTAAGGGAACCAGATCATTACAGAATTGTAAGTACCTGTATCCTAAATTACATTTTGCAGTTCGTCAGCAACATCTTGGAGCGTTGAAACGATGCGATACGGCTGCGCGCCGAGCGCTTCCGGCGGCTGTTTATTGCGGTTGATCCAGAATGTGCGAAAGCCGAAATGGGCTGCGCCGGCAATATCCCAGCCATTCGAGGACACGAAACCAATCTCCTGCGCCGCGACGTCAAAGGTGTCGGGCGCTAGTTGATAAACGCTACGATGAGGTTTGAAGATCTTTACGCTGTCGACGCTTAATAGGTGCGTAAAATCCGTGCCGAGATTCGCGTTTGCCACGACCTCGGATAGCATGCGTGGTGCGCCGTTGGAAAGAATAGCCAGCGGTAAGTGTCGGAGCCGCTTGAGCGCGGGCGCAACGTCGGGGTAGGGCGTGAGATGGAGATACGCATCCATTAATCGCGTGCGTTTTTCGCCAGTCAGTTGCAGGCCTTGCGATTCGCATGCAAATGCGAGGCCTGACTCGGTGACATGCCAAAAATCTTCATAGGCGCCGATCAAGCTGCGTAGCCAGGTGTATTCAAGTTGTTTGGTGCGCCAGAGCTGACTCAGGGCGGGGCCGCGACCGGGGAAAAACGCTTCACACAAGGCAATGACCGAATGGACGTCGAATATCGTTCCATAGGCGTCGAAGGCGAGTGCTTTGATCGTCATAGTTTCCCTATCCTTGTGATCGCAAAGAGCGCAGCTGATAAAGGTAACATGAAAATCGGCTATAATTTTCCTTTTAATGTAATGCTGGAGTTTTACGATGTCGATGGCAGACCGTGATGGCCTGATTTGGTACGATGGCAAGATGGTGCCGTGGCGCGATGCGACCACCCATGTTCTCACCCATTCGTTGCACTATGGCCTCTCGGTATTTGAAGGATTGCGCGCCTACAAGACAGCCCGGGGCACGGCGATCTTCCGTCTCAAGGAACATACGGATCGTCTTTTCAATTCCGCCCACATCTACATGATGAAGCTGCCCTGGGATCGCGCGACGTTGATGGATGCGCAGCGCCAAGTTGTGCGCGAAAACGAGTTGGAATCGTGTTATGTGCGGCCCATCGCGTTTTACGGTTCGGAAAAAATGGGCGTATCGCCCAAGGGGGCATCGGTTCACGTTGCGATCGCCGCCTGGCCATGGGGCGCCTATCTGGGCGCCGATGGCTTGGAGAAAGGAATCCGCGTAAAGACTTCGTCGTTCGCACGTCACCACGTGAACGTCACCATGGCACGGGCGAAAATTGCATCGACCTACGCTAATTCCATTCTCGCCAACTTGGAAGCCACCGATCACGGTTACGATGAAGGTTTATTGCTTGATGTGGATGGTTTTGTTGCCGAAGGTGCGGGCGAGAATTTGTTCATAGTCAAGGATGGTGCGGTGATTGAGCCGGAAATTGCTTCGGCGCTCACCGGGATCACTCGCAATACCATCCATCGCCTGGCCAAAGATTTGGGCCTTGAACTTATGTCCAAGCGACTTACGCGAGACGACGTGTACATTGCCGACGAAGCGTTTTTCACCGGTACCGCCGCGGAAGTTACCCCGATTCGCGAGCTAGATGGCCGCGTGATCGGAGCGGGCAAACGTGGTCCAATCACAGAAAAATTGCAGACGGCATTTTTTGATATCGTTAACGGTCGCTCGGAAAAATACAACGATTGGCTTGCTTACATCTGATGACGCACGCAAAACCCACTGAACTCAATCAAGGCTTCGTCTTCGTGGCGGCGGCGGATCTGCCGTTGCATTGTCCGCTGCCGTCGATGACGTTATGGAATACTCATCCACGGGTGTTTTTGCCGATTGAAACAACCGGCGAGGCGCTGTGCCCTTACTGCGGCACACGCTATAAGCTCGAACGCCGGACCTAGCATCTTGCGACGGTTGTTGCCTTAGCCGATCATTCTGAGGGGGCGCTACCCGTCCTTTCGAGTGACATTCGTTTAACCAGGGCGCTGGCGCCTTCATCCGGATGACCAATAAACCGCTGGTTCGCATCTTAGTCGTCGCGCCGTCCTGGATCGGCGATACGATTTTCGCCCAACCCTTATTTCAGTTGTTGCATCGATATCACCAAGGCCTAACGCTTGATGTACTCGCGGCGCCCTATTTGCGGCCGGTACTCGAACACATGCCGCAGGTGCAGTCCATTATTGACAGTCCGTTCGCGCACGGTGAATTGCGCTTCGGCGAGCGGCGTCGCCTTGGTGTGACATTGCGTAATCAGGAATATGATCAAGCGATTGTATTGCCTAACTCGTTAAAATCCGCCTTAGCGCCTTTCCTGGCGAAGATTCCGCTACGCACCGGTTACGTCGGTGAGATGCGTTTTGGATTGTTGAATGATGCGCGCCGCCTTGATGCAAGGCTGCTACCGACCATGGTCGATCGCTATGCATTTTTAGCGGCGCCGCGCGGGAAGTCGCTGGGTCTCCCGATACCCCGGCCCACACTGCAAGTCGCGTCGGCAGATTTGGACGCTGTTCTAAAAAAGTTTGGGCTCGAAACTAATCGGCCGATCACGATATTCTGCCCCGGCGCGGAATATGGCCCGGCCCGGCGCTGGCCCACCGAACACTACGGCACGCTCGCGAAATCGTTTGTTGCTGAAGGTAAACAAGTCTGGTTACTTGGTTCATCGAAGGAGCGCGAGATTGCCGATGCAGTGCAACTAGCCAGCGGCGGCATATGTCGAAACTTGGCGGGCGAGACCCATTTGCTGGAAGCGATTCGCTTGCTCGCCGCGGCGAGTTGTGTGGTGAGTAACGATACCGGGTTATTGCACGTGGCTTCCGCTTTGAACCGCCCGGTTATCGCGCTGTACGGCTCCACAGCGCCGGGATTGGCGCCGCCTTATTCTGACCGGTCGCTGAGCATCAGTTTGAATTTGCCTTGCAGCCCGTGTCGTGAACGGATTTGTCCGCTCGGACATTTCAATTGCATGAATCAGTTGACGCCTGATCGTGTGGCCCAGGCGATTACTTCAATGTAACGACACGCGTCCAGCCGTAGGGATCGGGCGTATGCCCGTACTGAATAGCCGTCAGACCGTTGTACAGCGACTTCGAGACCGGCGCCGCCGCGCAATTCGCAACCTCGTAATCGCGACCTTTATAGGCGAGCGTGCCAATCGGAACGACAACCGCTGCCGTGCCCATTGCGAATACTTCGGTAATGTTGCCGCTGGCGATGTCGCGCAAGACTTCGTCGACGTCCAAGCGCTCTTCACTGACGCTGTAACCCAAGTCGGGCGCTAGCCGCAGAATCGAATCGCGGGTGATGCCCGGTAGGATGCTACCGGAAAGCGCCGGCGTACGAATGTGTTTGCCCTCATATACAAAACCGATATTCATTGCGCCGACTTCTTCAATGTAGCGGCGCTCCAGCGCGTCGAGCCACAGCACCTGTTGATAGCCCCGCGCGCGCGCCTGTTCTATTGCATGCAGGCTGATGGCGTAGTTGGCGGTGGTCTTTGCTTCGCCGGTGCCGCCACGCACCGCGCGCACGTATTCGTGGGAGATCAACACCCGCACCGGCTTGGCGCCGCTTGGAAAATACGGGCTGGCCGGACTTAAGATTATGTAATGCAGAAAATTTTTGCTCGCCCGAACCTCAAGGGTAGGATCGGTCGCAATCATCACCGGCCGGATATACAGCGCCGATCCGGGCTGGCGGGGCATCCACGAGTGCTCCAGCTTAACCAATTCACTGATGGCGTGAATGTGAAATTCCGGCTCGATCGTCGCCATAGATAGGCGCGCGGCGGAGCGATTGAAACGCGCGGCGTTTTGCTCCACACGAAACAGATTGAACTGCCCGTCGGGGCGCGGATAGGCCTTCGTCCCCTCAAAAATCGCCTGACCGCAATGGAATACTTGGCCTGCCGGATCGATTGCAATCGGTTGATAGGGGCCGATTGCAGCATCATGCCAACCCTGTTCCGGTGAATAGTGCTGAGTGAACATGCGATGGGTGAAATGGCGGCCAAAACCCAAGGTTTCGGGAAGGGGAGTGGGTGAACTCACCGCTAAGGGGTGGATGGCAATGAGCGGTGCGTTCATGAGTGGTGTTTTCGGGATCTAAAGCGAAAGCCTACTGGAAAACCGCAATGCTGTCATTCCGAGGGAAGCGTGTTTTTCAAATAGGCCGACACAGTCGCTCGATTGGGCAACGGCGCGACGGCGCCGAAACCCGTGGTGGTGAGCGCCGCTGCGGCATTGGCAAAATGCAATGCGGTACTGAAATCATCACCATCGGCAAGGCGCGCGAGCAACGCGCCGGCGCAGCAATCTCCCGCCCCGGTCGCATCTACGCTGTTCACAACGAGTCCCGGTACGGCATGCACTGCCAGGCCATCGCTCGCCAAGATGCCGTGCGCGCCAAGTTTCAGCACGACTCGTGTGGCGCCAAGGTCGCGGCACCAACGCAGAATGTCCATTCGATCCCTTGGCGCACCGATTAACTCGGCGTCCTCAAGACTGAGGAAGAAAATATCGCTAAGCGGAATGGTCTTCACAATGGTTTCCCGCGCCTGTTCCGCGCACCACAGTCTGGGACGGATATTCGCGTCAAATGAAATTGCGACACCGGCGGAACGGGCAATTTCTATTGCGGCAAACGTTGTCGCCCGCGCCGATTCGCTGATTGCCTGGGTGATGCCCGAAGTATGAAAAAATCGCGCGGAACGAATCAAGTCGGGTGGTAAATCATCCGGTGTCATCCGGCTCGCAGCCGAATTTTTGCGCAGATAACTGAACACATGACCGCTCGCGCCGTGACTGATGAAATAAACGGCGGTGTGCGCTTTTCCATCAATACCCACGGCGGAGGCGTCGATATTTTCCTGTTGCCAAAGCGCTAGGAATTCACGGCCGAATTCATCGTCGCCTACACGCGTAATATAGGCCACGCTCGCACCTTGCCGCGCAGCGGCAATGGCGCAGTTCATGGTGTCGCCGCCGAAGCCTTGCAAGTAGTGGCGGCGTTGATTGGGAACTTGGCTGAATTCGTACAATGGCTCGCCGAGGGCGGCGAGGTCAATGACTGGCATGGTGCGAAGAAGTTTCGGACGTGGTGGAAAACGTCCGGATCTTATTTCTGACTAACTTCGCGTTTACCGACGACTTCAAACTCGATTCTATGCCAGCCTTCGCCCGAGCGCAGAACCGAATTCAGCTGGACGATGTAGCGCACGTTGCGCGCACTCATCAGGATACGTTTCTTGCTTGCGTACAATGCGCCGTCGATGACCAGGCTATCGCGGCGTCCCGCTTGCTTATCGCCCGGAATGAATAATCCCCAGGAGGAGCGGCTTGTTTCCGCGTTTGACGCCGCAACATCTTCGTTGACGATGACGATTACCGGTGCGTGGGCAAAGATTTCCACGCCAGCAATGCTTTCGTCGGGAGATTTTTTGTTCTGCAAACGCGAAACGACACCTACAACCCAACGTTCACTACGCCGACGTTTCAAGCCCACCAACGCGCCGAGCTTGAGGTTGCGATATTCCGTACTAGGGAACGATACGCTATAGCCAGTAATGCTTTCGTCGGTTAGCTGCCATTGCTCCACCGCGGGAATCGGCTGGGTCGCGTCCAGCGGGCGCGATCGCAATTTAGCGCGCGTGCGCTCAGTAATGAAGCCGTAAACCTGCAGATCCATTTCCTCATCGCGTGAAAGCCCGCGATTCAGATCGATCGGCCCGTGCGCTTTTTCGTAGTCCTGCCGGGCGCATTCGCACAGTCCGTTCAGGCCTCGAACGGCCTGAACCGTTTCGTGGTCGAGCGGAACACGCTTGTCACTGCGTTGTTCGCGGGCAACGGCTTCCGGCGACCAGAGCAATGACAAGCGATCGAGCAACAAGAGATACTCGGCGATCGGTTGTTTGGCGATGAAGCCCAGGCCAAATTGGATTTCGCCCTCCCGCAGTCGGTCTTTCGTACGCCCGATTTCAATCGCCAAAAAATCGGTTTGCAGATAACGATTGTCTTCGTTGGTTTTCGCAGCGTGAGCGCGGCGCGCGCCCGTGGCGACATTGAGATTGGTTGCGTAGAAGTGTTTTTCCGGAACATAGCGGTGCTCAGGCGATCCGTGCACACTCCACGACGTGAGCCAATGATCGGATGTCTCGATTTGGGTCGGCGAGAATTTGCCGCCGCTTAAAGTGTCCAGCATCACCGTGCGCACGTAGAGGGCGCCCGGCGTGCTGGATATTTCGTAGGGTCGAGCGTAGAGTGCAAGCTTGGTGGCGAGCAGTCCATCTAGTTCGGCAAATTGATACACGCTATGGGCGGTAATCCATAGGTCGTCGTCCACGGCGTGCTGATGAAAGAAATTCCATTTGGCGCGATTGCCTAAACTATACAGCGCACGACCCATTACTAGCGCCATGAAATTTGCAATCTGCTTGGTGCTGGTGCGGGTTTCGTGATAGGTTCGAACGAAGCGTGCATAAGCACCGGCGAGCTCGCCGTAGATCGTTTCCATGTCGCGGCACAGCGCGTTAGTCGTCGCGCCATCGGTACTGGGATTTTTTAGGAAGTCACGGAGGATTTCGACCAACACCGGCTGGCAACCTTCGTCCAAGTGCAGCAATGTATTGACGCCATCCACCGTCAGCAACTCAGGCGAGTGAGCGAACGTGCCCATCACGTGCAAGATGTGCGCGCGCGCAGCATCCAAGTTGTCGCGTGGCAGCGTTTCAAGCCAAGCGTTGGCTCGATCTAGATTTTGCAGCGGCGGGTTGGTGTACTGACCTACCTGATTAATCGGAGCAACCATATTCGTTCCCAGGGCGTCGATTAGTTAAGTGTTACGAAACAGCGCGCGCGTATTCGTCTTGTTGTCGCCACTCGTCATGCTACTTACATTCCTTGCTGATTCGTTGTTCCAATTTTTCTTTTGAAGCAGCACGTTCTTTGTCGTCAAGAAACACGCGCTCACCTTTTTCGTTGTATCGCGCCAGACGAACGCCGTTGCTGTGTGCGCTCAAATCGCCGTGCAAATTATTGCAGTAATCTTTATTTTTCTCAGCGGTTTCTGCCTCGGCCTGTTGCTTTTTCTGGGATTCTTCCTTCTCGGCCTTTCGTTTCCGGTACTCCAGTTCCTGATCCGCTGTTGACGCCGCCGGTTTGGCTGCCGTCGCGCCGGATTGCACCGACGGCGACTCAACTGTGTCCTTGCTGTGGCGTTTCAGTTTTTTCCCGTCGCCTGACGGCGGCGGTTGATCCGAGTACTGGATCTTGCCGTTCTTATCGACCCATTTGTAGACATCGGCGTTGACCGTGGCCCCGAACAACAGCAGCAGCGCGCCGCAAAGGGCAGTTTTGATCGAACTCAGAGATGTCATGACTAGCACTCGCAAAATAACGGGTATTCGGTCTGCGCGATGCCGAGTTCGGCCAGTTCCCGCGCGAGATTGGCTTGTGCGGCCGCCGCCGGCAGCTTGTCGGCGGCGAGAAGTTTCTTCGCCAGAACCAATGCGTCGCTCGCGCTTGTCCACAGGGCGTGCCGTTCGGTTGCACATTTGACCGCCGCTTCTGCGTTCGCGACATCTGTGTTCGCCCTTTCAACATCGATCTCGACGCCATGGGCGCCTTGAGTAATCAGTTGCGCGAGTAGCGCAAGGGCGGGCAAACAAAATGTAAATGCGGTTGTCGTCATCTAGGTTTTCGCTCGAATGGCGGATTTCGGTCGGAAGGATTGGATCAGCGCGTCACGGGTTTCAATGTAAGGGCCACCGATCAAATCCACGCAATAGGGTACCGCCGCGAAAATACCATCCAGAGTTTCCTTTATCGCCTTCGGTTGCCCTGGCATATTAATGATCAGCGTTTGCTTGCGGATGACCGCGACTTGGCGTGAGAGAATCGCCGTCGGCACGTATTTGAGATTATTCATGCGCATCGCCTCCCCGAATCCCTCCATCACACGATCGGCCACTGCCAAAGTTGCATCTGGCGTGACATCGCGTGGCGCCGGGCCGGTTCCACCGGTGGTTAGAACCAACGCGCACTTCTCTTCATCGACAAAATTTTTCAGTGTCGCTTCGATCAATGGCTGCTCATCCGGAATCACTTTGGTGACGAAAACAATCGGGTTTAACAATACTTGCTCGGCCCACGTTTTCAGCGCGGGGATGCCTTCATCCTGATAAATGCCCTTGGAGGCGCGGTCGCTGACGGTCAATAGGCCGATCTTCAGCGCATCGTACGCGGATGTCATTTAAGCCTGGTCCTCGGTTTTTTCATTAAGCCACGCCGATAGCACGCGGAATAACTCACGGAATGCCTTTGGCGGGCGTTTTTTCGCCGCTTCGTCGCGCGCATCGTGCACCAGTTGCTGTATCACCGTCAGATCCGCGTCCGGCCGTAAGGTTTCTAACTCAGTGCACGCCCGTGGGTCTTTCATCAGTCGGTCACGCCAGCGTTCCGCGTGATGTAGCCGCGCGACTTCGCGTTTTGCCGGCTGTTTTATCCGGTCGAGTTTGGCGGCAATTGCGGCGCTGTCTACCTGACGCATGATTCGTCCGATATACTGCATCTGTCGACGTTTACCTTCGTGTCCCCGGGTTCGCCTCATTTCCCGAATTGCCGCGGCTAATTCCTCCGGCAGTTCGAGTCCTTTGAGTTGAATGTCGTTAAGCTCAACCAAGGCGGCGCCGATCGCTTGCATGCCCAGCATGGCTTTTTTTTTCGCGGTCTTGCTGGGCTGGTCTACAGGCGCCTGATCCATAGTTGGGCACTCAAAATATTATGATACCTCAAATGTTTATAGCAAAGAATTAATTCATGTCCGCACATATAAAACGCGATGCCGCATTCACTTACTCCAGCGCCGAACTAGCGCAATACACCGCTGATTTACTCAAGCTCGCACGGGAATTGGGGTCCAGCGCCGCCGAGGCTGAAGTTTCCGAAGGCGTGGGCCATAGCGTCAACGTGCGTATGGATGAAGTCGAAACCATCGAATACCATCGTGACAAGGGTTTGTCCGTAACTGTCTATTTTGGCAAGCAAAAAGGTCATGCCGGTTCGTCCGACCTGAGCCTAAAAGCGCTACGCGATACGGTCGAAAAAGCCTGTAGCATCGCCAAACACACAGCCGTAGATGAATTTTCCGGCTTGGCGGACGCCGCGCTCTTGGCGAAAGGCCCATTTCCGGACCTTGATCTATATCATTCCTGGGGCATCTCGGTCGAAGAATCGATTGCGCTAGGCAAACGGGCCGAAGCAGCGGCCTTCGCCGTGGACAAACGCATCGACAACTCCGACGGCGCCTCGGCCTCAACCCAGGATTCGCACTTTTGCTACGGCAACAGCACGGGGTTTCTCGGCGGTTATCCGTCTTCCCGCCATGGCGTCAGCTGTTCGGTCATCGCCTCCGACGGGGAGATCATGCAGCGCGATGATTGGTACACCACGGCGCGGGATTTTAACGACCTGGATCCAATCGAGCGCGTTGGCCAAATCGCCGGTGAGCGCGCCATCAAGCGGCTCAACGGCAGAAAACTCAAAACCATGGATTGCCCGGTGTTGTTCGAAGGGCCAATCGCCCAGGGCTTGATCAGCCATTTTGTCGGCGCGGTAAGTGGTGGCAGCTTGTACCGAAAATCGTCGTTCTTGCTCGATAGCCTGGGCCAGCAACTGTTCCCCAAGTTTCTGCAAATTCGCGAAGTCCCCGATTTGAAGAAAGGCTTTTCGTCCAGCCCGTTCGATGCCGAAGGCGTTGCGACCAAAGCGCGCGACGTCATCAAAGACGGCGTACTGCAGGGCTATTTTCTCGGCAGCTATTCCGCACGCAAGCTTGGCATGCAGTCCACCGGCAACGCCGGCGGCAACCACAATTTAATCGTGCCCGACACCGGCCAAGATTTCGCTGCCTTGCTTAAACAAATGGGTCGCGGCCTGCTCGTCACGGAACTGCTCGGTCACGGCATCAACATGGTCACCGGCGACTATTCGCGCGGCGCCTCCGGTTACTGGGTGGAAGGCGGCGAGATTCAATATCCCGTCGAAGAAATCACCATCGCAGGTAATCTTAAGGATATGTTCAAAGGCATTGTCGCGGTAGGCAATGACGTCATCGTGCGCGGTTCGAAATTGTGTGGTTCGATTTTGATCGAGAAGATGACGGTGGCGGGGGATTAGTCGCTCGACGAGCGATAAAACTGTGTAGTCTTGGCTATCCCGTCATTCCCGCGAAGGCGGGAATGAGGATTATACAAAGGTGTCGGGAGATTTAAGAAACTATTGTTTGTGCTTGCCCCGGTGACTGCATTTCGATCGTGCCGATCGGCCAAACCGTCTCGCCTTGATTGCGTAACAGTGCCACTGCGGCGTCGGCGTCATGCTTATCCACCACCACCACCATCCCCACGCCGCAATTAAACACGCGATGCATTTCGCTTTCTGCGACATTGCCGTGTTCTTGCAGCCAGGAAAATAACAGTGGCCGCGGCCACGAATTTTTTTTAATAATCGCGCTGAGCCCGTCTTGCAAAATGCGCGGAATATTATCTGTTAAGCCACCGCCGGTGATGTGGGCAATACCTTTCACTTTTATTAGTTTCATCAGCTCCAGCATCGGCTTCACATAGAGGTGGGTCGGCGCCAATATTGCCTCGCGAAAGGTTTTGCCGTGAAAGTCCGCATCAGGATTGGGTTTCGCCCGTTCGATGATCTTCCGGATGAGCGAATAGCCGTTTGAGTGCGCGCCACTCGATGCCAGGCCCAACAGCACATCGCCTATGGCGATTGACTTGCCGTCGATGATATTTTCTTTTTCTACGACGCCTACGGCGAAACCCGCGAGGTCATATTCGCCGGGCGGATACATGCCCGGCATTTCCGCCGTTTCACCGCCGATCAGTGCGCAGCCCGATTGTTCGCATCCGGTTGCGATGCCTTTGATGACTTCGGTCGCGGTCGGGACATCGAGTTTGCCGCAGGCGAAGTAATCGAGAAAAAACAATGGCTCGGCGCCTTGCACCAGAATATCGTTCACGCTCATGGCCACCAGATCGATGCCGATGGTGTCGTGCTTGTTCCATTCGAACGCGAGCTTAAGTTTGGTGCCCACGCCGTCAGTGCCGGAAACGAGTACCGGATTTTTATATTTTTTTGAGATTTCCACCAGCGCGCCAAAGCCGCCGATACCCGTCAATACTTCGGGACGCAACGTGCGTTTGGCGTAGGGTTTGATCGCGTCCACCAGCGCATCACCGGCGTCAATATCGACGCCGGCATCGCGGTAGGATAGGGATGCGCTCGGGGTTTCCGGCTTGCTCAAGTTGAGTTCTCGCTTTCTTCAGGATAGAGTGCGGCAGTCAAGGCCAAATTTTACCCGAAATGATTTTCCCCGGTTCCGATAACTCGCGATTGTATTTTCTGGTTGGCGCGGCGCTGGTGGTCGCGCTGTTGTTTTATGTGCTGGGGCCGATCCTCACGCCCTTCATGTTCGCCGCGATTTTGGCCTATATTTGCGATCCGCTGGTCGATCGTCTGCAGCGACGGCGTGTACCACGCACCCTCGCGACGGTGATTGTTTTGCTGTTGTTAATCGGCCTATTCGTATTGCTGATGCTGATCATGGTGCCGTTGTTTCAGAAAGAAACGGCGCTGCTCACGGCGCGACTGCCGGGCTACATCACCGCGCTAAACGAGAAATTAATTCCCTGGCTCAATGCAAAGCTGGGACTCAAGCTTGATCTGGATTTTCAGGGATTCAAACAAAACATGACGGAATACGTGCAGGGCGCCGATGGCCTCGCCAGCAAACTGTTTGTCTCATTGAAAATCGGCGGTTTGGTGGTGGTGGGATTTTTAGTGAATATGATTCTGGTGCCGGTGGTGTTGTTTTATTTACTGCGCGATTGGGACTTGCTCGTGGAGAAAATCGATCATCTCATTCCGCGCCGCTGGCATGATCGCACCACCACTATCGCGCGCGAAATTGACGCCGTGTTGTCAGAATTTTTGCGCGGACAGATTTCCGTCATGTTGCTGATGAGCGTGTTTTATGTGCTGGGCTTATGGCTCGCCGGCCTTGAATTCGCGCTCCCGATTGGCATCGTCACCGGCATGTTGGTATTCGTTCCCTATGTCGGCATGATCACCGGTTTGCTGCTCGCCAGCTTGGCCGCGCTGATGCAGTTTCAAAGCCTGCCCGGCATGGTCTGGGTGTGGATCTTGTTCGTTGTCGGGCAATTGCTTGAAGGCATGGTCGTCACGCCATGGCTGGTCGGTGATCGCATCGGCCTGCATCCTGTGGTCGTGATTTTCGCCTTGCTCGCGTTCGGACAAATTTTTGGGTTCTTCGGCGTGCTGCTCGCCTTACCGGTGAGCGCGGCGTTGTTGGTCGCGCTACGACATCTGCGCCAGAACTATCTCGATAGCCGAATTTACAACGAGTAATTCGATTTTTTCAACGCACATGGCCACAAGCCGCACCCTGCTTGTCTCGCAGTCATGGCGTGCCTGGAAGCCAGTCAGGACCCGGTTTGTGGCGCGGCAAGGTTAAATTTTATCGCTTCGCCTGGCCAAGGATTTGCCGTCTGGTGAAGATTTTAACGCCATCAAAAAATCCGTTTTGAACCATATTAATTATCATTTTCATTGGCTTACCGTAGTGCAATTACAGAAAAGCATCACCTAGACAAACAAAATACTGCGTCTACAACGGGAATACACGGGCCGCATTCCAAATAAAACAGGCGGGCCGGAAACCGGAAGAAAGGAACACAAAAATGAAAACGTTTTCGTACCCCTCGAAGACCATGCAACGCAAACTCGAAGAAGCCAAAGCCTATCTGCGCGCGCGCGGCAAATACGTCCTTGACCAGGGCAATACCTGGCATTTCTCCGACACGGTGCAATGGGACGAATATAAAAAGCTCGCGCAGAGCGCGCCGCGTCAAGTCGCTTAAACCGATCTATTACATCTCA
>JANMJR010000256.1:0-7614 GCA_031371465.1 Pseudomonadota bacterium
GTCGCTTCGAACGTAGCGCCGTCCAACTGCCGCACGAAGCTGCGTTGTACGTCAGGATCGTCATATAGCGCAAACTGCTGCTGCGCCGTCGCTGCGCTCGCTTCAATACGATTGCCGGCGCTTTCGCGATGCCGATAATAGTCGCCAAGTCCGTTGCCTAGAATGACTTGGGCGACTGCCTGACAGCCAGCGCAACAAACCGGCTCGTGACCCGACGCCGTATCAACACGAAATTTCACCGGCGTGAAAATGGGTTCGCCACAGTGATAACAGACCAAACCCAGGGCGCGGCCACTTTCGGAGTCGTGCGCAAGCGCTGTGACAGCAGAAGTCATAGAAACGTAGCGCGCAAAAAAACGTCCTTGGCTATGAGGCAAGCGCCATTCTGAACACACAATTAAAGGGAAATGTTGATCTGGATCAATACTCGGTTCGAACGACGCGCCCGTGTTCGTAAGGAATTTGATCTAAATCAATGTGCGTTGGCGGACCGATCTTAGACTGGTTGTCAGAAGCACAGACCTTTTTCGTTTTACCGCGCGCGTGCTAGGCGCGCTGAACGCTACGACGCACCGCTCAAGGAAATTTGCCATGAATCAACGAAACACTGATCACCGCATTGCCGCCGGTTTATTATCTGCGCTGGCGGGTCTATGTATTTTCGGCGCAATTGCCGCCAACAACCCGTTGGATCCGTTGTACAAGGCGGCCACCTGGAAAAAAGACATGACGCGCGACTTCAAAGTCATGGACACCAACCGCGACGGAAAAGTCGACCTCGCAGAATGGCAAGCGCATACCAATCCACTGCACCCGGAGTATGCAAAGCATCATGCCCCGCCCGGAGCGCGGAGGATCAGCAAACAAGAAATGGACGCCGTATGGCAAGCGACGGCGGGATCGGACAACCTCGTCACCATCGACGAATACGTTGCGCACAGCAATCCATTGCACCCGCAGTTTGAGCGCGACCACGCCAAGCCGGGCACGGTGAAAAATTGATGCAGTGGGTAAAACCATGAACCACCCGCAACGCGATCAATCCCACTCAAACGCAACGCATAAACTTCATGACCACTGCTGACAATCCACTGAAAATACATCTCGCTTGCCCTAGCTGCCTCAGTGAAAATCGCGTGGCTGCCAACCGTCTTGATGATCATCCGAAATGTGGCAAGTGTGGCGCGGCGTTGCTGGAAGGCAAGTCTGTTTCCCTGAACGAGAACAATTTCGAGGCCTTTTTAAGGCCTGCCGGCCTACCGGTAGTCGTGGATTTTTGGGCGCCATGGTGCGGCCCCTGCAAGGCGATGGCGCCGGCTTTTGAACAAGCCGCCGAACGGCTTACGACCCGTGTTCGGTTTGCCAAGGTCAATAGCGATGAAGCGCAATCGCTCGCGGCGCGTTTCGCGATCCGCTCCATCCCCACCTTAGTTTTGTTCCAGAGCGGAAAGGAGATCAAGCGGGTGTCCGGCGCGATGGACGCCGGGGCGCTCGTGCGCTGGGCAAGTGTTTAAGATGAACGTCCGTCGTGCATGGCTTTATAGCGCGCTGCTGGCCTTCGTGGCGGTATTGCTTCATCGTGCCGGGCTCGACCCGACACTGGTTTCCGCAGTCTATGGGAGCCAGGCCAACAGCACGCGGCCACTGCCAAACTTCAGAGACTTGGTAAAACAAGCCAGCGTCGCCGTTGTCACCATTAAAACCATTAAAAAGTCGGCCTTCGCGAATCTGTCCGCGAGCGTAAGAGATTCGCCCCACGACGAGGATGAACTCGCCGAACTGTTCCGGCGCATACTTCCGCCCGAGGGTAATCGGCGCGATGCGCAGCAATCGGCTTTTGGCTCCGGTTTCGTCGTCAGCACTGACGGTTTGGTTCTGACCGATAGCCACCTGCTGGATGACGCCAGTGAAATTTGGGTTCGCCTCAAAGACGGCCGATCGTTTAAAGCAAAGCTGTTGGGCAAGGATGCGCTTACCGATGTCGCGCTATTGAAAATCGATGCCGTCGGGCTTCCCACCGTCACTATCGGCGATCCCAACAAATTAGAAGCGGGCGACTGGGTGCTGGCCATCGGTTCGCCGTTTGGCTTTGACTACAGCGTGACTCAAGGCATTGTCAGCGCCACAGGGCGCGCGCTGCCAAATGAATATTACGTACCCTTCATCCAAACCGACGTTTCCATTAACCCCGGCAATTCCGGCGGGCCGCTGTTTAATTTGGCCGGAGAAGTGGTCGCCATTAACTCGCAAATCTACACTCGCAGCGGTGGCTACATGGGGCTTTCATTCGCCATACCAATCGATCTTGCAATGGGCATTAAGGAACAACTATTGACGCGCGGAAAAGTTGTTCGCGGTCGAATCGGCGTCAGCCACCAGGTGGTGGATGAGGCGATCGCCCAGGTATTCCGCTTGGAATCGCCTATGGGCGCATTGATCACCGAAGTCGAGCCGAATGGACCGGCAAAAAAGTCCGGCATCATACCCGGTGACATCATCTTGAAATTTGGCGGCGCAACGGTCACGGCATCCCACGATCTGCCAAGATTTGTCGCCAACGCCCAGCCCGGAACCGTAACCGCAATAGAGCTATGGCGTTAAGGACAACACAAGGTCATCGACGTGTTGATCGAAGAGCTCCAGTCCAGCACGCCGGTGGAAAAACGAATGGTCGAAGAATACTCGATGAGCGATATTGGATTGGTAGTGCGGGAACTTTCTGTGACAGAGAAACGCGAATTAAATTTAGAAAACGGGCTAATTATCACAAATGTCGAAGGCGAAGCTGCGCGCGCGGGCCTATTCGAAGGCGATGTAATTTTAGCGATTAACGACAATGCGATTGTGAGCCCAAAGCAACTGCAAACGCTATTTGCCAATGCCGACCAGATTGTCGCGCTGTTGGTCAGCCGCAATAATATGGTCATCTACGTGCCGTTGCGCAAAAAAGCCGGCTGAAACTAAGCGATGGGAGTAGGGAAGCTGTGTTTTATTCCGATTTCGTCGCGCTACCTCGTTACTCACAAAAAATGTCGATGCGATTTATTTTTTAGTGGATTCCAGCGCACGATTGTCACGACCGATGGGCTTTTTTTCAAGCGTTTTCAACGCTTCGAGTTTCTGCTGGAGCGCTTCAGTTTCCTTTTGCTCGTCTCTTAGTTTTTGCTTTAGTGGCATAACGCTGTCGTTGAGCCGTCGATTTTCTCCCACTAAGGTGGTCACAAGCACTGCAAGATTCCGTAACGACGCGTTCCCGTTTCCTGCGTCCTTGACAAGCGGGTCGAGCAACGCGATCGCCCGGGCGTCATTACCATCGGTGTTGTTGGAAATGCTAAGTGCAAGAGCGAGTTGGACGCGAACCACGTCGGACTTTTCTTTCGCGAAAGCTCGGCGTTGCGCCTCCTGCTCATTGCGTAATGCGGCCCCCGAAAGCGGCTTTACTCGCGTGTAATATTGGAGCAAGCTTTCGACCTCATTAGCGTCTTGCATTATCGCAGGCGCGCTGGGCGTGCCAGGATCGACCTGGACCACCGGACGAGTCTGCATTGGAGCACAGGCGCCCAGCGCGCCGAACCAGAGACCTATCGCAATAACGCGCAGCATCCTTGTCACTACAGTCCGCTCCCCGGCATCCCCACACAGTTGTGCGTTTGCTCCTGATGGCGTGCCTGTTTCACCAGCGTGTTGATAAACCATTTTTGTTTTCCTTAATCGATAATTCGCACGATCGTTACGGGTGTTAGTCGGCAGCAATTTTCTTTACGCTCGTTAAGAACCGAACGTTGCTACCCTCGCTATTCTGACGCTGCACCAACAAGTCGCAAAAATCGTCCACTGTCAGCGGTTTGCTGAAGTAAAAACCTTGTACTTGATCACAATTGAGTTGGCGCAGGAATTCCAGTTCGTTCGCTGTCTCAACGCCTTCCGCTACCACGGTCAGTTGCAAACTATGCGCCATTGCGATGATCGCTCGGGTAATGAGTGCGTTACCGGTGTCATCCGGAATATTCCGAATGAACGAGCGATCGACTTTCAAGCTGTCTATCGGGAAACGCTTCAAATACGCGAGCGATGAATAACCGGTACCGAAATCATCGATGGCCAGATGAATTCCCATCGCTTTGAGATCGTGTAATAGCTTCAGCGCTTCTTCGGGGTGATGGATCATCATGCTCTCGGTGATCTCAAGTTCCAGCCAGCGCGGATCCAAGCCTGTTTCGCTAAGCGCCCTCCCGACATCCTCTACTATTGCAGCGCGCACAAATTGCCGCGCCGAAAGATTAACCGCCACCCGCAGCGCGGACAGCCCCTGAGTTTGCCAGGCACGGGTTTGCGAACACGCGGTGCGCAAGACCCAGGTTCCAATCGGAACAATCAGACCGGTTTCTTCCGCTAAAGGTATCCACACCTCTGGCGCGATCAAGCCCTTAATGGGATGCTGCCAGCGCACCAATGCTTCCATCCCGACAATAGTGCTGGTTCGCACATCACACTTCGGCTGATAGTGCAAAACAAGCTCGTTTCTTTCGATTGCGTGGCGCAGTCCGGATTCCAGATCTAGGCGCGCGAGGGAATGCCGATTGATTTTTTCAGAATAGAACTGATAGTTGTCCTTGCCTTCATCTTTGGCGCGGTACATGGCGATGTCCGCGTATTTCAACAACGCTGGCAGATCACTGCCGTCATCCGGGCAGATGCTAATACCGATGCTCGCGCTGATATGGAATTCTTTGCCCGCGAGTTGGAATGGTTTTCCGATTTCCTCCAGAATCGTTTTCGCGACGCTTGCCGCGTCTTTGAGATCGCCGACATTTTCTATTAACACCACGAACTCATCTCCGCCTTGACGAGCGAGCGTATTGGACTTGCGAATACGGCTCGACAATCGCTTCGCCACGACCTGCAACAAACGGTCCCCTTCCTCATGGCCGAGCGTATCGTTGATGTTTTTGAAACGGTCCAAGTCTATGAATAGCAGTGCGAGACGCGCTTTACGAATTCGCTTTCGACTAAGTGCTTGGTTGAAACGTTCGGCCAGCAACGTCCGGTTGGGAAGCTCGGTTAAGGGATCGTGAGAAGCGCTAAATTTAAGCACCTCTTCCGCCCGACGGCGCTCCAACATTTCCCGGTATACGAGGTAACAGATGTAGCACAAAAGCGCTAGGCTGAAGAAAGTCGCTATGTAAAACGTCACTCGGCTTAGACTGCTATTTTGTCTGAATTGGTCGGTACGGTTCACCAGCATCGCCTGTTCAGCGCTTGCCATGGCGGCCACTAGCTCATGCTCCCGCTCCATGACAATCCCCCCCGACATGGACGTAATCGCTTTTGTCGCCGCAGCAGGACCTCTAGCGTCGTGCACGTCGATAACATGCTGTACTCGACGCTCTTGCTCAATAGTTAAAATTTCGAGCATCGAGATTTGCGCTAGCGGGTCCGGCGCATGGTCGGTGAGCGTGCGTAGGGTTTCAAATAGCCCCTTGGATTTTTCCAGAAGAGCATAAGATCGATCCAAATGGAGCCTGTCGCCAGTGATAATATAGTTACGCTGCCCAATTTCGAGATTCGTGATGTTAAGTTGCACGTCTTTCAACGTATCAATCCTCTTTAGGCTGGTATCCACTGATCGAGAGGTCTCAAAAAGCGTGTTGATGGTGAGGTAGCTCACCAAAGCATTGGCCGCCATGATGGCGATAGCCAATGCAAAGCCGACGATAAATTTTTTCGATATTGTTGTATTCACCTTTGACCGCCCTGATCCGCCCCTGTGCGTAAGTATTGTAATTGTAGGGCATTGCGCGCTACTTCTTTGTGAATTTCTGTGAACTCGACGACCTCTAGGGACGCTCTGAATAAGTTTGGGTTCTAACCAAGACAAGGCGCGAACAAAAAATATCGACGAAGTATATGCATGATATGTAAGGAGATATTTTGTTCGCAACGCAGTATTAGGACGAAATCAGAGTTATTCAGAGCTACCCTAATTCGGCTGGTTTGTATCCACCGAACTGTTCGCGCGAAACCGGCCGTCACCCTCCCCCGCATACCGCAATTTTTCGTACCCATCTTCTGCGGCGCTAAGCGCGGGCCGAATGAGCGATTCGCCCTCCCGCCGCTTTTCCAATATGCTGCAACAAAACTCAAAAGCCATTTTGGGAAAATTGGGTAGCGCCGCACGAGACAACAGTGAAGCCGAGGAAACTCGGAATGAAGGGGATGTAGCGTGGACAAGTTCGATCGAATCTATCAACTTCACAACGTTCTACGCGAACGCCGCACACCCATCAGCCGCGCCGAGTTAATGTCGAAACTGGAATGCTCGGAACAAACTATATTCCGATTGCTCCGCGTTATGCAGGATTTTCTCGGCGCGCCGATCAAACATGACGACGAGCGCAGCGGCTATTACTACGAGCGCACTGCGGAAGGTGGCACTTACGAGTTGCCTGGACTTTGGTTCAACGCGCGTGAGCTTCAGGCGCTGCTGGTATTTGAACGCCTGTTCGCAAGCCTAGAACCGGGTTTGCTGAGAGAGCATTTACAACCGCTTTCCAAACGAATAGATGAATTGCTCGATAGCAAACGATTGGGCCTAAGCGAAGCAGCCAACCGGATACGAGTGCTCGGCATGGCCGCGCGGCCCGCCGGCGAATGGTTTCATGTACTCGCCAGCGCCACACTGCAACGCCGCAAGCTGCGTTTGCGCTATCACGGACGAGGGCGCGACGACATCACCGAGCGCACCATTTCGCCGCAACGCATAACGCATTACCGCGATAACTGGTATTTGGACGCTTGGTGCGAGTTGCGCAAAGGGCTACGCAGCTTCGCCGTGGACAGAGTTAAGAACGCATTAGAAACGACGGACAAAGCAATTGATGTCGCGGAAAAAGACCTGAATGACCACTACGCCAGTAGCTACGGCATCTTCGCCGGCAAGGCGAACAAAACGGCGGTCCTGCGCTTCTCGGCGGAACGCGCGCGCTGGGTGGCGGATGAGCGGTGGCATCCGGACCAGGTTGGGCAATTTCTAATCGACGGGCGTTACGAGTTGCAAATACCTTACCGCCACGATCACGAACTGACTATGGACATACTCAGGCATGGTTCCCATGTCGAAGTCGTTTCGCCCGAAACGCTTCGCGCGGAAGTCGGCCAACGCTTGCGTGAGGCGCTCACGCAGTATGAAAAGTAATTTTCAAGGGACGACTATCACGTTTCGATAGTCGGGTAACGCATAATGAGTTTATGAATAGCAATCATCCCATCGCACATGCCGCAAAAGATGCCAGCGGCGCATGGCGCAGTCCGCATGACCTCGCGGATCACCTGGTGGGCGTGGCGACGCTTGCCGCGTGTCATGCCCGAAAATTCGGTGCGGAAGATTGGGCGCATCTTGCGGAGTTGTGGCACGACTTAGGCAAATACCGCCCGGCAAGCCAGAGCTACATCCGAAACGCCCGCGGATACGAGAAAGAAAATACGCATGTCGAAGGCGTCGGAAGGGTTGAGCACTCTACAGTTGGATACCGAGATCGGGCAAGGCTTGATAACTGACGTATCTATCAAGAGGAAGATCAGGAATTTCGTAGGTATGACCAAATTCAAGGAGGA
>JANMJR010000285.1:0-5737 GCA_031371465.1 Pseudomonadota bacterium
AAAGACATCATGATTCGCGGTGTGCGCTATTCCACCAGCCGCCGCATTGTCGAATCGGAAATCCCGCCCGAGTGCAAAGAAGCGCCCGCCGTATCCGCCGCGCCCGCTCAGTAACATGGCCGAGACAGTCGCGCTTTACATCGACTATCGCAGCCCCTATTCCTATTTAGCGAAGGACGAGGCCTACCAACTCGAGCAGGAGTTCAACATCACGCTCGAGTGGTTTCCGTTCTACACCGACCTCACCGGCTCCTACGGCGGCACGCTAGAGCAACGCCCGCCGCGCGAATGGACCAAGGTCAAATACCTCTACATGGATTGCCGCCGCCTGGCGAAACGCAAAGGCTTAACCATCCGCGGCACCGTCAAAATTTATGATCCCACCCTCATCAGCATCGCCATGCTGTGGGCGCAACGCCACAACGTGTTCCGCAAATTTCATGACGACGTGCTGCCGCCATTTTGGAATCGCGAGTTTGATATAGAAGAGGTGTCCGTCGTGAAACGCGCGCTGGAAAATGCCGGCGCATCGCTTTTGGGTTTCGATGATTTTCTCGCGGACGAAGGCAAACAGATATTTGTCGAAATACAAAAAACCGGCGAAGCGCGCAACGTGTTTGGCGTGCCCAGCTTCATCTTTCGCGACGAGGTTTTTTGGGGAACCGATCGAATTGGAATGCTGCGGGAAGTTTTGGAAGCAAGCGGATTGCGGCGGTAGTTTCAATAGCAACGTCGACAAGATTAAACCTTCGGTACGCGTTCATTGTATACCCATTGGCCTGTGAGCCAATACCCATGCGGCTTACAGGCCATTCCTTAATGCAATGAAATGCGCGCGTACGAAGGAGCGATCGTTACGTGCGTGTATTGAAATGGAGTGGGGGATTAGCCGGCATCCTCGACTCCGCTTCGCGGCATCGAGGCTAATGGCTACAAATTATCCCCCGCTATAACCCGCTTCGCGCTGACTCCGAATCGCCAGTACAAATGCGCTATCTCGTTCCGGAAGGTATTGATACAACGCGACGTAACCGCTTGCCCCGGTCGAAATAATGAGTTCGCGCTTGCCGCCATCCGTCGGGCGTCCTATTCGCGGGCTTGATTGCAGAATATCGATAGCGGCAATAATTGAGGCGACTCGATCGGCGGCGGAGTCTGGCGCGTGTTCAACCAAAAAATTTAAGATTCGATCGATATCGGCTTGAATCTGCGGCGCTAAAACTATGCGCGCCACGGGCGCGCTTTCGGCGCTCGCGGTTTTTTCCCGCTTGCTCGCGCGTTCAAGTAAGTCCGCATGTCACTCCAATCCATACCCACGCCGTTGGTCAGAAGTTCGCTTAGACGCGCATCTGCTTCGGCGTGAAACGCCGTTCTTAGCTCAAGTTCGTCGGCTTTTTGCGCAATGGCTTCAAGCATGAGGTTGTGAACGGATGTTCCGGAGGATTTGGCGAGCTTGCTGATGCGCTGCTTCAAATTTGGGGGTAAGCGGAGTGTGGTGGTTGTCATCGCGCGTGCTGTATTCAATTGTGTAGCACAACTGTAGCACAAGTGTTGCCGCATCGCCAGAATGTGGGATCATAGGCGTGATCGAATACAAATCACCGGAGGATACTAATGGCAATATACGAATTGCGCACCTACTCGCTTTATGTCGGCAAAATGGGCGAGGCCGTCAAGCTCTACACGGAACTCGGTTTTCCGGCGTTGCAAAAAGGCGGCTTCGACAAAAATCTGGTCGGCTATTTTCAAGCGGACACGGGGCAGATCAATCAGCTTGTCCATCTTTGGAAATTCGACGACGATGCTGCGCGCCGTGCGCACTGGGCGGCGCTGTACGCGAATAAAGATTTCATCGAAGGGTTCGCGTCGAAGTTTCGTCCGCTGGTGATGACGCAGGAAGTGAAGTTGCTGACAGCCGCGCCGTGGGGGCCGCATCCTTAAGTAATCTACGCAGGTTTGCAAAGCAGTTCATCCCACAGCTATCGCCTGAAGATGGGCGTGGCCTTGGCCCAAGGCCACGCCGTAGGCCAGCCCCTGGATGTTGACTTGTCAAGGCGCCATGGGGCGCGGCCGCGCTGTTGTTGCCGGGTGGCGATGCTTAACAATAACATTTGCTACAGTCGGTTCGATGCCGCTGGGTTAAAATTCGCTCATGACACCGCTAAAGAACGACACTTTTCTGCGCGCACTCCGACGCGAACCGACGCCGTATACGCCTATCTGGATCATGCGCCAGGCTGGCCGCTATCTACCGGAGTACAACGCCACGCGCAAACGCGCCGGCAATTTCCTTAATCTGTGCAAAACGCCCGAATGGGCGACGGAAGTTACGTTGCAGCCGCTGGAGCGTTTTCCGCTCGATGCAGCGATTATTTTTTCTGATATTTTGACCATTCCCGATGCAATGGGCCTAGATCTTTATTTCGTCGAAGGCGAAGGCCCAAAATTTCGCCGGCCGCTACGCGATGAAGCGGCGATTAAAGCGCTGCGCGCGCCGGATCCCGAGGAACAATTGGGCTATGTGATGGCGGCGATCCGCATGACGGTCGGCGCGCTCGATGGCCGGGTGCCGCTGATCGGTTTTTCCGGCAGTCCCTATACGCTGGCGTGCTACATGATCGAGGGAGGCGGGTCGGACGATTTTCGTTTGGTGAAAACCATGCTGTACGATCGTCCCGATCTGCTCAAACACATTCTCGCGATCAATGCGCAAGCTGTGGCCGCCTACCTCAAAGCGCAAGTAAGTGCTGGCGCGCAGGCCCTGATGATTTTTGATACCTGGGGCGGCAGCCTTGCCCATGGCGCCTATTTGGAATTTTCCTTACCTTACATGCAGCAAATCGTCAGCGCGTTGAAAAGCGATTTGGCGACTGATAAGGTGCCCGTGGTTTTGTTCACCAAGGGCGGCGGATTGTGGCTGGAGAGCCTGGCCGCAACCGGTTGCGAGGCCCTCGGATTGGACTGGACGCAGGATCTCACTGCCGCGCGTCGGCGCGTGGGCGATCGAGTTGCGTTGCAAGGTAATTTGGACCCCATGAGTTTATTTGCTGCGCCGCAACAAGTGCGTGCCGAAGCTGCTAGAGCGCTGGCCGCGTTCGGTAAAGGCAGCGGCCATGTATTCAACTTAGGACACGGGATTTCACAGCATACCCCGCCGGATCGAGTGGCGGCGCTGGTTGCGGCGGTGCATGAGCTGAGCGCACCATATCACTAGGGATTCCACGGGTCGCCCGGGTGTGCTTATGCACAACAGTCATTGTTGTGTCAAGAATATAACAAGCTGATTTCGCAATCCCCGTCTGTGTTGTAACTTATTGAATAAATTGGTCTTCTATTTTGCCTTTTTTTTGGGCATGTTAGCCTAAGTCACGGTTTTAAAGGGCTCTTGAGGCCGTTCGACAGGGTTATGTACACAGTTATCCACAGATTTTGTGAGCGGTAAAAGTTTCCCCCTTGGCTCAACACTAATTCACCCTTTTGTTAAATTATTACTTTAAGTTGTGCGCATAACTGTGCGTAAAAATTCTTTGAATAATTTCCAACGCGCCCGATGACTTTCGCACAAGTCGCCCTGGATTTGCCTTTGGCGACAGTGTTTGACTACTTCGCCCCCGCGCTAGAATCGGCGCACATCGGCTGTCGGGTCATTGTGCCGTTTGGCAAGGGGCAACGGGTCGGGATTATTGTCGGGCGGGCGGCGAAGACCGAACTAGCACCTAAGCAGGTCAAGCCGATCATCGCGATCGACCCGACGTGCCCGCCGCTGAGTTCCAGCGATTTGGCGTTACTGCGCTTCGCGTCGGATTACTACCATCATCCCCTCGGTCAAACCATATTCAGCGCGTTACCGCCGACCTACAAGCTGCTTAATCCACCAAGCCCGCGTCTGCCACCGCGGCACTATCGGTTAACGCGGGTCGGTGCGCAACGGGCGCTTGAAAGCATCCCAAAGCGCGCCGTGGCGCAGCACAAACTTTTCGCCGTGCTGAACCAACAACATCCCGTGGCCCCTGACGCGCTGCGTGCGATCAGTCGCACCGCGCCGCGATTGCTGCGGCAATGGCAAGTGCTTGGCTGGGTGGAAGCGATCGACAGCAAAGAGATAACGGCGATCGACACGCAGACCACAAACATGGCGCTGAATCCAGAACAACAAGATGCCGTGGAAAAAATCACGGCACAACTCGGCCAATTTCACTGCGACTTGTTGCACGGCATTACCGGCAGCGGCAAGACCGAAGTGTATTTGCAATTAGTCGAGCAAGTGTTGGCGCGCGGCGAGCAAGCGCTGATATTGGTGCCGGAGATCAGTCTCACGCCGCAACTCGAATCACGTTTTCGCGCGCGCTTTCCCGGGGTCATGCAGGTCAGCCTGCACAGCGCGCTCGGCGATAGTCCGCGTTACGCCGCCTGGCGCGCCGCAGCAGAGGGTAAAGCGCGCATCGTGCTCGGCACGCGCTTGGCGGTATTTACCCCGTTGCCAAAGTTAGGGCTAATCGTCGTCGACGAAGAACACGACGCGTCGTTTAAGCAGCAAGAAGGCCTGCGCTATTCTGCGCGCGATCTCGCGGTTTACCGCGCCAATGGCGCAAAGATTCCCATCGTGCTGGGCTCGGCGACGCCGTCGCTGGAAAGTTGGGCCCACGCTCAGCGAGGCCATTACAAGATGTTTGCGCTCACTCAGCGTGCTCATCAACAGGCTGCGCTGGCCAAAATAAAACTCATCGACACCCGCGTGACCAAGGCGCAAGAGGGACTCACCGAACCGCTCAAACAAGCCATTGCACAACGTTTAGCGCGCGGCGAGCAAAGTTTGATTTTCATCAATCGTCGTGGCTACGCGCCGGTAATTCACTGCCGCGGTTGCGGCTGGATGGCGGGGTGTCCGCGTTGCTCCACGCGCCTGGTGTTTCATCTGAAGAAGCGGCCGCTGCGCTGTCACTTGTGCGGCCATATCGAAGCCGCGCCGGAACATTGCCCGCAATGCGGCAACGTCGATTTGCGCCCGGTAGGCGAGGGCACACAGCGCATCGAGACGGTGTTGCGCCAACACTTTCCCGCGGCAAGAATCCTGCGCCTGGATCGCGACAGCGTAGCGAACAAAAACGCCTGGCAACAACACCTCGCCACCATCGCCGACGGCGGCGCCGATATTTTAGTCGGCACGCAAATGCTCGCCAAAGGGCACGACTTTCCCAAGCTCACCCTGGTCGGCATGATCAACGTCGACAGCGGCCTCTACAGTACCGATTACCGCGCCGCCGAGCGCACGTTCGCCATGGTGCTGCAAGTGGCGGGCCGCGCCGGCCGCGCCGAACATCCGGGCGATGTGCTGATTCAAACGGAATTTCCCGAGCATCCGTTGTTTCGCTATGCAGTCAGACAGGATTTTGCGGGATACGCGCAAACGCTGCTCAGTGAGCGTCGCGCGGCCGTATTCCCGCCGTTCACATATCAAGCGTTGCTGCGCATGGAAGCGGTGCACGCCGAAGTCGTCGCTGGTTTTTCCAAGCGGGCGAAATATATCGCCGACAAATTGGAATCTAACGTCACCGTCTATCAGCCGGTCGAAGCAAATATCCAGCGCGTCGCCGGCAAGACGCGCTATCAGATTGTCGTGCAATCGGAGAATCGCACTGCGTTACAAAGTTTTCTGCGGGAATGGTCGGCGAAGCTCGGCGCGCTCACGGAACGAAAAGTACGCTGGTCAATCGATGTCGATCCGATCGAGGTTTAG
>JANMJR010000296.1:0-11604 GCA_031371465.1 Pseudomonadota bacterium
CCTCATTCACGTTCATGCGCGCGGAGATCGCTTTGATCGTCGTGTTGCGAGCGCCACCCTCAACGACTAGGCGTATTGCAGAAGCTGTAATCGTATCGCGGCTGATCTTCGCTCGGCGTCCCATGATTTAATATATGTAAACGTTTACTTATTTATAAATAATTAAATTCATTAATAATCATATAATTAAAAATTATAAGTCTGAGCATATGAAATATTAACTGTCAGGCATCGCCGCTGCACGCGACTACTTTTCGGACTCATGTTCAAGATGGATCCATTCAACGCGCTCGCCGTATCGTGAGTGTAAGTATTTAACTTTCAAGGAGACAAATTACCATGATAGGTCATAAGTTCAATTGGAGAGCATTGCTAATTCGCGTAGCAATGCCGATTATCGTCGCAGTTTCAAGTACCGGCACCGTTACCTCGGCGCAGGCAGACGATGATGATTACGGTCGTGGGTTCGTTTATACGGCGACCAATGCGGTCGCCGGAAATGAAATCGTCAAATACAACCGTGCACCGAACGGCGCGCTCTCTGCCGCCGGTCGCACGTCGACCAATGGCTTGGGAACCGGCGGCGGGCTTGGCAATCAAGGCGGATTGGTGCTAACGAAAAATGGCCGCTGGCTGTTTACGGTGAACGCGGGCAGCAACGAAATTTCGGTATTCTCGGTTCGCCGCGGCAATCTCACCTTGACGGATAAAGTGAATTCCGGCGGCACACGCCCGGTAAGCCTGACCGTACATGGCGATTTACTGTACGTGCTTAACGGCGGTGGCGCCAACAATATTACCGGCTTCAACATCGGCGAGTGGGGCAAGATCACGCCGATTGCGAACTCCACCCGGCCGCTCAGCGCCGCCGCGACGGGTCCAGCGCAAATCGAATTCACCCAAGACGGGGATGCGCTCGTTGTCACGGAAAAAGCCACCAACAAAATCGATATTTACACCGTCGAAGACGGCATCGCGAGCGGACCGGCGGTGCGTACTTCGAATGGCGTGACACCATTTGGTTTCGCATTCGACAAGCGCGGACATTTGATCGTGTCCGAAGCATTCGGCGGTGCGGCAAATCAAGCGGCGCTATCGTCGTACAACGTTTCCGACGAAAGCAGCGACATCAGCGTCATCAGTCCGTCAGTCAAGGACGGTCAAAGCGCCGCCTGTTGGGTCGTGATCACGAAAAATGGCCGCTACGCCTACACCACCAATACCGGTAGCGGTTCGGTGTCCGGCTATCGCGTCGCGCGCGATGGTTCGCTCACGCTATTGGGCGATGGCCTAACGGCCGTGATCGGCGCCGGCACCGGCCCAATCGACGCCGCGTTGTCAAATAGCAGTCAGTTCCTGTACGTGCTGAACGGCGCCATCGGTACAGTGAATGGTTATCGTGTCGAGGCCAATGGCAACCTCTCGTCGACAGGCAACGTCGGAGGCCTCCCACCCGGCGCCAATGGACTGGTTGCAAATTAATTTCAATTTTACAAAAGGAGTCACGATATGAAACTTAGCAAAACAATTCTCGGCGCATGTTTAATCACACTCGCAACGGCGAGCTTCGCGGGGAAAAGCGAGTTCGGCGATATGTGCGTCACCGGCTTGGCGATGGGAAAAGAAGTCCCGACGGACTGCTCTATCAATATGATGATTGGTGAAAAAATGTACTGCTTCAGCGGCGCAAAGCCGAAGCAGATGTTCATGGACGATCAAGCAAAAATGCTGATGAAGGCGGAAGAAAATTTCAAGCAAATGAGCATGAAGAAGTAAGTAACTCGTCACACGCATTACATCACTCCCCCGCGGTTCGTTCGTGGGGGCGTTTTATTTACGCTGTTCGATCCGAATTGAATTTAAAATTGTCGTCCGATATTTTACAATTCCAGCATGAATACCATCTCGTCAGCAAGCGCAACCTGGATAGAATGAAATGGAACCCGGGGAACGAGGTAACCGATTACGTCCCACTTTATCCCGGCAATAATTGCGTCACCGAGGATCCCGTTTCGGATTCGCAAGAGCCAATTCTAGATAATACTTAACCAGCGCGGCATCATCTTCGCTGCCCAATCCCGCCGCCGACGCGGCGGTGAACATGGCCAACGCGGCACTTGCTACCGGGGTCGGGACGTTATTTTTTTGCGCCGTGGCGGCGGCGATCGATAGGTCTTTCTTGAGGATGTCCAGCGCGGCTTTTACGGCGTAATCCTGTTTCAGCACGCGCTCGATGCGATCGGCGAATACCCAACTCGCGCCGGAGCTGTTGCAGATCACGTCGAACAACGTGTCGAGATTCAGTCCGAGCTGCGCGCCGAGGGTGATGGCCTCGGCCGCCGCGACAAGCTGCGTGCCGGCGAGCATATTGTTGACGATCTTGGTTTTCGAGCCGTCGCCGGGAATGGCGCTGATGCGAAACAACTTGCCGGTGATCGCTTTCAACACCGCTTCGCATTTAGCGAATGCCGAATCCGAGCCCGCGGCCATCATGCTCATCTCGCCCGATAATGCTTTCAACGGGCCGCCGGAAACCGGCGCATCGAGCATGCTGATACCTTGTTGCGCCAGCCGTGCGGCGAGTTGCGTCGCACAATCCGGCGCGACCGTGCTACTCATAATCACCACGCTGCCTTGCCGAAGCGCTGCGGCAGCGCCACTGGCGCCGAACAAGACCGCGTCGGTTTGTTTGTCATCCACCACCAGCGTGATGACGATTTCGCAGTGGGTGGCAAGTTCTTCCGCAGTGGCGCAGACGATGGCGCCGGCGCTGCGCGCTTCGGCTTCACGCTTCGGATCGATGTCGCGCACAAAGGGGCGCCAACCATTACGCAACAGGGCCTTCGCCACGCCCATGCCCATGGCGCCGATGCCGATCACGCCTATTTGTGTTGGGTGCGTTACGCTTGAGTTGTTCTTGGATGGTGTAGCCATGTGTTATGGGTTTAGTTGATGCGCCTACAAAGCCCATCCTTCACGGAGTTTACCCTCGAACGTGGCGAAGGGTTAAGGATGACATTTTTTGTATTGGCGTGAGAAGAAGCACCAGAGCGGCTCTCCGAGCATGCCACGCCCGGACTGGGTGGCCTAGGGCCAGGCAATCCCTGCTTGGGTTCTGGCGCATGCTTTGAACAACCGTTCAGATATTCAATGGGCTCGACGCACCGGGCATGGGCTTACTCTCATTCAAATTCAGCCAACCCTTAATGACGCGGTAGAGAATCCATATGCCGTCGGCGATTAAGACAAACCAGCCGATCACAATCAACCAGGTAATGATGCCGATTACTGCCCACAGCAGCCCCCACCAAAACGTGCGTATCTGCCAACGGAAATGGGATTCAAGCCACGTGCCTTGCACATCCTCGAGCTTGACGTAATTGAGTATCACGCCGATGACGGCGGGAAACCAGCCGAGCAGTAGCCCCAAACTTAGCAGGCCGTAGACAATATGCGTGATACGCAATAGCGCGGGGAAGTCTTGCGTGGTGGGGATGGCTTGCGGCTCTGACACGGCGAACTCCGTTTCTATTCGTCTATAACGTCCTGCCCGGGAAACAGCGTATCAACAAATCCGAAATTACGAAAGTCTTTAATGCGCATGGGATAAAGCATCCCGATCAAATGATCGCATTCATGTTGCACCACCCGCGCATGAAAATCGCTGACGCTGCGATCGATCACCTGGCCTTTTTCATCGAAGCCGCGATAGCGCAATTGCTTGTAACGCGGCACCATGCCGCGCATGCCGGGCACCGACAAGCAGCCTTCCCAGCCTTCTTCTAATTCATCGCCGATGAATTCCAGGGTCGGATTGATCAACACCGTAAACGGAACGACTTCCGCGTCGGGATAGCGTGGATTGTGCTCGATGCCAAAAATCACCACTTGCTGGCTGATGCCGATTTGTGGCGCCGCGATGCCAGCGCCGTTCATCGCCGCCATCGTATCGCGCATGTCGGTCAATAGTTCATGCAACTCGGGTGAATCAAAATTCGTCACCGGCGCCGCGACTTGCAGCAGGATCGGATCGCCCATTTTCAATACTTTGCAGATTGCCATGATGTCGACTATTGCGTGACCAATGCTTCCAATATGTGCCGAACCTTCGCCATGCCCTCGTCCAACACTTTGAAGATTGCCGCGAATTCTATTTTTTCGCTGCTCGCGCCGCGCCCGGCGGCGTGGTTCGCCACCACCGTCACGGCGGCGTAACCCAGATCGAGCTCCCGCGCCAGCCCGGCCTCGGGCATGCCGGTCATGCCCACCATGGTCGCGCCGTCGCGTTCGAGGCGATCGATCTCGGCTTTGGTTTCCAAGCGCGGCCCTTGCACCGCGGCATACACCCCGCCCAGTATGATCGGAACGTCGGCGCGCCGCGCCGCGGTGATGCATCGAGCGCGCAACGTTTCGCAGTAGGGGTGGGTGAAATCGACATGGGTAACGGGCCGATCCGCGCCTTCAAAATAAGTGTGCTTGCGGCCGTGGGTGTAGTCAAGAATCTGATTGGGCAGTGCGATGACCCCGGGCGCGAGCATTGCATGAATCCCACCGACGGAATTAACTGCCACGACATCTTTTACGCCCTGAGAATGCAACGCCCAAAGGTTGGCGCGGTAGTTCACTTCGTGCGGTGGAATTGTATGGCCGTAGCCGTGGCGCGCGAGAAATATGATTTCATGGGATTGAATTCTTCCGAACGTCAACGGCCCGGAGGGCTCACCGTAGGGCGTGCGAATAATTTGGCGATGAGTAATCTCCAAATTTTCCAACTGGGTGAGTCCGGATCCACCGATCACTGCAAGCATCAAGATTCCTTTAGCGCATAAATTGCGGGCAGATTGCGCCAGGCGCCGTGAACATCCATGCCGCAGCCGAACACATATCGATTTGGAACCGTGAGGCCGACAAATTCGGCGCGAATCGGTTTGGCGCGGCCGGTGGCTTTTTCCACGAGTACGGCGCTCACGACTTTTTTCGCGCCGAGCGCCATCATCTTGGCGTGAATCGCCGCGAGCGTGTGGCCCTCGTCGAGGATGTCATCGAGCACGAGAACCGTCCGGTCGACGATAGTTTCCTTCGGCAACACGCGCCATTGCAACTCACCGCCGCGGGTCGAATCGCCGTAACGCGACACATGAATCGCGTCGAACTCTAACGGGAATTTCAGCAACGGCAGCAACTGGCCGGAGAACACCACGGCGCCGCCCATGACACTCAACACCAGCGGATGTTCGTCCTGCAGAGCGTCGGTAATCGCCAATGCCAATTTCGCAATCGCCGCGCTCACCGCGGCGGAAGAATAGATTTCTTCCGCTTCATTAAGTATCTTACGGGCATCGGGCGCGGAAAGCATGGCGCTCAGCGGCAATCCACTTCACGCAAATACGCCGCGAAATCGCTGGCGACTTCCGCATGTTTAAGGCCGTAAGCGACAGTCGCCTTCAGATACCCAAGTTTGGAACCGCAATCGTAGCGTCGGCCTTCGAATTCGTAACCCACGACACCCTCTTCTTTCAATAAACTCGCGATGCCATCGGTCAACTGAATCTCGCCGCCAGCGCCGGGCGCGATCGTTTTGAGGTGATGAAAAATTCGCGGCGTTAGAATGTAACGCCCGACCACGCCCAAGGTCGAAGGCGCCGCGCTCGGCATGGGTTTTTCGACAATGCCGGTAATGTGCGATTGCCGACCCACCGCCGCGTCGGCCTTGACGATGCCATATTGGCTGGTCTCTTCGCGCGCCACGTTTTGCAGACCGAGAATGGAATGGCCATTAAAAAGATCGACCATCTGCTTAAGCACGGGCACTTCAGCATCGATTAAATCGTCGGCCAACAGCACGGCAAACGGTTCGTCGTTGACGAGCGGCAACGCACACAACACCGCGTGTCCCAAACCCAGCGCATCGACCTGACGCACATAGGAATAATGAATTCCCGGTGGCAGCAAATTACGTACTTCCTCGAGCAAACGATTCTTGCCGTGGGCGGCAAGTTCAGCCTCCAATTCATAGGCTTTGTCAAAATGATCCTCGATGGAACGTTTGCCGCGGCCGGTGATAAAAATCATTTCGGTAATACCCGCCGCGGCCGCTTCTTCCACCGCATATTGAATCAGCGGCTTGTCCACCACCGGCAACATTTCTTTGGGCGATGATTTTGTGACGGGCAAGAATCGAGTGCCCAACCCCGCGACGGGAAATACTGCCTTTCGAATTTTCTGCACAGGTCAGTCCTTTCGGTTTTCTTCAAGCAACGCCAATAAACCCGCTTCATCCAACAACGCAATGCCCAATTCATACGCCTTCACCAGCTTACTTCCAGCCTCTTCGCCAGCGACCACATAATCAGTTTTTTTCGATACCGATCCAGCCACTTTACCGCCGGCCGCCTCGATACGCGCCTTCGCGTCGTCGCGGGTGAGGTTGGGTAAGGCGCCGGTGAGGACGAACGTCTTGCCGCCGACTTTGCTCGGCGCGATCTCAGCCGCGCTAAACGGAGCGGTCTCCCGCCACACGATACCATGATCGCGCAACCCCTGAATCACGTCGCGATTATGCGGCTCCGCCAGAAAATCGACAACCGCTTGCGCCACCACCGGCCCCACCTCAGGCGCCGTCTGCAATGCCTGAAGATCCGCATCCAGCAAGGCGCCCAGGCCACCAAAGTGACGCGCCAGATCCCGCGCGGTGGATTCGCCAACGGTGCGAATCCCGAGTGCATAGATGAATCTTTGCAGTGTCGTGTTCTTGCTTTTCTCGATCCCTTCGAGCAAATTCGCCGCCGATTTATCGCCCATCCGTTGCAGATTGGAAAGCTGCTCTCGCGACAGCGCATAGAGGTCGGCGACGGATTTGATCAAACCGGCGTCGACCAATTGATCGACCAGTTTATCGCCAAGGCCTTCGATATCCATGGCACGGCGTGAAGCGAAATGCAAAATCGCCTGCTTGCGCTGCGCCGAGCAAATCAAACCTCCGCTGCAACGGCTCACGGCTTCGTCCTCGCCGCGCGCGACGTGGGAGCCGCAAATCGGACAAGTCGTCGGCATCACGAACGCTTGCGCGCTCTTCGGCCGCCGCTCCAGCAACACCGCGACGACTTCCGGAATCACATCGCCGGCTCGGCGCACGGTGACGGTATCGCCGATGCGTACGTCCTTGCGCCGCACTTCGTCTTCATTGTGCAGCGTCGCGTTGGTCACCGTCACGCCGCCGACAAATACCGGTTTGAGCCGCGCAACCGGCGTCAACGCGCCGGTGCGCCCGACCTGTACATCAATGCCCACGACTTCGGTCAAAGCTTCCTCCGCCGGAAATTTATGCGCGATGGCAAAGCGCGGCGCCCGCGATACAAAACCGAGTTGTCTTTGAAAATCTAAACGGTTGACTTTGTAAACGACGCCATCGATTTCGTATGGCAGAGTTGGTCGCGCCGCACCCATTTCGCGATAGAACGACAGCACCCCAGGAACGCCGCGGCGCACCTCGTCAAGTGGGTTTACGTTCAGCCCAAAATTGGCAATCTGACTCATTAAGTCTTCTTCCGTTGCCGGCGAATCAAAACCGAATCGCTCACCGATGCCGTACGCGAAAAATCGCAATGGGCGCGACGCTGTAATCCGCGGATCGAGTTGGCGTAGTGCTCCGGCCGCGGCATTGCGCGGATTCACAAATTCTTTTTCCTGCGCGTCCCGTTGGCGGCGATTCATGTCCAGAAAATCTTGTTTGAACATGATCACTTCTCCGCGAACTTCCAACAGTTCTGGAACGACCGCGCCAGATAATTTATTCGGAATATCATTCGTAATAGTACGCAGATTTTCCGTCACATCCTCGCCGGTACTGCCATCGCCACGTGTCGCGCCACGCACCAATTTCCCGTTTTTGTAAGTCAGGTTTACCGCGAGTCCGTCAAACTTGCGCTCGCAAAAATAGTCTATCTCTTCAACACCCAAAATTTCGCGCATCCGCTTATCAAACGCGATAATGTCGTTATCATCAAACGCGTTATTGAGCGATAACATCGGAACGAGATGTTGTGCCGGCCCAAGCCTGGCGACGGGTGGGGCGCCTACGCGCTGCGTCGGTGAATCAGGCGATACTAGCGCGGGAAACTTAGCTTCCAGTTCCTGAAGTTGGTGGAATAGTTTGTCGTATTCAGCATCGGGAATCGTCGGTTGATCGAGGACGTAATAGCGATGATTATGCTGATTTAACTCGTCGCGCAGCGCCGTAATGCGGAGTGCCGCGCCTTCCTCTGCGATCATTCAGAGAAGAGGCGCAATGCGTCTGGGCTTCCCGCCGCGATACCTTCCCGGGCCATGCGCGCGTAGATTTCCTCAAGCTGGGCGCGAATGCGAGTTAACTCCGTGTCGGTCAGCGGCACGCGCTTGTCGTCTACCACGCGCGCCTGTAGCGCACCCGATAGACGCCGCGCGGCGAGCGCCATGCGATCAAACGCGACGGAACCGTTTGCCGTTCGCGGTACGTCGAGAAGGAACGTGACGCCGGTGGTCGAAAGGGTTTTCGTATGCTCGGAAAGAAATGCTCGCGGCTCTTGATTGACCATGGAGAATAACTCCGCGACGTTTTCATCACGCAGGTGAAACGCGCCGTCGGGCTCCAGCGACATGCCATCGGCTTCCACCAACGCGCGTATTTTCACTGCGGGGAAAGAGCCACCGTCGGTACTGATGACATTGACCCCAACCGATAAATCGACCTCGGCGCAGAACTGGTCCAGTTGTTCGGCGCGCCGTAATGCGTCGGCCTCGTCGGCAAACTCCGCCTGCGCTTTCAATTCCGCCGCGACGTTTTTCACCATCCCGACAAAACTTGCGATATCCATTTCCGTCGCCGGCCCCTTGCGATTGGCCAGTTGCAATGCTGCTTTGAACTCGCTGAAATTCTGCTCGGGACCGGCGATGTCTACCCAATCGCCTTTGTCATTGCCACGGCCCAACCAGCGTACCGGCTTGCCGTTGTAGCGATAGCGCGCCACCGCTTCCTTCAATACCTTGCCGGTCTTGGCGTCGACACCCTTGAACAGGGCGACGTAATCGATTAACTCACTCGGCTTGAAACTCGATGCGGGTGACGCGATTGGGTCTAGCCCTAACGTCGGCTCGACGATCTGTTTCGGCATGGCGGCGGATGGCGAACCGTTTTCGGCATGGGTGATCGTTTCTTTGCGCTGCTTCATCCGCACCACGGTCGGTTCGTCGAGCAAGGCATCGTGTTCCGGCTGGCGAAACGCATTCTCGGCCGCGCGCCGATATTTACGTTCCTGCCAGCGATTGAACACATATACGCCGGCCAAAACCAGCGCGGCGAGTATCACTAAGCTAACGGTCAGATCGCCCATTTTTGTATTTTTTCCTATTAAGCCGCAACGTCCTCGGTGATGCGCATGGCTTGCTCGATATCGACATCGACCACGCGCGATACGCCGGATTCTTGCATGGTGATGCCGATCAATTGATTCGCCATTTCCATGGTGATTTTGTTATGACTGATGAACAAAAACTGTGTATCTTCCGACATTTTTTTCACCAACTCGCAAAAGCGTTCCGTATTGGTGTCGTCTAGTGGCGCATCGACCTCGTCAAGCAAGCAAAACGGCGCCGGATTTAAACGGAACAAAGCGAACACCAGCGCCACCGCCGTCAGCGCCTTTTCGCCACCCGACAATAAATGAATCGAACTGGTTTTTTTCCCCGGCGGTTGCGCGATGACTGTTAATCCGGCATCGAGAAGTTCTTCGCCGGTCAGCTCAATGCGCGCCGTACCGCCGCCAAACAAGGTTGGGAACAGGGTGGAGAAATTTTCGTTCACTTGATCGAACGTGCCCTTCAAGCGCTCGCGCGTTTCGCGGTCGATGCGATGAATGGCGGATTCCAAGGTTTCCACGGCATCGTTCAAATCTTGCGACTGACTGTCCAGATGATCTTTTCGCTCACGCGCCGTTTCCAGTTCCGATAAGGCAGCCAAGTTGACGGCGCCGAGGGCTTCGATCTCAGCGTTGATGCGTAGGATTTCGCCACCGAGCGCATTGGAGCGCATGCCTTTTTCCAGCAGAGGCAATAGGTCGGCTTCGACACAACCATTGGCGACCAGTTGTTCCGCCGCGTTTTCTTCGCCCAAACGCGCTTCTTGTTCCTTCAGGCGCAGGTCACTGATCTTATCCTTGAGCGGGGTGATTTTCTGTTCCGCGCCCAAGCGCTCTTGCTCGACGTCGGTGAGATTTTGCGTAATGCTCTCCAAGGATTCGCGCCGCGCCGTCAATTCGCTTTCGCGACCGCTGCGCAATCCGAGCGCACTTTGCAAAGTCGCCAGCAATGTTTCTTCAACCAAACCGGCAATATCCGTTTCGATCGCGGCGCGAGTTTGCTCGAGTTCGTCGCTACGCCGCGCCAGGCTTTGAGTTGCCGTCTCCAACGCCTGCAATTTTTCGTGGCAGGAACGCTCGAAAAACTTCGCCTCCTGCAACGCGCGCTCAGCGGCTCGCAGCGCTTCGCGGCGCTGATTCAGGGCGCTCTCGGCGCTGCGCAACGCGGCTTCGCGTTGTTGCAATTGGCTCTGCTGAACCGTGAACTGTGCTTCGTGTTGCGCTAACTCCGCCATGCGGCTGTCGCGCGTTGCGCTTTCCGCTAGCGTTTGTTGGGTGATTTCGTTCAACTCGCGCTCGATCTGGTCGCGCCGATGACTCACTCGCTCCGACTGCTGACTCAAGCGCAAGCGCTCGATTTCTTGCGTATGTTGCGCCGCCTGGCGTTCGCCCAGTTGTTGCTGAAAGGAGGCGATCTGCGCGCGATTATCGCGATGTTGGCGTTCCGCATTCGCGTGAATTTCGCGCCGCTCAGCGAGCACCTGCTGCAATTTATTCTGTTCGACTTTAAGCCCGACAATTTCACGGGCACGGGCAATCAGGCCATGCATTTCCGCCTGTGGCGCGAAGAAACTCACGGTGTGGCGCGTGATAATGTGACCTTCGCGGCTGACTAACCGCGCGCCGGGCGCCAGGTTATGACGCAGCGGCAATGCCTCCTGCCAACTATCGACGACGTAAACCTCGGCAAGCCAATCCGCCAACACGCCGGCCACCTGCGGCTCGGCACGAACGATGCGTTTTGCCAATAGCGTCCAAGACGGGATTGCCGCGCTGCTTACAATTGCATCCGTGCCGACGCCGAACAAGGTGACGCCGGGCGGCGGTGCTGGATCGAGGCGCAGTGCACCCTCCAAATCGTCGACGCGCACGCCATTCAAGCGCATGCCCATCACGCTTTCCAGCGCATCTTCCCAACCGGGCTCGACTTGCACCGATTGCCACAACTTGGTCTGGCTTTGTAAATTGTGCGCGGCGAGGAATTGCTGGACTTTTTCGTCGCGGTGTTGCTGGCGCTGTAGATTTTCTAAGGCTTGAATTTGCGCTTCAACGCGCGTCAAAGCGCCTTGGCTGTCCTCCGCATCCCCACTTGCTTGCAGCAATGCCTGCTCGGAACGCGGCGTCAACTCTTGCTGTGCAGCCAGACTCTGCTGCAAACCGTTCAACTCCTGGCCGATACCGGCAACCATCGCGGCCAATTGCGCCAACGCCG